>JAYUKZ010000369.1:0-28719 GCA_043763995.1 Fibrella sp.
TATAACCTGACGCTGTCGCAGAACCGGGCCAAAGCCGCCGTGGAGTATATTGTGTCGAAAAGCGTTGAGGCTGAACGCATTACGGCCAAAGGCTACGGCGAAACACAGTTGGTGGTGAAGCAGGCCCGTACCGAAGAAGAGCATCAACGCAACCGCCGCACCGAGTTCAAAGTGTTGGCTTTGTAACGACTGCGCGGAATGCCCGTACCTTCGGGCCATGAGAACAGCCTGTATTCTGTTTTTTTGGCTATTAACCGCCGCCGCCAACGCCCAGCCGGTGCTGCGGGGGCAGGTGGTGAACGAGGCCGACGGCCAGCCAGTGCCGTTTTGTAGCGTCTTTTTGGCCAACACCACCAAAGGCACCACCGCCGACGAAACCGGGCGGTTCACATTGGCAACTATCCCCACGGGGCGGTTCGAGTTGGTGGCCTCCAGCGTGGGGTTCGAGACGCGGGCCATGCCGTTGCCAACCGACCTGTCTGTTCCGGTGCTGATTCGGCTGAACCCCAGCGCGAAACAACTGGCCGAGGTGCAGGTACGTGCCAGCCGCGACCCCGAATGGCTGGAAAATCTAACCCTGTTCCGGCAACTGTTTATTGGTACCAGTGCCAACGCCGCGCAGTGCCGGGTCGTGAACCAAAACGCGCTGTGGTTCGACGATGACCGGGCCGCCCGCAAGCTGACCGCCGGGAGCCGCCAGCCGCTTGTGATTGAAAATCAGGCTCTTGGCTACCGAATTACCTACGCCCTGACACAGTTTGTGTACGATTATGCCCTGAACTACGTCTCGTATCTGGGCTACCCCGTCTACGAACCCATGACCGCCCGCAACCGCCGCGACCAAAGCCGGTGGGCCACTGCCCGGAAAGCGGCCTACAACGGCTCAGCTTTGCATTTTATGCGGACCATACATAGTGAACAAGTTGATAATGAGGGATTTGAACTTCGGCGTGTGCTGGAACGAACCGACTCTACCCGTGTGCGGGGCGAGTGGCGCATCAAAAAAAACCGCTACCTCATTGCCGATAAACTGCCTGGTACGTTCCTGATTCAGCCCGAAACGGATACCGATTCGCTGCGGGTGCTGGACTTCGATAACCTGATTCAGGTAACGTACCTGCGCGAAAAAGAAAGCTCTGAATACCTGCGGTCGGTGGCCACGATGGGCGAAAAACCGAGCAATCCCGGCCCGCAAACGTCGCTGATTTACCTGACCCAACCCACGGTGACGGTGGAACGGAACGGCAATTTTTACCCGCAGTTGGGAGTTATTTTCGAGGGGTATTGGGGCTGGGAAAAAATGGCCGAACTCCTGCCGCTCAACTATGTCCCCTAACCGCCACTTCCTACGCCGGTAAACACTTCCCGAATCCGGTACGTTGTATACCTGCTAACCCTTCCTCCCGAAATCTCTATGTTGAACGACCGACTACGGCAGGTGCTGGTTGTGTTTATGACCATCAGCCTCATTGTGACGAATAGCCTCTCGAATGCGCGGGTGTTCGGCCCCCAAACCAACGGCGACGTGTCGAACAAATACGCCACGCTCATTACCCCGGCGGGGTATGCCTTTGCCATCTGGGGGCTGATTTTTCTGGGGCTGCTGGGCTTTGCTATCTACCAGGCCCTGCCCGCGCAACGCCACAACCCCCGTTTCCGCAGTGCCGGGCCGTGGTATCTGCTCAACGCGCTGAGCAATGCCGTGTGGAGTCCCATTTTCAATCAGGAATGGATTGGCTTGGCCCTGGTCGTGATTCTGGTCATGTTTGGCAGCCTGTTTATGGTCATGGAAGCCCTGCGCATCAACCCGCGTACGGACATGGCCATGATGCGCCCCGTGAAAGCGGGCGAAACGTGGCTGGTACGGGTGCCGTTTTCGATCTATTTCGGCTGGCTCACGGTGGCTACCATCCTCAACATCACGCTCTGGTTTAAGGCCACCAGTTTCGACCTGTCGGGTGTGTCGGAGCCGGTTTGGGCGGTGGGGGTGTTGGTGCTGGCCCTGGTGGTGGGGGCGGTGCTCTATAACCGCTACCGAAGCGCAGCCTACATCCTGGTGTTCGCCTGGGCCTACGCCGCCATTGCCGCCAAACAAGTGGCCCAACCCACGGTGCAACTGGCGGCGGGCGCGGGGGCCATCGTGGCGGTGCTGTTAACCATTTACGGCCTGATTGCCCCCCGCCGCCGCCAGGTCACGGCCTAACGGCAACTAAGATGAACCCCTCACTCCCCACTCCTCACCAACTATACCTGCTCCTGGGGGCTAACCTGGGCGATTGCGCAGGTACGTTCCGGCGGGCGGCAACGCTGGTGGCGCGGCGGGTGGGGGCGGTGGTGGCGCAGTCGGCGCACTACCAAACCGCACCCTGGGGCGTGACTGACCAACCCGCCTACCTCAATCAGGTGCTTTGGGTAGAAACGCACCTCAGCCCGCTGGCGGTGTTGGCCCAAACCCAGGCCATCGAGGCTGAACTGGGCCGGGTGCGGGCCGAAAAGTGGGGTGCCCGCCTGATTGATGTCGACCTGCTGTTCTACGACGATCTTGTGCTGGACAGCCCCACGCTGACCATCCCGCACCCGCTGCTACACGAGCGGCGGTTTACGCTGGCACCCCTGTCCGAACTGAACCCCGACCTCTGGCACCCCCTGCTGAACCAATCGGTAGGTACGTTGCTGGCCACCTGCCCCGACCCCGGCGCGGTGGTTAAAGTCCTCACCACAAGCAGGTAACACTATTTTGGTGTACTAACCCCCTGATTTTCAGGCGGTAGCTAAATCCCAAATCCCAAATCCACAATCCCAAATAGCATTTGCTGGGTTGAAGTCGTTAATTTTGTGGCCGTTCTCTTGCCAAATTTTCAATAAAAAGACACCGTCATGGCCACCGCCGTAGAAAATCCCGTCCGTCTGCTGGCCGACCGGGTTAACGCTCTCGAAGAATCATCTACCCTGGCCATGACCAAAATGGCCCGCGAACTGGCCGCGCAGGGCCATAAAGTCATCAGCCTGAGCGTGGGCGAACCCGATTTCAAAACCCCCGCCCACATTTGCGAAGCGGCTAAAAAAGCCATCGACGACGGGTTCCACGGCTATAGCCCCGTGGCGGGCTACGCCGATCTGCGCACCGCCATTGCCGACAAATTCAGCCGTGATAATGGGCTGCACTGGAAAGCCGAAAACGTGGTCGTCTCTACCGGAGCCAAACACTCGCTGGCCAACGTGATGCAGGTACTGGTGAATCCCGGCGACGAGGTCATTATTTTTTCGCCCTACTGGGTGAGCTATTCCGAGATGGTGAAACTGGCCGAAGGCGTGGCCGTAGTGATTGACGGGGCGTTTGACAACGACTTTAAAGTAACCCCCGAACAGTTTGAAGCCGCCATCACCGACCGCACCAAAGTCATGCTTTTTGCTTCGCCCAACAACCCCACCGGCTCGGTGTATTCGGAAGCCGAACTGCGGGCCATTGGCGCGGTGGTGGCCCGCCACCCGCAGGTATACGTGCTGGCCGACGAGATTTACGAATACATCAATTTCACGCCCGAAGGCCATTTCAGCATGGGAAGTATGCCCGAAATTGCCGACCGGGTCATTACCGTCAACGGTGTGGCCAAAGGCTTTGCCATGACGGGTTGGCGCATTGGCTACATCGGAGCCGCCAAATGGATTGCCGAAGGGGTAGAGAAATTGCAGGGGCAGGTTACATCGGGCACTAATTCCATTGCCCAAAAAGCCACCGTTGCCGCCCTGAACGGCCCCCTCGATGCCAGCCGCGACATGGCCCAGGCCTACCACCGCCGCCGCGACCTGGTGGTGGGGCTGCTGAAAGAAATTCCTGGTTTCCGGGTCAACACGCCGCAGGGAGCCTTCTATGCCTTCCCCGACGTGAGTGCCCACTACGGCAAATCGGACGGGACGACGGTGCTGCACAACTCCGACGATTTTTCGGGCTGGCTGTTGCACAAAACCTTCGTGGCCACGGTGGCGGGGTCGGGTTTTGGTGCCCCCAACTGCATCCGTATTTCTACTGCTGCCTCCGACGAAAATCTGGTCGAAGCCGTGCGGCGCATCAAAGAGGCCGTGGCTACGCTGGTTTAGTTCGGGAAGCTGATTTTGCCCATCGACACGCTGGGCACGCCCTGCCGGTTGCCAAACAACGTACCTGCTCCCGCCACGCACTCATTGGCCAAGACGGCAAACAGCACGGCCTCTTTCGCATCGCCATCAATGCCCAATTCGCTCGTGAGCCGGAAGGTGCAGGTGGGTAGTCGTTGACGCAAGATATTGACCAGCAGCGTATTGTGTGCCCCGCCACCGCTCATGAACACCTGTACGCCCGTTGTCGGGGCGGGGTGTTCGCGCAGGGTTTGCTCCAGGGCGCGGGCAATGCTTTCGGCACTAAACCGGGTGAGGGTGGCCATCAGGTCTTCGGCAGACAGGCAAGCGGTTTGGCTGCGCTGTTGGGCCTGGCGCACGTAGGCTTGGTTGAACACCTCCGGGCCGGTGGTTTTGGGAAACGGCTGGGCAAAAAACGGATGGTCGAGCAGAGCCGATAGCAGGTCGTCGCTGATGCGGCCGGTGGCGGCAAACTGCCCGTTTTCGTCGTAGGGTTTGTTTAGAAACAGCCGGGCGTAGGCATCCAGAATGGTGTTGCCGGGGCCGGTGTCGGTGGTGAACACCACGCCCGCATCTAGCGAACCGGGCAGGTACGTATAGTTGGCAATGCCGCCCATGTTGAGCATGATTCGGTCTTCATTCGCCTGCGAAAAAATAAAGTAATCGCCGTACACGGCCAACGGGGCACCCTCGCCGCCGTGGGCAATGTGCCGCTGCCGAAAGTCGCTCAGGGTGATGATGCCCGTTTGGGCCGCCACATGGTCGCCGTCGCCGAGTTGCAGCGTGGCGTTGCCGTAGCCCGGTTGTTGGTGTTGTTTTTGGGGGGCATGGTACACCGTTTGCCCGTGGCTGGCTACTAAATCAACACTCTCGGCAGGTACGTTCCAGCCCGACAAACACGCGGCTACCCACCGCCCGTGCTGCTCGCCAATGCGGGCGTTCAGGAGCGTAAGGTGCTCAAAATCAACTTGTTTTTTAGCAAATACCGCTCGTATGCTGTCTTTGAAGGTCTCTTCGTAAGCAACAGTCGTAAAGTGTTCCAGCACCACGCGGGTTTGGGTGCCGCTGCCCGCCAACCGGCACAGGGCCACGTCCAGCCCGTCGAGCGACGTACCAGACATGAGGCCAATGATGCGGCGTTCGGGTTTTTGGGCCAGTCGGTAAAGGCGTTCCAGCAAAGGGTTCATGAGCATGAAGGTAGCTGTTCAGGATTTTGGACGATGCTGTTCAGGATTTTTAATCCTGAAGCTGATAATGGCGCGTTTGTAACGCGCTTAGATAGAGGAGTTTATGTTTCTGGGTGAGGGCGTTGAAAACGCCCGGTTATCACGTTCAGGATTAAAAATCCTGAACAGCATCTTGGAATCCTGGTTCATCAGAAAAACGCAAGACACCATGAACACCCCGCAAGCTGCTGGTACGTTGCTGACCGCCACCGTGGAGGCCCTGACCACCGGCCAACACGCCGCTACCGGCCCCGCCCTGCTAGCCAATTGGCTAACCGAACTGGCACATTACGACGGCCTTGAACCCGTAAGAACGGCCCTGGGCAACCTGCAAAACACCCTGCTGAACCAGCCCGACCCGGCCCAAATTCGGGTGTTGTTGCTGGAACTGAGCGAATACACCCACGCCTTTGCCCGCCAAACCACCGGCCCTCAAGCCGCCGCCCTGACCCAACTGGCCAGTGCGTTGCAAGCCGTGTTTGGCAGTAGCGAAGAAGTGGGTCATTCCTGAACGGCCCACAGGCTCAAGCCGCTGGCTAAGGAGTGAAATTTTCTATAAACATTACAGAATTAGTCGGGTTTTATTCCCGTGCCCCTTGCGGGGCCGTACACAGATTCGTTTAATCACTCAACATTTTCCAACAAGATGGCAACCAAGAAAGCCGAAACCCTCATTACCTCGACCATCGAGGCCCTCGACAATGGCGCAACGAGCGTGAAACCCAAAGATGGGGCCACGCTGATCAAAGACTGGATTGCCGTGGTGAAGCAAGACGAAACGGCCAATGCCATTGCCGACGATTTGCAGGAACTGCACGACCAACTGGGCGAGAAAGCCCCCGACAGCAAAAAAATTGCCCAACTGGTGAAAAAGCTGGGCGACGAAACGGCCAAAGCCGCCAAAAAAGCTGACGACACGTACCAGGATTCGTTGAAAGATCTTGCCGAATCGTTGAAAGAGTTTGCCAAAGAACTAAAATAAACATCCCCTTTTCCCCTTCTTAACAATGGCTACAACAGCGCAAAACCCCCAGGCCCTCATCGAACAGACCGTTTCGGCCTTTAGCGGTGGCATTCAGAGCACCAGCCCCGCCAGCGGCCTGGGCATCATTGACCAGTGGATTGGTTTGCTGGAAGAAAACGGCACCGACGAAACCGACGAGATTGCCGACGTACTGGAAGACCTGAAGGCCGAACTTGACCCCAGCCGGCAGGATGGCGGTACCCCCGAACCGTCGGTGATTCAGGCGTACATGGAAGACCTGATCGACATTACGGAGAGTGTCATGGAATCACCCGAGGCAAGTGCTCAACAGGCTGACTTGCAACGGCTTGTGACGACCTTGAAAAGTATTAATCAACAAATTACCCGGTAGATAACCCCACAAAAAATATGGCTAATCAACATTCACAATCCAGCGGTTCATCGGCCTCCACCCTGATCGATGCCACCATTGAAGCCTTCGACCAGGGGCAGGCTGCTTCTCCACAAGAGGGGCTTTCGCTCATTACCGATTGGTTTTCGTCGTTGAAAAGCGACCACAAGGCCAGCAAAATGGTGCAGCCGTTACAGGCCTTGCAGGCCGAATTGCAGAGCGGGTCGCCCAGCAACCAGAAACTGCACGACCTGCTGACCGACCTGGCTGACCAAACCGAGACCCTGAGCGAATCGGCGGGGGGCGACTTGCCCTCGCGGCTGACCACGCTGAGCACGGCCCTACGCAATTTCGCGGGTCAGCTCTCAACCGCTGTATAGTTTCTATTCCCGTTTGGCCCGGCTTAGCCCCCCAACCCCCGAAGGGGGAGGGCTGACGCGAAAGCATTACTCGTGCGTCAGCCCTCCCCCTTCGGGGGTTGGGGGGCTTTTACTCCCCATTCTTCACCAGCTTATATACCTGCTCCATGTCCAGATCCTGCGCCGCCAAGATGGCCTGGTTGGTGTAGGCCACTGGTACGTCGGGCAACACGCCGCGCCCCCGGTCGGTGCCGGGAATGGCGAGCACAATTTTGTACAAGGGAAGCCGAAGTTGCACACCAGTTTGGGGCAGCGTGACGTAGGGCGAGGTGAAGGCGTTGCAGCCATATTCGCCACCGCCCGTTTCTCGCCCCACGGTGATAACGCGGTCGGGCGCGTTGCGTTTGGCGAGCGACGCGAAGATGGATGCCGCCGAAAACGTGCCGCCGTTGGTGAGCACAAATACCCGCCCCCGGAAGGCGTTTTTCCGCGTGGGTTGCACCAAACCGGTTACGCCCGTGCGGCGGAAGGTGCCTTCGGGCGTGCGGCGGGTGAAGAAATTTCGCAACCAAAACCGCCAGAATTTCCAGCCCAAGTGCCGGTTAAACGATACCTGCCGCACCGGCGCATCGACCTGGGAATAGGCTTGAAACGGTTTTTCGACCAGATACGACACCAGGTTGAGGCTGGCCCCCGAACTGCCGCCCAGGTTGCCCCGCACATCCACCACCAAGTTTTTCACGGTTTTTTGCTGGGCCACGGCCCGAAAACTCTGCCGGAAAAACGCCCGCTGCCCTCCGCCGCTGAACGAGTTTACTTTCAGAATAGCCACTGATGAATCGCGGGTGGAGAAGGTCAGCGTTCGGGGTTGTTCGTCGGGAAGGGGGGCGGTTTTAGCGGGGCGGGGTTTGGCCGCCGGAATGGTGCGTTTCTCTATCGAATCGAGGCTGATTTTGGGTTTATCCGCTCGGGTTTTGAAGGTCAGCGTGCGCACCCGCCCGGTCGAGTCGCGGAGGGTGAGTTGCTGGGCAGTGGTGTCGGTGCCCACGGCCAGGGCGTAGTAGGTGCTGAAAACCCCCGTGTTGAGGATGTAGGGTTTGAATGTCTGGTTATATCCGTCGGACGAAATGTAGCGGTAAAACTGCGGCAGCAACGTACCTGTGGCGCGGCCGTTTACGGCCAGAATTTCGGTCCCGCGCCTAACGGTGGTGTCGGTGCTGTAGTTTTCGCGTACAAACAGGCGGTTGTTCAGCACAAAAATCCCCACCGGGAACGCCCGCAACGGGTGCTTGCGGCGGTATTTGGCAAAGGCTTTAGAGGAAAATAAGTCGGTGTGGCCGCACCCGACTCGGTCAACGGTTGGTTCAATCATGCGCCGAAACTGAAGCTCAGTCATGGGGCGGGTCAGTTGTTGGCGGGTAGCCTCGAACCAATGCGACACGCTGTCGCGGGGGTGGTAGCGATACAGGCCGGGGTGGGCTTCCTCAAGGGCGCGTTGCAGCAGGGCAAAATCGGCCCGAAGCTGGGCCACGGAAAAAAGCCGGTCTGTTGGCGGCGGCACGGGAATGCGCCGTGCCGCGAAGGGCTGGGCCAAGCCGGGTAGGCTCAGAATCAGCCAGATAGCACCCGAAAAAAGCCATCTTTGGCAGGGCCACGAACGTTTAGAAATCACAACAAGCTGAATAAGAAGGAGCAAATATACGGCCTTGCTCAGGTTACATACCCTACCGTTCAGCGAACAAAGCGGGCCGGTTGTTCGTTATGAAAATCAACAGCAGCACCGGTTATAACGTACCTGACCGAACGCCCGTCTTTCGCTTGCCATACTGCCCAAAAAAGTGGTATGTTTGCCCATTGCCTGACACTTATCGGCTTTCCCAATACACGTCAAACCAATTCTCTGCTTTATGGCACGACCAACCCCCGAACTCATTGGCGCGTTGCGCCGCACGGCCCGCAACGTGGCCGAAGGTGCCCCCTACCAGTGGGGCCACATGGGTAGCTGCAACTGCGGCAATTTGGCCCAGGAGCTTACCCGCATGACCAAAGACCAGATTCACCAGTATGCCATGCAACGCTACGGCGACTGGAACGAACAAGTGGCCGACTACTGCGACACCAGCCAACTGCCGTTCGATGTGATCATCAACCAGATGCTGCAAGCGGGCCTTTCGCTGGAAGATCTGAAACACCTCGAAAAGCTGGACGACCGCGAGGTGCTGCGCCGCTTTCCGCTGGAACAACGCTTCCTGAAACACAACCGCCGCGACGACGTGGTGGCCTACCTCAACCAGTGGGCTAACCTGCTGGAAGACAAGTTGCTGGCCAAAATCACCCTCCCCGCCGACCTGCTCCTGCTGCCCGAACTGGCGTAGGTACGTTGCGTTGTTGGCAGCGGCCCGTTTTTGGCCGACCTTTGCTTCATGATTGACGTAACCATTATTGGCGGTGGCATTGTGGGGCTGGCAACGGCCCTGCAACTCAAACAACAACGCCCCGCCCTGCGGGTGGTGGTGCTGGAAAAAGAAAACCGCGTGGCCGCCCACCAAACGGGCCACAATTCGGGCGTAATTCACTCCGGGCTGTACTATAAACCTGGCAGCCTGAAAGCTACCAACTGCCTGGACGGCTACCGGATGCTGCTCGATTTCTGCGACCGCGAAGACGTTCCCTACGAGCTTTGCGGCAAACTGGTGGTGGCTACCAACGCCACCGAAATTTCCCAACTGAACACGCTTTTTCAACGCGGACAAGAAAACGGTTTGGGTGGTTTGCGCCACGTCTCCGTGGGCGAGATGCGCGAGATTGAGCCGCACGTAACCGGCGTGGCGGGTATTTTCGTCCCCCAAACCGGCATCATCGACTACACGCAGGTGACGGAAGCCTATGCCCGCAAGTTCCGGGAATTGGGTGGCGAAATTCACTACAACGAAAAAGTGGAGCAACTCACTACAGGTACGTCCCTGAGCGTGATTGTGACCCCGCGAAACCGGTACGAAACCAAACTGGTCATCAACTGCGCCGGGCTATACTCGGACAAAATTGCCCAACTGACGCAGCGTGAACCCATTGGTTTGCAGATTGTACCGTTCCGGGGCGAGTATTTCAAGATCAGGCCCGAAAAGCAGTACCTGGTCAAAAACCTCATCTACCCCGTTCCCGATCCGAATTTTCCGTTTTTGGGGGTGCATTTTACCCGCATGATTCACGGCGGCGTGGAGGCAGGGCCAAATGCCGTGCTGGCGTTTCAGCGCGAAGGCTACAAAAAAACGGACATCAACGCGAAGGAGTTTTTCGAAACGCTTGCCTGGCCGGGGTTCCAGAAGGTGGCCCTCAAATACTGGCAGATGGGCCTGGGCGAAATGTACCGGTCGTTCTCCAAAACCGCTTTCACCAGAGCTTTGCAAGCCCTGATTCCCGACATTCAGGAGGCCGACCTCACCGAAGGCGGCGCGGGGGTGCGGGCACAAGCCTGCGACCGAACCGGTGGCCTTTTGGACGATTTCTCGATCCTCGAAACCGACCGCGCCATCAACGTCTGCAACGCCCCGTCGCCCGCCGCCACCTCGTCGCTATCCATCGGGAAAACTGTTGCGGCGCAGGCGTTAGCCCGCTTCTAACGCCCCGCAAACGCGGCCTTCCCTGCGGCCAGAAACTGGCTGAACCGCGCCACGTCGGAATCATAATTGACGGGCGGCACCAGCAACTTGCCCGTAGCATCAACCAGGCAGTAGTGGGGTTGGGCGTTGTTGCCGTAGCGGGTAATTTGCAGGTCGCCGTTTTGGGCACCAATCGTTTTTTTCACCTTCTGGTCGTAGGCCGACGTGTACCAATCGGCTTCGGGCAGTTCAGTTTTGTCGTCTACATACAGGGCCACCACCACGTAGTCGTTCTGCAACTGCGCCAGCACGGCGGGGTCAATCCAAACGCTTTCTTCCATTTTGCGGCAGTTCACGCAGCCGTGGCCCGTGAAATCGACAAAGACAGGTTTATTGACCGTTTTGCTGTAGGCCAGGGCTTCTTTGTAATCGAAAAAACCCGGTAGGCTGTGGGGTAGTTTGAAGAGATTTCCATGACGTACCTGACGGCTACCCGCGCTCGCAACGGCGTTGCCGGTACTGGTTCGGTAGAGGTTAAAATCCTGCGAGGTAAGCGGCGGCAGATAGCCCGCCAGCGCGTTGAGCGGTGCCCCCCACAGGCCCGGCACCATGTAGACCACAAATGTAAAGGTGATGATAGCCAGCACCATACGCGGCACCGAAACCCGCGCATTGGCCACTGGCAGCGGCAACGTACCCATCGGCGTGTCTACGGCTTTGATCTCGTCGCTATCGTGCGGCAACCGAATTTTGCCCAGCAAATAGAAACCGATGAGGGCGAAAATAACGATCCAGGCGGCCAGGTACACCTCGCGGTCGAGCAGGTTCCAGTGGTAAACTTGGTCGGCAATGCTGAGGAATTTCAGGGAGAGGGCCAGTTCCAGAAAACCCAGTACCACCTTCACCGAGTTGAGCCACCCGCCCGATTTGGGCAGCTTTTTCAGCCACTGCGGAAACAGCGCAAACAGCGTGAACGGAATGGCAAAGGCCGACGAAAACGCCCCCATGCCCACAATGGGCTTGATGACTTCGCCCCCCGCCGAGGCCACCAGCAAACTGCCCACAATGGGGCCGGTGCAGGAAAACGAGACCAGTACCAGCGTGAAGGCCATGAAGAAAATGCCCCCCAGCCCGCCGCGCTCCGAGGCGGCATCGGCCCGGTTTACCACCGAACTGGGCAACGTGATTTCGAATAACCCCAAAAAAGACAGGCCGAAAACGAAAAACACGGCAAAAAACAGCAAGTTGGGCACCCAGTGCGTGCTCAGGAAATTGGCAAACGCCGGGCCGTTCAACCGCGACACCACCGTGCCGATGAGCACGTAAATGGCAACAATCGACACGCCGTAGAGCAGTGCCTTCCACCAGCCGCCTTTTTGGTTGGTGAAAAAACTGACCGTCATCGGAATAATAGGGAAGACGCAGGGCGTAAGCAACGCTGCCAGGCCCGACAAAAACGCCGCCAGCGCAAACCCCCACAGCGACTGTGCTCCTGCCCCGGCCTTACCGGCTCCGGCCAGCGGATCGACCCCCGTTGCCGGTGGCAGGGTGGTGTTTTCGGCTACCGCCGTGGTGGTTGAAGTCGTTGGTGAAGAGGCGGTTAGCGTGGCCATTTCCGGCGTGGTGGGCGTTGCGGCGATGGTCGATAACGTACCTGGGCGGGTGGGGGCGGTTGCGGGCGTGGGGGCAGTTGATCCGGCAACCGCCACGGTTAGTTTGGTCGAAAGATCGAAATCGTCGGAAAACTGGATGCACGTCTCTTTGCAAATTTGCCCCTCGATGGTGCCTTTCAAAACAGGCTTGTTGGTCAGCAATTTAACCTTCTGGACAAACACCGCTGGGTTGGGCATCACGTACTCGTCGCCCTCCCAGATATCGCTGTACTTGGTTTCGTAGTTGAGTGATTCCAGACTACCAACGGCCTCAATGGTGCTGTTTTTGGCCAGCGTGAGCACCGTGGGCTGCGGGCCGCCGTCAATTTTGGGGTTCGTTTTGCCCGCATACGCATGAAACCCCTCCGGCGACCGTACCGTGATTTTCAGTTCAATAACCTCCCCAATTTTAGCCTTCGCGGGCGAAATGGCATAGGTGAAGGTCGGTTTTTGAATGTTGGCCTGCCCAAACTGGGCCAGCGTTACGAATGGCAGGAAGAATAGCCCGACAAGGGCAAGAAAACGGGGCATATTGTAGAGGTAAAGAGCAGGTACGTTACCGGCCAACAAATTTCAGCCAAAAATCAGTCGATTTTTAAGTAGATTAACCGATGTGTGTCAGCCTGTGTAGGGGCGGGCGGTCCCGCGTCCGGGCTTGCCTCCGCCCTGGCCGATGCTGATACGCCGATTCGGAGTAGGCTTCGCGCATCGGCGTAGGGGCGGAGGCAAGCCCGGACGCGGGACCGCCCGCCCCTACATAGGCAAATCACAACGCACCCCAAACCCACTCTTTCATCACACCACCCTTCACTTTATCCAGATTTTTAACTAATTTGCTTTACCTAACACCATAAATCAGTTAAAATTGGACACCCTCCATGAAAGCGTTGTACGAAAAAGTTACCATTGGTGAAGAACATTCGCTGTTGGTGAAGCACATCCGGCTCACGGCCTTTGGTGCCCTTTGGCACTACCACCCCGAATATGAACTGACCTATATCCTGAAAAGTAACGGCAAACGCTTCGTAGGCGACCACGTAACCAATTTCGACGTGGGTGATTTGGTGCTCATCGGCCCGAATTTGCCCCACTTTTGGCGTAACGACGACGACCACCTGGACGAACCCCCCGCCGAGGCCATTGTGGTGCAGTTTCCGGCCCTGCTCGACGAGGGGCTGCTGGCGGTAATTCCCGAATCGGGCCAGGTACGTCAGTTGCTCTACCGCGCCCGTTACGGGCTGTGTTTTGGGGCCGAAGCCACCCGGCAAGTGTCGGCCCGGCTTATCGATTTGCCCTTTCAGGACGGGATGAGCCGCGTGCTGGCGTTTCTGAGCATCCTGACCAGCCTGGCCACCGACCGCGAGAGCGTTTTGCTGGCCTCGGATGGCTATCAGCTTACGGCCACCGAAGCCGAAACAGAACGCATGAAACGGGTGCTGGAACATGTGCTGAAACAGTTTCGGCACGAGATCCGTATTGACCAGATTGCCTCGGTGGCGGGCATGGCCCCGGCGGCGTTCTGCCGGTATTTTCGAAAACGTACCGGCAAATCGTTCGTGGAATATCTGAACGAATTGCGCATCAGCCACGCCCGCAAGCTGCTCACTCAAGCCGACCTGAGCGTGGGGCAGGTGGGGCAGGCGTGTGGGTTCAACAATATTTCGCACTTCCACCGGCAATTTAAAGAGCATACCGGCACCACGCCCCTGCGCTACCAGGCCACCTACCACGACAAACAGCCCGTGATCCACCCGCCCCTGGCCGAATTGACCCTCTGAAAACTTGACTTTGCGGCTTGAAGTCAGTAATTTTGCGACCTGATTCACAAACAGATGCGCCAACCAACGTACCTGGGCCGTGCTGCCTGAGTCTGGATTACACAACTTTCTGTCTAACAAGCTAATGGCTCGCGATCTATTATTGACGAGAAATATCGGTATCGCCGCTCACATCGATGCGGGCAAAACAACTACCACCGAACGGATTCTGTACTACGCTGGGGTAAGCCACAAAATTGGGGAAGTCCACGACGGTGCCGCCACCATGGACTGGATGGAGCAGGAGCAGGAGCGGGGTATCACCATTACTTCTGCCGCTACCACCGTTGACTGGACCTATCGCGACAAGAAATACCACATCAATATCATTGACACCCCCGGCCACGTAGATTTTACCGTGGAAGTAAACCGCTCGCTGCGGGTGCTGGATGGACTGGTGTTCCTCTTTAGTGCCGTTGACGGCGTGGAGCCACAGTCGGAAACCAACTGGCGGCTGGCCAACAATTATAACGTAGCCCGCATTGGCTTCGTGAACAAAATGGACCGCTCCGGGGCCGACTTCCTGAACGTGTGCAAGCAGGTGAAGGAAATGCTGGGCAGCTATGCCGTGCCCCTTCAGTTGCCCATTGGCGAAGAAGAGAACTTTAAAGGCGTGGTTGACCTGGTCAATTTCCGGGGCATTCAGTGGAGTGAAGACGACAAAGGCATGACCTTTGAGGAGGTGCCTATCCCGGCTGATATGCTGGAAGAAGCCACCGAATGGCGCGAAAAACTGCTGGAAGCCGTAGCCGAATTCGACGACACGCTGATGGAGAAGTATTTCGAAGACCCCGCCAGTATTTCGGAAGATGAAATCCTGGCCGCCCTGCGGAAAGCCACCATCAGCATGAAAATTGTGCCCATGCTCTGCGGTTCGTCGTTCAAAAACAAAGGCGTGCAAACCATGCTCGACTACGTGATGGCCCTGCTGCCCTCGCCGATGGACAAGGAGAGCATTTTTGGCACTAACCCCGACACCGGGGCCGAAATTTCGCGCAAGCCGTCAACGTTGGAGCCGTTCTCGGCCCTGGCCTTTAAAATTGCGACTGACCCTTACGTGGGCCGTTTGTGCTTCATCCGTTCGTATTCGGGTGTGCTCGAATCGGGTTCGTATGTGCTCAACAACCGGTCGGGCAACAAGGAGCGTATCTCGCGGATTTTCCAGATGCACGCCAACAAGCAAAACCAGATTGACCGCCTCGAAGCGGGCGACATTGGGGCTGTGGTTGGGTTCAAGGACATCAAAACTGGCGATACCCTTTCGGACGAAAAGAACCCCATCGTGCTCGAATCGATGGTGTTCCCCGACCCCGTTATTGGCTACGCCATTGAGCCGAAGAAAACCGCCGATCAGGACAACTTCTCGAAAGCCATTGGTAAGCTGATTGAAGAAGACCCCACGCTGAAAGTAGAGTCGAACGTTGAAACGGGTCAGACCATCATTCGGGGTATGGGCGAGCTTCACCTGGAGATCATCATCGACCGGATGCGTCGTGAATTTAAGGTGGAGGTGAACCAAGGTGCGCCGCAAGTGGCTTACAAAGAGACCATTACTAAGAAAGTGGAGCACCGCGAGGTGTACAAAAAACAAACCGGTGGCCGGGGTAAATTCGCCGACATCGTGTTTGAACTCATGCCCCGCGATGCCGAAGAAGACGGCACCACCAAAGCCGGTCTTCAGTTTGATAATGCCATTGTGGGCGGCGTGATTCCCCGCGAATTTATTCCCGCCATTCAAAAAGGTTTTGCCGAAGCCATGTCGATGGGTCCGTTGGCGGGCTACCCGATTGATTCAATGAAGGTGCGCCTTTTCCACGGCTCTTTCCACGATGTTGACTCCGATTCGCTTTCGTTTGAATTGGCTGCCCGGATGGGCTTCCGCGAGTCGGCCCGGCAGGCGGGACCTAAACTGCTGGAACCAATTATGGCCGTTGAGGTCTTGACCCCGGAAGAATATACCGGCCCCATTACGGGCGATTTGAACCGCCGCCGGGGTATCATGAAAGGCATGGACACCCGCGCCGGGTCGCAGGTAATTAAGGCCGACGTACCCCTGTCGGAACTGTTTGGCTACATCACCGAACTCCGCACCATGTCATCAGGCCGGGCCACGGCCAACCTGACCTTTGCCCACTACGAAATTGTGCCCAACGCCATTGCTGAGGGCGTGGTGAAGAAAGAAAAAGGCGGCGGACTGAGTTAGTAACGCTTATGAGTAACGCCCGGCTCCAGCCGGGCATGGGTAACGCCTAGCTCCAGCCGGGCAGTAGCATAAAAAGTAGTATATGCCCGGCTGGAGCCGGGCGTTACTCAGGCCTGAAGTCAGGCGTTACACCCGGAGTAAATGGTTCTTTCGGGTGGGAACAATCAACTTAACGAACCGCAAAAAACATGAATCAGAAGATTCGGATTAAACTAAAGTCGTTCGACCATATGCTGGTCGACAAATCGGCAGAGAAGATCGTGAAAGCCGTAAAATCGACGGGTGCGATGGTGAGTGGCCCAATTCCCCTTCCCACCGACAAGGAGATTTATACCGTGCTGCGGTCGCCCCACGTAAACAAGAAAGCGCGGGAGCAATTTCAGCTTTGCACCTATAAACGACTCGTCGATATTTATTCGACCAGTTCCAAAACGGTCGATGCGCTGATGAAGCTGGAATTACCCAGCGGCGTTGATGTAGAAATCAAGGTATAATGAAAAACCCGGTCAATGGCCGGGTTTCTTTTGTTAGCAAAGGTGTTCAGTTTGTATTATTTCTGAGGCCCTTTTTTGTCATTCCGACGCTGGAGGAATCTTACGGTCAGGTAACTGCAAGATTCCTCCAGCGTCGGAATGACAAAAAAGGGCTTTGCTACGTACCTGTAATTGATTTCACAAACTAGCTACCCCAATAAGGTCATTGGCCTGATTGACGACGGTGGCGTTTTCGGGCAGCGTAACATCCTGGCCCACAATTTGGTAGCCGGTCAGGAGCAAGTGCGCACTTGGAAAAGTAAGGGCAAGTTTGTTCACGTATTCCTGCACTGATTGCAGGGCCGGTACTGAGGTGATGGCCGTGAAAATGTAGTCGGGCTTGTGGAGTTTAGCAGCAAAAAGTAGTTCATCGAACGGCAGGTTTTGACCCAGATATACTACCTTGTTTTGCCGTGCCCGGATGATGTAATTGGCAAAAAGCAGACTAATTTCGTGCATTTCGCCTTCGGGTAGATAGAGCAGGTATTTTTTGCCGTTAGGCCGCTGTTTGCTTGTCTGTCCGTCGATGGCTACAATCAGTTTTTGCCGAATCAGATTGGTCATAAAATGCTCCTGCGCCGGGCCAACCGCCCCCGTCACCCACAGCGTTCCGATTCGGCTCAGGAATGGGTAGATGATGTGGATCATTGACTTCTCGAATCCAAACTGCTTGATGTTGCTGTTGATGATTTGCTCGAACCGATCTTCGTCCAGGTCGAGCATCGAAATGGTCAGGGCCTGAATCTGGTCGGGGTAGTTCAACGTCTTGTCCGACAGCCGGATCACCTCCCGATACATAGCCTCCTGCGAGAGCCGGGAGATGTCGGATATTTTACGGCCGTGATCCTTAAGAAGCGAGATATTCAGTACCAGTTTCAGGTCCTGATCGTCGTAGGTACGTATATTCGTCTCGGTTCGTTTGGGCTGAATGATGTTGTAGCGTTGTTCCCAGATCCTTAACGTATGGGCTTTGATGCCCGATAATTGCTCCAGGTCTTTGATTGAATAGCTACTCATGGCCGGGTCATGTTGAGGTGTGCTGCCGAAACGGTAGTCTGATAACGCGGAGGAAATAGCCGAATTGTGTAGTTAACCCGGTCAGCGGTGGCAATGTTTAGAGGTGTTTCCAGTAAAAGACCAGTTGGTGGCCCAGGAAGAAGAACACCTGCAAGCCAATGACTAACGGAGCCAGGGCGTTTTGTTTCCGAAACGGCAAGCCGTACCAGATACTGAGCAACATGCTGCCCACCAGCCACCAGCCCACGTAGTTCTGGATCGGAATGGGTTGGCCAAACCAGGTCCAGAAATCGAGGCGGATAGCCACCGGCTCCACCAGCACGTCGAGGGCCACCATGCTGCCCGCCGCCAGCACTGTTTTCATATAGATGGGCCAGGGTGCGCGGTCGAAAACGGAGCCGAAGCAGTAGGTAAGCAAGAGCCAGTTGGCCCCAATCACGGGTGGGATACCCAGCAGCCGTGGGCCAAGCCCCGTACCATAGGCGTATGGCCCCCCAAACACGTACCCGGTTTGCACGCCGAGCAGTTCAATGAAATAGCCCGTGAGTACGGCCAGGCCGATGTAGAACCAGAACGAAGGCCGCCAGTCGGTGTGGTAGTAGAGCACAGCCCCCAGCGTGGCCAGCAGGTTCAGGGCCGAAAGGGGTTTGAAATAGACCGCCAATGCCGGAAACTGCAACCCAACCAACCCGGCGAGGTAGGCCAGCACCAGCACCGTGCGGATGAGCTTGTTGTGGGGGGGCGTGTGGGTAGTGGCCATGAACATGGAAACAGATCGGCGGTAAAGGTAGAAAAGGAGGCGCGTTGCAGCGGCCGGGCAAAAAAAATCCTGACAGGGTGCTGCCAGGATATCAAAAATAAGTGGGGTGCACGATGGGTCTCGAACCCACGACCTCCGGCACCACAAACCAGCGCTCTAACCGACTGAGCTACGCGCACCATTTATTTTGAGAGGGCAAAGGTAAGGAAGAACTTGCACAAAACGTCGCTCTGTTACCGAAGTTTCAGCGTGGCCAGGGTCATCACGGCCAGCAGGATGCCCACAATCCAGAAGCGGGTTACGATCTTGGCTTCGTGGTAGCCTTTCTTCTGGAAATGGTGGTGCAGGGGCGACATCAGTAAAATTCGCCGCCCCTCGCCAAACTTCTTTTTGGTGTATTTGAAATAACTCACCTGCGCAATGACCGAAACCAGTTCGGCCAGAAAAACCCCGCACATGAGCGGAATCAGCAATTCTTTGCGAATTGTCAGGGCTAGCACGGCAATTACGCCCCCCAGCATCAGGCTCCCCGTGTCGCCCATGAAGACCTGGGCAGGGAAGGAATTGTACCACAAAAAACCCACACACGCCCCCACAAACGCCGCGCAAAAAATAACCAGCTCGCCCGAATTGGGGATGTACATGATGTCGAGGTAATCGGCAAAACGGGCGTTCCCCGACACGTAGCAGAGCACCCCCAGCGTGAGGCCGATGATGACCGACGTACCTGCGGCCAACCCGTCGATGCCGTCGGTGATGTTGGCCCCGTTGGAAACCGCCGTGATAATAAAAATACAGGCCAGGGTATAAATAATCCAGGTATAGTCGTTGGAAATCATCCCGAAAAGCAGCAGGCTGTAGTCGAATTGGTTGTTTTTGAAGAACGGTACCGTGGAAACCGTTGAGTGAATATCCTGATAACGAGTGAGTTGCTGGACAATGGCTCCGGCCATGGGTTTTTCGTAGATCCGAATGGTTACATACTGGTTGAACGACAGCGTAAGGCCAACAATAAGGCCCAGCCCCACCTGCCCCACCACTTTGAACTTGCCCTGAAGCCCCTCTTTGTTCTTTTTGAAAACCTTGATGTAGTCGTCCAGAAACCCAATCAGACACGTCCAGATGGCCGACACCAGCAGCAGGATAATGTAAACATTGGAGAGTTTGGCAAACAGCAGCACCGGAATCAGCAACGAGGCCATGATGATGAACCCGCCCATAGTAGGGGTGCCGCGCTTCTGCATCTGCCCTTCCAGCCCCAAATCCCGAATCGACTCGCCGATTTGAAGTCTTCGCAGTTGGTCGATGATGCGCCGCCCAAAAACAGCCGCAATCAGCAACGACGAGATCACGGCCCCCAGCGCACGGAACGAGATGTACTGAAACAACCGCGCACCGGGCAGGTCGAAGGTGCGGTCCAGGTACTGGAAGAGATAGTAGAGCATGATTTAATGAGTGAATTGGCGAATGAGTGGATTAGTGAATGTTTGGAACCGCTTTGCGGTATTTCCAAAACACATTCGCGTAGCGACTACCAAACATTCGCTAATCTGCTCACCGAACCGTCGGACCGTCACTACTTCACTCATTCTTTATTTTCAAAGGTAGCATTTTGGAAGGCATCGAAGAGTTCTTTGCGGTCATCGAAGGGGTATTTAACGCCCTGAATGTCCTGGTACGTCTCGTGGCCTTTGCCCGCTATCAGCACAATGTCATGGGGGCGGGCCAGAGCCACCGCCGCCCGGATGGCCTCGCGCCGGTCGGCAATGGTTCGGGTCTTTTTCAGGTCGGTGGGCGACAGGCCCGCTTGCATTTGCGCCAGAATGGCCAGGGGGTCTTCCAGGCGGGGGTTGTCGGCGGTCAGAATCACGCAGTCGCTGAACCGAGCAGCCAGTTGGGCCATCAGGGGGCGTTTGGTGGCATCGCGGTTTCCGCCGCAACCCACCACCGTAATGATTTGGGGCAGCCCGCCCTGCTCGGTGCTTTGGCGCAGCGTGACAATGGTTTCGAGCACGTTTTTCAGGGCATCGGGCGTGTGGGCGTAGTCTACAATACCCACAATGCGGTTGGCCGATACCACCTGCTCGAACCGGCCCGGCGGTGGCAACGTACCAGAGAGTTGCGTCAGGATTTCTTCTTCGTCTTCGCCCAGCAGCACCGCCGCGCCGTAGACCGCCAGCAGGTTATAGGCGTTGAACCGTCCGATGAGTTTGAACCACACTTGCCGCTCGTCAATCAGCATTTCGAGGCCAAACAACCCATCGGCCAGTACTTTACCCTTGAACGTGGCCAACGTTTGGAGCGAATAACTTTCGCGGCGGGCCAGCGTGTTTTGCAGCATCACCAGCCCGCGTTTGTCGTCGGCGTTGGTGAGGGCAAAGGCCGAGCGCGGCAACTGGTCGAAAAACTGTTTTTTGGCTTTAATATAGTTATCGAACGTGCCGTGGAAATCCAGGTGGTCGTGGGTGATGTTGGTGAAAATGCCTCCCACGAAGTGCAGACCCGCAATTCGCTCCTGCACCACGGCGTGTGAACTGACTTCCATAAACACGTGCGTACAGCCCTGAGCCAGCATTTGGGTCAACAAGGTGTTGGTCGTAATAGCATCGGGCGTGGTGTGGGTGGCGGCCAGAACGGTGTCATCTACCTGGTTTTGTACCGTCGAAAGCAGCCCGCAGCGGTAGCCCAACCCGCGAAACAGCCGGAACAGCAGCGTGGCCACCGACGTTTTGCCGTTGGTGCCCGTTACGCCCACCAGTTTCAGTTTTCGTGAGGGGTGCCCCGCGAAGTTTGCCGCCGCTACGCCCATGGCCTGCGGGGCGTTGGCCACCTGCACGTAGGTCACGCCGGGGGTGCGTTCGGCAGGAAGTTCTTCGCACAAAATGGCGGTGGCTCCCTGCGCAATGGCGGTCGGAATGAAGCTGTGCCCGTCGGAAACCGTGCCGCGAATGGCAAAAAACAAACTGTCGGCCCGTACCTGCCGCGAATCCATGGTCAGGTACGTTACGTCGGCGGTCATGTTGCCCGCCGTGGCCAACAGGGGCACTTTGTAGAGAATGTCGGAGAGTTGCATGGGGGTAGGCCCGGTAAAATCCGGCGATGTTTGCCCGCGAAGATAACCCCCGCCCGGCAGGAGCAAATCAATCCCTAACCGAAACTAGCCCCAAAAACTGCCGCCAACGTACCTTTCACTCACCGTCCCAGCGCGGCGGGCGCAAAACGGGCGTAGCAAATGGGCTTTTCGCTTTTCCAGGTGTTGTCAACCCGTCCATTCGTACCTGAGCCAATGCCAGTGGGTCAACAGGAGGACAGGCAAGCCGGGCTAGTTCAGCTACCGGCACAGCGACCTGGCCTACCGAAGCAGCCGGAACAACGGGGCGGCACAAAAAGCCCACCACCATCAATGACCCCACAAAACCCGTCGTTACTTTGCACATGCTAAAAAAAGTATGGTGTAGTCAGTCGTTACCACCTGATTTTCATGGTTAACCACAGGTAAATATCAGGTGTATGTACTGATAGGTTTGCACTGGTTTTAAGAACCGGCCTTGCACGTTTACAAATGAAGACTTCAGGCCAATAATCCCCCGAGAATACCCCTATGAAACACACTTGCTGGCTGCTTTGTTTACTGATTTTCGGCTGTGCCCCCCGTTATAAAGGGGCGGTGACAGACCATTTTACGGGCAAAAAATTTGTGAACACCGGCCCCGCCGTGCCCCGGCAGGAAAGCCTGATGAAGTGGCTCCTGCACCGCCAAAAAGGCCCCTGGCTCAACACCCCCGACGCGCCCCCCGGCCCCCGGCCCGCCACCCGCGTTTTTGGCGATAGCGTGGTGCTGACGTTTGTGGGTCATGCCAGTTTTCTGCTTCAGGTAGACGGCCTCAACATCCTGACCGACCCTGTTTGGGCCGACCGCGTTGGGCCAACCCGGTGGCTGGGCATCAAACGGGGTCGCCCGCCCGGCATCCGGTTCGAGGACCTGCCTCCCATCGATGCCGTGCTGTTGAGTCATTGCCACTACGACCACCTCGACCTGGGTACGTTGCGGCGGCTGGCCAAACGCGACAATCCGCCCGTGGTATCGCCGCTGGGGGTTTCTTATCTGGTCAGAAAATCGGGGGCCACCCCCACCCGCGAACTGGACTGGGCCGACACGCTAACGCTCTCCAGCAAACTGAGCATTACCTGCACCGAAGCCCGCCATTTCAGCAACCGCGCCCTGGCCGACCGCGATAAAACGCTCTGGGCGGGGTACCTGCTCCATACCCGGTTCGGCACCATCTACTTCGCGGGCGACACCGGCTACGGCGATTTGTTTCCGAAAATTGCCCGGCAAGCGGCGCAGAGCCGCACCGGCCCCATTCGGCTGGCCCTGTTGCCCATTGGCTCCTACCGGCCCACGTGGTTCATGGCCCCGGTGCATATGTCGCCGCCGGATGCTGTGCGGGCTTACGCCGATTTGGGCAGTCCGCAGGCGGTGAGCATTCATTTTGGCACCTTCCAGCAAGCCGACGACGGGCTTTTTGAACCGCAGGAAGACCTCACCCGCGAACTGCTGAAACAGCGTATTCCGTTGCAGAAATTCTTGGTGCCCATCGAAGGGAAACCGATGATTTTCAGGCGGTAGCAACGTACCTGCGGGGCCAACATCGAACAGGGTTTCCCAGGGGAAGCCAACCCGGCTGTTGCCTTACGTTCGGGGTATCACATTCTGCTTTTTAGTGCCGAAAACCCTATGAATTCCTTGTAAATCACGATCCATTGCCGTACTTTACAGAGTGTTATCCACTTTTTTGGGTCTGACACACACCTTTCTATGCTAGTTCGTCCTGCCGTTGTTGTGCTTCGCGAAGAGGCCGTTTTGTTGCTACATTACCGCTACGGCGACACCGATGTGTATGCCCTGCCGGGCGGCAACCCCGACCCCGGCGAAGACCTGGAAGCCACCCTGGAGCGCGAATTGCAGGAAGAGCTGGGCCTGGAAATTCAGGTGTTCGGCCTACTCTTTTGTGGGGTCGTAACGCGCCCCGGCCAGAAAGAGGACGTGCTTCACTGCGTGTTCACGGCTGAAATTTTCGGCGGAACGCCCACCCTGAACCCATCCCAAACTACGGCCCTGAACGTAGTCTGGAAAAAGCTAACCGACCTGCCAAATCTGGCTCTCTACCCCAGTGTGGCCCGCGCCATTCAGGAGTACCACACCGCCCTGCTGCCCACCACGTACCTGGGCTACATTGACCAGCCGTTTTATAGTTGAGGAGGGCGGGGGGTGTTGTATTTGTCGGCGTGATTTGCGGCGGCGTAATGTGCATCGGCGTATCAGCATCGGCGTAGCTTCGCGAATTGGCGTAGGGCGGAGGCAAGCCCGGACGCGGGACCGCCCGCCCCTACACAGGCACCCCCGAAACAAGTAGGGGACTTGGGTGATGACAGCATTGTAGGGGCGGGCGGTCCCGCGTCCGGGCTTGCCTCCGCCCTGGGCCGTGTCCAATACGCCGATATATCACCGATCATTGATATATCCCTGATCACTCCGCCGATTTTGGCTTCATCATGGGTCGGAACGGGGCCTTTTTCGGGGCTACGGGTTCGTCAGGTACGTTGCCGGGCGCGATTTCTGTGGCGGGCGCAGGTACGTTGGCGGCGGGTTTCATGCCGGGGCGGAAAACGGGCCGGGTGGTGGCGGGTTGTGGCGAGGCGGTGGGAGCCGGTTCGGCAGGTTTGGCCAGTTTGGCAGTCTCTTTTTCGGCCATAAACTGGGCATACAAGGTTCGTTTCTCGTCGGCCTGGGCGGGGGTCAGGTTGGCAAACTCGTAGGTCAGGTCGGCGAGGCGAACCGTGCTGTAATCGAATTTTTTCTCCATTGTGAGGCATTCCGTGGGGCACACCACCGTGCAAAGGCCACAGTAGCAGCATTTGGCCATGTCGATATCGAACCGGGCGGCATAGAGCCGGATGGGCGACCCGTCGGAGGCACGGCCAATTTCTTCGGTGGCCTTAATAACTTCAATGTCAATGCAGTCTACGGGGCAAACCTTGGCGCACTTGTCGCACACAATGCAATCATCGATCTCGTTGTGCAGCCGGTAGCGGCCATTATCGGGCACGGGAAGCTGCTCGTGGGGGTATTGCAGCGTAACCAGCCCGTCCTGAAGATCAAAATAACCGGCTTCGGCCACACCCGTGGGCTGGCGGCGGTGGGTGGCGTTAGCGGCGTGGCGGGCCGTGAGGCGCAAGCCTTTCAGCGTGGTCTTGATGCCCTTGCGTAGGTCGGCAAAATAGGTGTTGATGGTGGCCATAATGACATACGGCGGGTTCAGAACAAGGCCGGAAACTGAGCCGGGTTGGCCTCGTGCATCAGCGCGTAAACCGCTTCGTACACATCATCAACGGAGGGTTTGCTGAAATAATCCCCGTCTGAGCCGTAGGGCGGGCGGTGGGCTTTGGCCGTGAGCGTGCGGGGGGGCGAGTCGAGGTATTGGTAGCCGTTTTGTTGGTCCAACACCTGTTGCAGCATGTAAGCCGTAGTTCCGCCGGGGAAATCTTCGTCGGCAAAAAGCACGCGGCTGGTTTTCTGTATCGACGCGATAACCGTGCCTGTCAGGTCGAAGGGCAGCAGCGTTTGCACGTCAATCACTTCCACCGAAATACCGGTTTGGGCCAGTTGCTCGACGGCTTCCAGCACCAACCGGCACATAGAGCCGTAGGTGACAATGGTCACGTCGGTGCCGGGGCGCAGGGTGTCGGGTACGCCCAGGGGCAGGCAAAATTCGGCCAGGTTGTCGGGCAGGCGTTCTTTCAGGCGGTAGCCGTTCAGGCACTCCACCAGCAGGGCGGGGTCGTCGCCTTTCATGAGGGTGTTGTAGAACCCGGCGGCCTGCACCATGTTGCGCGGTACCAGCACATGAATGCCGCGCAGGCTGTTGAGCATGGCCCCCATGGGCGAGCCGGAATGCCAGATGCCTTCCAGCCGGTGGCCCCTTGTACGTACAATGACCGGGGCTTTCTGGCCTCCTTTGGTGCGGTAGTGTAGCGTGGCCAGGTCGTCGGTGAGGGTGGCCAGGGCGTAGAAGATATAGTCGAAATACTGAATCTCCACAATGGGCCGCAACCCCCGCATGGCCAGGCCAATACCCTGCCCAATAATGGTGGTCTCGCGGATGCCGGTGTCGGTGATGCGCAGGTGGCCGTATTTTTCCTGCAACCCCGCAAAACCCTGGTTCACGTCGCCAATCTGCCCCACATCTTCGCCAATGGCCACGGCGCGGGGTTCGCGGGCAAACAGCCCGTCGAAATAGCGTTGCATAATCTGGTACGCATCCAGCACGGGGCTATCGGGGCTGTAGCGGGGCGCAATGGGCACCACCCGCAACGGCGACTCGTCGGATTCGGAATGGAGGTGCGAACTAAACCGGTCGTGGTGTTGGGCGGTGGCCGTGGTCAGCCACCGGCTCAGGGTTTCTCTGTCTGCCCTGGCGTTGGGGCCAAGCAGCCGCGCCGCCCGCCGCACCGCCGACGTAGCATCGCGGTAGAGCGGCGTGGGTAGTTGCTGCAATTCCTGCCAAATGGTTGCCAGCCCGGTGGCGGTGGGGTGGTTGTTGGCCACGGCTTGCAGCATCGCTAGGGTTTGGTCGCGGTCGGTCAGTATGGCTTCGCGGTAGGCCGTCCAGGCGGTGTTCCGGGCGGTGCGGGCGGTGGCCAGGCTTTCGGTTTCAATGGCGGTCAGTTCGGCTTCAGTGGCGTGTTGGTTGGCCAAAATCCAGTCTCTGAACTGCACGTTGCAGTCATGCGCTTTCTCCCAGGCCAGCCGCTCCGCCGATTTGTACCGTTCGTGCGAGCCGGAGCTGGAGTGGCCCTGGGGTTGGGTCATTTCCTGCACATGAACCAGCACCGGCACGTGTTCGGTGCGGCAAATTTGGGCGGCGCGTTGGTAGGTCTCCAGCAGGGCGGGGTAGTCCCAGCCTTTCACCGTGAAAATGGCAAAGCCCCGGTCGTGTTCGTCGCGCTGAAAACCGGCCAGGGCTTTGGAAATGCTGCCTTTGGTGGTTTGTAGTTCAATGGGCACCGAAATGCCGTAGCCATCGTCCCAGACCGAGAGCAGCAGCGGCACCTGCAACACCCCGGCGGCGTTGACGGTCTCCCAAAACATGCCCTGTGAGGTGGAGGCATCGCCGATGGTGGCAAACGTGACCTCGTTGCCCTGCCGGGAAAACAACGTACCTGTGGCCGCCAGATCGGGGTTATTGCGGTAGAGATTGGAAGCGTAGGCCAGCCCCAGCGCACGCGGCATTTGCCCGGCGGTGGGGGCAATGTCGCAGGCCGAATTGAAGAGTTGGGTTTGGTTGCGCCAGTGGCCCTGCTCGTCCAGCCAACGGGTGGCAAAGTGGCCGTTCATGGAGCGGCCCGCCGTGTTGGGGTCGTGGGCCAGGCTGGTGTGGGCGTAGAGTTGGGCAAACAGTTCGGTCCAGCGCAGTTCGCCCAGGGCGGCCACAAACGTTTGGTCGCGGTAGTAGCCGGAGCGGAAATCGCCGCGTTGAAAGGCGCGGGCGGCGGCCAGTTGAGCCAGCTCTTTTCCGTCGCCGAAGATGCCGAATTTGGCCCGGCCGCCCATCACGTCTTTCCGGCCCAGGAGGCTGACCTGTCGGCTTTCGCAGGCAATTCGGTAGTCGGCCAGGATGGTTTCGCGGCTCAGGGTGTCTGTTGCAGAAAGGGGTTCGGTAGCAATCACGGCAGCAACACAGGTTAGGAATCAGCAGTTGGTATAACGAAGAGAAGCGTGTGGATGGAAAAAAAGAACCGGGCGTTAAACCTTCACCCGCCCGGCGCGTCTGAAGAAGCAATGGGGCGGTTGCCCCGCCAGATCGTTCCGTAGTAAATGTACAGCAAAGGAGTTCATCGATCAAAAAAACGATTTTTGGGGTTTCTTTGTTAGAAACCCGCTACCCCAACAGTCTTTGGCAAAGCGTTTGCAGTACATTTGTTTTAGCACTCGAATCTTTCAGACAACCAAACTACTAGCTGATTTCGCAATGAAAACCGTATTATCACTTTTCGTAGCCTTTTTTGCCTTTGTCAGTGTCAGCATGGCGCAAAATGGCGTGGCCACCTACAGCAAGGAAGCCCATGATTTTGGCAAAGTAGAGCAGGGTAAGCCCGTCACTTTCGAGTTTGTTTTCAAAAACACGGGCACAGAGCCGGTCATCATTACTGATGCCACGGCCTCTTGCGGCTGCACTAAACCCTCGTGGTCGAAAGAGCCGGTAGCTCCGGGCCAAAGCGGCAAAGTATCAGCCACGTTCAACGCCGCCGGTATGGGGCCGTTCAACAAAACCGTTACCGTGACCAGCAACGGAAAGGTCTCTACTACGTACCTGACGCTGAAAGGCGAAGTGGTCTCCAAAGAAGCCGCCGAAGCCGCCGCGCAAGCTGGTGGAAAAAAAAAGGGTACAAAGTAAACGCCGCCCGGCGTAAAGGAATTTCGGGTTAAAACCTGCCCGGATTACCAGACATTCTGACCAAAGCACCCGCCAACAGCGGGTGCTTTTTTGTTATCCGCCCCCCCGACCGATACCCTATGCCGGTGCCCATTCTTACCAGTTCGCTTGTAGGGACATGGCCTGTGGCGTACTTTCAGGAGAAAATAACTCGTAGAAACACCATGTTTTTCATCGTTCTGGGCATTGCCGCGCTCATTGCCGGTTTTGCCATCAACACCCCCTCGTTGGCCATCGCGCACTATGCCCGGCCCGTGAAAGTGATCGGGGTCGTGCTGCTTCTTATCGGTATCCTCACGTCCA
Organism: Fibrella sp.; assembly: GCA_043763995.1. Classification (GTDB taxonomy): domain Bacteria; phylum Bacteroidota; class Bacteroidia; order Cytophagales; family Spirosomataceae; genus Fibrella. The sequence continues at coordinate 28,459 of JAYUKZ010000369.1, forward strand.
GCGTCCGCCAGATCGACGCGGGGCAGGTGGGGGTTATCTCGCTGTTTGGTAATGTGGGCGACCGCTCCATCAATTCGGGTCTGAGTTTTGTGAACCCGCTGGCCACCGTGACCGAATTCGACATCAAAACCCAAAACTATACCATGTCGGCCTCGAACGACGAAGGCCAAAAGCAGGGCGACGATGCCATCCGGGTGCTCACCGCCGACGGCCTGGAAGTGGTCATTGACCTCACGGTGCTCTACCGCGTGGTGGCCACCG
>JAYUKZ010000370.1:0-28634 GCA_043763995.1 Fibrella sp.
GCCTGGTAAAAAAACTTCACCGCCTCCACCACCGAAAGGGGCCGGGCAAAGTCGGGGTAGCGGGCGAATTCGCGTTGCAGAAGCCTGACTTTGGTCAGCGTGGGCGGCGTGAGTGCCCGGCCCGGTGCGCCCGCGTCTACGCTGACTTCAAAGGGCAGCACCCCGCCGTAGGCCCGTTCAAAATACTTCAGGTCGGTGTAGATGGGGTCGTTTTTGGGCAGGTCATCCACCACGTAGCCCACCGCCCGAATCTGGCTCATGCCCACCAGCCCCACCGCCGCACACACCCCCACAAACGTGTAGATAGCCCACCGCCGGTGTAGCACCAACTGTTCTACCCAGGCCAGAAACCGCGTCAACAAGCGGCTGTTGAGGTGGCCCCGTTGCCGGGGCGAGGGCACGGGCAAGTAACTAAACGCAATGGGAATGAGCACCAACGAGGTCAGGTACGTGGTCATGATGCCCAACGCCGCCACCAGGCCAAATTCGAGGAGCATGGGGCTGTTGGTGAAGAAGAACACGAAAAAGCCGATGGACGTGGTTACGTTGGCGAAAAACGTGGTCTCGCCCACTTTGGCCGTGGCCACCCGCAGCGCGTCGGCCTGGGCGGCACCCGCCGTGAGTTCGGTGTGGTAGCGGTTGAGCAAAAAAATGCCGTTCGGCACACCAATGACAATAATCAACGGCGGAATAAGGCCCGACAAAATGGTGATGGTGTAACCCAACGCCACCAGGTAGCCCACGGCCCACACCACCCCCACCCCCACCACGGCCATGATGATGCCCACCACCGTGAGCGACCGGAAAAAGAACAGCAAAATAAGGGCCGTGACCAGAAACGCCAGCCCCATAAACAGCACCAGTTCGTGACTGACTTTGGCCGTAAACTCGGTTCGGATGTAGGGCAAACCCGACAAATGCACCGTGGTGCCGTGGCGTTGGCCGAACGCCGCCGCCAGGGCCTCAATCTGCCGCACACTGGCAATGCGGCCTTTGGTGTTCAGCTTTTTTTGGTCGAAGGTAATGGCCATCAGGTGCGCCCGCCCCGCCGAATCGGTGACCAGCCCCCGGTAGAATGGCAAGCGGCCCAGGGCCAGCCGCACCGTGTCTACCTCGGCTTGGGTGCCAGGTACGTTGGTCAGCAACGGGCGGAACGAAAACCGGTCGGTACTGTCGTTCAGCCGCAACGTATATAGCCCAGCGTTCGCAACCACATCCCGGATTCCGTCGGTGGCTTTGATGTTTTTCGAGAGCGTCTGCCAGTCGCGGAAGTAGGGCAGTTGGTACATCGAATCGGTGTCGATGCCGAGCACCATCACGTTGCCGTCTTCGCCAAAGCGGGCCTTGAAGGCTTCATAAGTCGTGTAGTCGGGGTCGGTGGTGGGCAGGATTTTGGCGAACTCATAAGAAAGTTTCACCTGGCTGGCCAGGATGGCCATGCCCACCGTACCGACCAACACCACCAGCAGACACACCCGCCGGTGGGCCAGAATAAACGACGAAATCCGGGTCCAGATCATGCAGAAAGCAACGCTACTTGTCGAGCACCACCGTGCCGTGAACGACGTAACTGCCCCCCGTCGTGCGCAGACTGTACACGATATCGGCCCGGCCCGTGCTGCCCGCCCGCACCACCCGCGCCGGGCGCACAAGGCCGTTCTCGACCGAAAAAACCGTTTCGCCAACGGCTATCTGCCCCAGCGGTTTGGGGCCGGTGGCGGTCAGGATGGGGTGGTTGTGGGTGGCTTCGAGCAACGTTGGGCCAGCCCCCGCGCCAGGTACGTTGCTGGCCGTGAGGGTCTGGGTGGGCAGTGTCCAGATGCCCACCAACGGCTGGTTTTGGGCCAGCGTGTGGGTCTGAACCGCCAGTACTGTTTCGCTAATAAGCATCTGTTTATCAGTCGAATAACCCATAATATCGTCACCTTCGCGCAGTTCATTTATGGGGCGGGTGGTGCCATCGGCCAGCAGCACGGGGGCCATGGGGGCAAAGCAAAAGTTGTATTCGTCTTTCTTCTTCGCGCCGCCCTCGGCTTGGCCGGTGTCGCCGCTCAGGAGCGTGGCCAATTCGCGGCTGAGCACAAAACTGAGGGCGGGCATAAGGCCGGGTTCTTTTTCGCCGATGTATTTCAAATCGTCCAGATACAGATCCCAGGCGGGGCGGTCGGCGGCGGCACCGGGCACCACAAACGCTTTGCGCTCGTTGTTGCCCTTCAGGTAAATGGCCAGCAACCCCAGCGGTTTGGTGTCGGCGGCACCATACACGGTGTAGAGGTACACTTTCCGGCTGATTCCGTCGGAATAAGCGAACACGTAGGCGGGGCGATCCTGATAGCGTTCCAGAATGTAGCCGCCCGTTTTCAGGTACGTATCTTTCTCCAGATTATTGATAACCAAGGCTTTAATGGCCCCTACCTGCGGCACCGTGAGCGCAGCGGGCGCGGCTTGGGCCATAACCCGCTGGGCGAAAAAGTTGGTGGCAACAGCGGTGATGGCCACAAAAACAAAAGACAGCAAACGGTTCATAAACGGGTTTTTTTGGGGTATTCCGGTGGCCCCGGTCAGGCTTTGCTTACCCGCTCGTGCAGGGCCTTCACGGTGCGGTGGGCCGAGGTGAGGGCACCGGCCATCCAGGCGGTGAGGTGGGTGGTGTGTTCGCCCGCAAAGTAAATACATTCATCGGGTTCCAGCAGGGCGTTGTAATGTTTGCGGCGCGTGGCCTCGTCATAAACCGCCCACCCCCCGCCCGATTGGGGCAGCCGGTGCCAAGCCAGCGAAAACGAATTCTGGAACGTCGAATCGTATTGGGGGTGGATTTTTCGGCCCTGTTCCAGAGCCAGTTTTTCGCGGTCGGGCAACGGCAACGTACCCACGGCTTCGGCCCGGCCATAAAAATTGTAGTAGCCAATGAGCACGCCGTTGGGCTGGTGAAAGCCCGCCGACGGGTACCAAATCTGGTTTATGTCCTGGTTGGTGCGCGAAATGCCGCCGTAAATCCCGTCGTCTTCCTCCCAAAACCGGCGGCTGAATTGCAACCCAATCTTACCCGTTTTAATGTACGGCACAAAATCTGCCGCCCGCCGGATGGGGGCCGCGAGGTCGGCATCCAGGTTTTTCAGCACGGGCAAGGGCAGCGTACACACGCAGAAATCGGCGGTGAGTTCGGTGGGTTTGCCCGCCTGTTTGTACACCACCCGCACCCCGCGCTCGGTTTTGCGCAGTTCCAGCACCGTGGCCCCGAACCGAATTTTGCCCGCCAACCGCGCCTCAAACGCCTTCGGGATGGCATCCATGCCGCCCACGGGTTGCAGCAGGGTGGTTTGTTGTTCGTAAATATAATCGCCCACGTTGTGGAAAACCGGCTCCATAAACCCCGACCGAAGGAGGTCGGTCAGGCCGTAGGGGTCGGTGAGTTGGCCGGGGGCGGGGCCGGCACCGGGTTCGGTTTTGTAACCGCGCCGGTTGGTGCCCCGGTAGAGGTGCGCCGGGTTCAGGTCGCCTTCATTGCGTAGGTATTCGACTAATTTCTCCACATCTTCCTTGGTCAGATTTTGGTCTAACGCACTCTGATCCAGGGCTTTGGCCAGCAGTTCGGCGGTGTGGCCGCGCAGGTCGTTGTGGTGCTCTTTAATGCGAATCCGGCGGTTGGCCAACGTACCTGACGCGCCGGGCTGATGGTTGTAGAGGTAGGCGGCTTCGTTGTTGCCGTTGAAAATTTCGAGCGGAATGCCAAAGGCACGGCAGTATTGCAGCGTAAGCTGATGGTGGTGCGGAATTCGGGCGGCACCCCCGTTGAAATAGGCCCCCTCGGCAAAACGGCAGGTTTGGGGTTGGCCCCCGGTTTCGGTGTCGGTGGTGCCGTTTCTGATGGTCCAGACCCGCCCCCCGGCGCGGTTTCGGGCCTCCAGCACCGTGCATTGGTAGCCCAGTTTACCCAGTTCCCAGGCGGTGGCCAACCCCGCCAGCCCGGCCCCCAAAATCACCACCGTTCGGCCCGCCGCCCCGCCGGTTGGGGAGACGAGGGCGGGTAGCATAAGGGTTTCGGCGGGAGCCGCCGCCAACTGCCCCCACGCCAGCAGCGACGCATAACTGGCCGAGGTAGACTGGATAAAGTCGCGGCGGGTCATCTAGCCAACTACTTTTTTGAAGGTTTCGATGAAAATTTTCATTTCGTCCATCGTGCCGATGCTGACCCGGCAGTAGGGTTGGCGGTCAATTTCGCGGGTCTGAATGCCCACACCCTGCCCAAACATCTGATTTTCAAACGATTTGGCTTTCATCTTAATCGGAAACAGCATAAAATTCGCCACCGACGGGATGGGTTCGTAGCCCAGTTCGGTCAAGGCTTTCAGCGTATAGTCGCGGGCGGCGGCGTTGTCGCGGCGGCACTTGGTTTGCCAGGCCACATCCTGATAGGAAGCCACTCCGGCCATGAGCGTGGTGACGCTGACGGCAAATTCGGCGTTGGTATAGGGCTTCAGTTGCTCCAGAGTAGCGGGCAGGGCCATGACGTAGCCCAGCCGAAGCCCGGCAAAGCCATGAATTTTGGAGAACGTGCGGGCCAGAATCACGTTCAGCCCGTCGGCAATGAGTTTGCCCAGTTGGGGCCGGTCGGTGGGTTCCAGGTAGTCGATGTAGGCTTCGTCGATGAAGACGGGCACGGTGGGGGCCACGTCGCGGCAAAACTGCGTCAGGTCGGCGGCGGGCAGCAACGTACCAGTGGGGTTGTTGGGGTTCACAATGTAGACCATCGCGAGGCCGGGCGTGCTGAGGGCTTTGGCTTTGAGGGCCACCAAATCGTAACCCAGGCCGGAGGTGGGCGGCACGGTCAGGATTTGGCCTTTCAGCTTGGTAGACCGTTCCAACAGGTCTTCGTAGGTGGGGCGGCAGGTCAGAATTGGCCCTTTCTGCGAAAAATAGGCCGCCGCTGCCATCAGCACGTCCGACGAGCCGGGGGTAAGCTGAATGTTTTTGGGCGCAACGCTTTCGTCTTTGGCAATTAGGTTTTTCAGTTGGGCAAACTCCATCCAGGCGTAGCGGTTGCCAATGGCCGTAGCTTTGTTGATGGCTTCTTTCGCGCTTTGGGCAATGCCGTTGGGGTTTTCGTTGGCAAACAGCCGTGCCCGCAGGGGCGGTAGCATGTCGGGCGGGAGGCGATGCAGGGCGGCAAATTCCTGAAACAAACGCTGCTCGGTGGCCACTGCCGAAGGCACAAACGCGGCGCGGGCCTGTTGCCAGCGGCTCAGGCCCAGCCCCGCCGTAAGCAACCCCGCCGACCGAAACCAGTTTCGACGATTCATGTGTTGTGACATAGTCTGTAAAAGTTGATTATTTCGGTATAATATTTTGTTAATTCAGGAAGTGAAAGCGTGTTTATTCGTTTGAAGCAAAGTTAGCAAAATAAGGTAAAGTGGGTGGGTAGTTTTTAGGTAACGGCGTATTGGTGTTGGTGTATTGGACACGGCGTATCGGACGCGACCAAATACGCCCCTACCTTTGCCCCCATGCATCGCGCCAAAAAATCAATGCTCTACCTGGTCGTTTTTCTCATCACAGTGGCCCTGGGGGGCTGGTTATTTTTGCAAACCGCCGTGTTTGGGTCTGTGCCTTCTGGCGAACGGCAGGCCCGGATTGGCAGGTCGCCAAATTTCCGCGACGGGGCGTTTCAGAACCTACTGCCCACCGAAGTGATGCGCCCCAATGCGTCGTATCTGAACTGGTTTCGGGACAACTTCAGGAAGTCCGCCGAGGTGGAACCAACGTACCTGATCCCCTCGGTGAAGACCGACCTCAACGCCCTGCCCGACACGGGGACGGTGGTGGTGTGGTTCGGCCATTCGTCGTATTTGATTCACGCCGGGCGGGTCAATATTCTGGTCGATCCCGTGTTCAGTGGCTATGCCTCGCCGGTGCCGTTGTTTGGCAAGGCGTTTCCCGGCACCAACACCTACACCTCCGCCGATATGCCGCCCATCGACGTGCTGGTGCTGACCCACGACCATTACGACCACCTGGATTACCAAACCCTGTTGGCCCTGCGCCCCACGGTGGGCCGGGTGGTGGTGCCTCTGGGCGTGGGTGCCCACCTGGAACGCTGGGGCTACGACCCCGCCCGGATCTCGGAACTGGACTGGAACCAGGCCGTGACCCCCGCCCAGGGGCTGACGCTGACGGCCCTGCCCGCACGGCATTTTTCGGGGCGGGGCATCCGGCGGGGGCAAACGCTGTGGGCGGCCTACGTGCTGAACCTGGGGCCGGAACGCCTCTTCCTGGGGGGCGACTCGGGCTACGACCCCTACTTCCGGGCCATCGGCGAGCAATATGGACCTTTTGATCTGGCCCTGCTGGAATGCGGGCAATATGGCCGCGACTGGCCCACCATTCATATTTTTCCTGCCGAAGTGGCGCAGGTAGCCCGTGACCTCAACACGCGGGTGGTGTTGCCAGTGCATTGGGCCAAATTTGCGCTGGCGTTCCACCCCTGGCGCGACCCCATCCGGCAACTGACCGAGGCCATTGGCCCCGCCGAACCGTTCACCCTCACGACCCCGAAAATTGGCCAGCCCGTACCCCTCTCAGGTACGTTGCCACAGGTCCGTTGGTGGGAAAATGTGGGGGACTGACTTTGGTAAAACGAACAAAATCGACTGTTCATTTACACAAGTAATGCTGTTATACTGAGCCGCGTATCGGTGGCCAACCTGCCCGCCGGGGTGTACCTCCTGCGGGTACAAACCCCCGAAGGCACCACCAAAACCTGGCGGCTACTCCGGTATACCGCCCCGGCAACGTACCTGGGCCACGGCCTGAAACTACTCGCCGCCACGCCTTGTTCAGCCCGTATGCAACCAATTGATTTACAGCCGATAGAAACGCCACAAGACCCCCAAGACCCCCCCAACAGGGTGCCGCCCTTTTCCGCTGGATTTTGGACAAACGAAAAGCCGGGGAAAAAATATCGCTTCAACTAACCAACAGCCAGAAGAAGCTAATTGACGAACTGAAACAGGAAAATGCAGAGCGAGGCACCCCAATCATCCGCGTACAATTTCCGGTTTAAGGATGGGACGACCAACGAGTATGCGTTTGAAACTGCCGTTGGGTGCATTTATTTGGCCTACTTGAAACCTTCCGGCTACCTTTTTCCACAGTCGTCTGATTTTCAGCAGGATGTGTTCGAATTCGTCATTACCCTCACCAACGGCCCAGCCAACGCGCTACCCCTCACGGTTCAGGTACGTTGCCGGACGGTGGTGGCTGAGCCAACCTGTTGTTATATTGCCGCACCACCTGCCGGGTAGTCCGGTCGCTGATGCGCCCCAGCCCGAAGGTAACGGCCAGCCCCCCCAGGGCTACATACGTCAGCGGGGTAGCCCGGCCAGCGGTGCAAAACCCCGCCGCCTGCACCAAAAGACCCGTAACGAGCCGGGTGGCCAGGTAAGCCGCCGAAAAACCTCCCACTACCCCTCCCACAGCCCGCAAAATTTTGTTTTGCCGAAGCCCCTCCGTTATTTGCGGGTCGCGCACCGACCGCATGGCCTGCTCTAGCTGAAGGTCGGGCAGCAGGTCAAGGCCCCGGTAGGTGTAGCGAGTACCCCAAAAAGTGCGCCGTACAGCAACAGTATCGGCGGTGGTCAGCGCAAAATCGTCGGGAGCATACCGCCGGGGAGCCAGGGCGTAGGCATTGGCAGAATTAGTAACCATCTGATTATGAAATCGTACCGCCCGCCGCATCTGAGCCGGGGCCGTTAAACCGGCCACCAGTCCGGTTGTTATCATGGCGAAACTGCCCAAAATTAATGTGCCGCCCAGAGCCGTGGGAACGGGCTGGTTTCGGCTGGCCCGCACACCCCCCAAAAGCAGACCGTAGCTTCCAAAAATAAGCGGGGTTGGTAGGGTATAGCGTCGTTTCGCCCGCAGGGCCAGCCGCAGCACCGTTAAGTCGGACGAGCGTAGGAGCACCGAAACGACTTGAGGGCCAGTGAGTTGTCGGGCGGCGCGGAAGGTGTAGAAATCGGGCGTGAAGAGTGTGCGGCGTTGAGCGATGCCCACCGTGTCGAAGGCCATGAGCGTATCGGGCGGGGTTTGGGCCTGGGCAAAGCACCCGCAAAAAACGAGCAGAAAAAACGGGTAGCGGAGCCAGTTCATGGAAGACCGGGGAATAATTCAACGTACCTGACACTCCCCGGCGGGGAATTAAAGCCCCCGGCGCGGTGTATCCTGCACAAACAGCGCGTAAGGTAGATCCGCCTCGCCTGGTTTTCAACGAAAATTTATCCAATTGTAAACAACGATGGCAACACTGCTCGATTTGGTGGGTAACACGCCCCTAGTGAGGCTCGATAGACTCGCGGCGGCGTTCGGGAACATTGGTCCCGGCATCACGCTCTACGGCAAACTGGAAGGCAATAACCCCGGCGGGAGCGTGAAAGACCGCGCTGCCCTGAGCATGATTCGCGGCTATATTGACCGGGGCGAGTGGCAACCGGGCATGAAACTGATTGAGGCCACCAGCGGCAACACCGGCATTGCTTTGGCCATGATTGCCCGCCTGTTTGATATTGAGATTGAACTGGCCCTGCCCGCCAACGCCACCCGCGAACGCATACTGGCCATGGAAGCCTACGGAGCCAAAGTGACCCTGACCGAGACCATTGAGGCGGGCCGCGACTATGTGGAAGCCAAAGCCGCCACGGGCGAATTTCTGCTGGTCGATCAGTTTGCCAACCCCGACAATTACCTGGCCCACTACCGCACCACCGGCCCCGAAATCTGGCGCGACACCAGCGGCGAGGTCACGCATTTTGTGGCCTCGATGGGCACCACCGGCACCATCATGGGCACCTCGCGTTACCTGAAAGAGCAAAACCACGCCGTGCAGATTGTGGGCGTTCAACCCACCGATGGGTCGTCTATTCCCGGCATCCGTAAGTGGCCCGCCGAATACCTGCCCAAAATTTTCGACCCCCGCCGCGTAGACCGGGTGCTGGAAGTGTCGCAGCAGGAAGCCACCGACATGACCCGCCAACTGGCCCGCGTGGAAGGTATTTTGGCGGGCATGAGCAGCGGCGGCGGCGTGTTGGCGGCCCTGCGGTTGGCGCAGGAACTGGGAACGGGCATTATTGTCTGCATCATCTGCGACCGGGGCGACCGCTATCTTTCCTCCGGTTTATTTGCCTGAAAAACGCCGGGCGGGGCCGGTTCAGCGGGGCAAAATAGCCTCGCGGATACGTACCAGGCGTTCCAGAAGCCCTTCCAGTTGGTCGAGCGGCAGCATGTTGGCCCCGTCCGATTTGGCTTCGGCGGGGTTCATGTGCGTTTCAATAAATAGCCCGTCGGCCCCCACGGCAATGGCCGCTTTGGCAATGGTGGCAATCAGCGCGGGTTTACCCCCGGTGATGCCCGACGGTTGGTTAGGCTGTTGCAACGAGTGGGTGCAGTCCATGACCACCGGTACCCCGTGCGCCTGCATGGCGGGTAGGTTGCGGTAGTCTACCACCAAATCGCCGTAGCCGAACGAGTTGCCCCTGTCGGTGAGAAAGACCGTGGCTGCGGGGTTGGTTGCCAGCACTTTTTCCACGGCAAACCCCATGCTCTCGCCCGACAGGAACTGCCCTTTTTTCACGTTCACGGCTTTGCCCGTCAGCGCGGCGGCTTCCAACAACTCGGACTGTCGGCACAAAAACGCCGGAATTTGCAACACGTCCACATACTCCGCCGCCATCGCCGCCTCGTTCGACTGGTGAATATCCGTCACGGTAGGTACGTTGAAGGTGCGGCCCACTTCGGCCAGAATAGCCAGGGCTTGCTCGTCGCCGATGCCGGTGAAGGAGTTGAGCTTGGTGCGGTTGGCTTTCCGGTAAGACCCCTTGAAAATGTACGGAATACGAAGCCGGTCGGTGATCGTGACCACGCGCTCGGCAATGCGCAGGGCCATGTCGCGGCCTTCGATGGCGCAGGGGCCGGCCATCAGAAAAAACTGAGGGCTGTCGGGGTGTTTCAGGTTGGGAAGGTGCATCCGGTACGTTGGCAAAAGGCGAAGTGAGGCGTAAAGGTACGGGGCAGACCTTATTTGGGGCCGCAAGCTTACACCACCGGACCAGTAGGGTTAACCGTTCGGACGAGGAAAACAAAGCCGTTACCCCCATAATTTGCTTACTGTCAGGCAGTTAATTATTTACCTGAGCACGATACGGTGTCGAGCGGTTCAGAAATATTGTTTGGCGTTAAGGTGGTAAAGTGCGTACTTTACGGCGTTTTTTAACACAAAAGGACTACCGAAATGTCTCAGACTTCTGAAAAAGTAATGCAAATCATCGTTGACAAGTTGGGGGTTGATCCCTCGGAGGTAACGCCGGAAGCAAGCTTCACCAACGATCTCGGTGCCGATTCGCTCGATACCGTTGAGCTGATTATGGAATTTGAAAAAGAATTCAACGTACAAATCCCCGACGATCAGGCTGAGAGCATCACCACGGTAGGGCAGGCTATTAAGTACCTGGACGAAAATTCGGGCAAATAACGGTACCACACAGGCAAATGGCCGGGCGGCGCGTAACGGCTCTTCCCGGCCATTGCTTTTTTTCGCGGCAACCCTACCCGGTTGTCGTGTTTTCGCGCATCTACCCCTCTCCCGGTTTTCTGGTCTGTCGTTTCTTCACCGTTTCCCCGTGCCTTTCGCCGTGTCCCGCTTTTTGGCTTTTCCGTTTGCGCACTGGTTTAGCTCATCAGCCGAAAAAAAGCGTCGGCAACAGCTTGGGCGGGCCATCACGCAGATTATCGGGCAGACACCCACCCGGTTGGGCGTGTACCAACTGGCAGTCTTGCACACGTCGGTCGGCAAAGAATCGAGGGTGAAGGGCTTTCGCGAATCCAACGAACGGCTGGAATACCTGGGCGATGCCGTGCTGGGCATGGTCATTGCCGAATACCTGTTCAAAAAATACCCCTTCAAAGACGAAGGGTTTCTGACCGAAATTCGCTCCCGAATTGTGAACCGCGAGATGCTGAACGTGATTTCGCGCAAAATTGGGTTGGATCACCTCATCGAATACGACGGGCAACGCGGGCGCATCATGCCGGGCCGCACGTCTATGTACGGCGATGCGCTGGAAGCCCTGGTGGGAGCCGTGTACCTCGACAAAGGCTTCGATTTCACCCGCCGGTTTATTCTGCACAAACTGCTCACCCACTACGACCTCGACGCAGTGGTGAGCACCAACGGCAACTACAAAAGCCGCCTCATTGAGTGGGCGCAACGGCAAGGCAAAGACCTCCGGTTCGAGATTGTTTCCGAACAGGGTAGCCACCAATTCCGCGAGTTTGTGGCGCAGGTGCTGGTCGATGACGTTCCGCTCACGACCGGCAATGGTTACAGCAAGAAAAAAGCCGAACAAGCCGCCGCCGAAAAAGCCTTCGACAAACTGGAGTTGTAGGGGCTGGTCGGCGTTGACATCGGCGTATCGGCCCAGCTTCGCGCACGGCCCAGGGCGGAGCGGTCCCGCCCCTACACAGGAACCATCACACAAATCACCATCCTGGGTAACGGTCAAATTGTAGGGGCTGGGCTTGCCCCTGCCCTACGCCGAATACGATATGCCGATGAGCAAAGCCACCAATACCAATACGCCGATAAACCCACCCACACAAAAAAAGCCGTTTCCTGCGCAGGAAACGGCTTTATCATTCGCCAGGTACGTACCTGAAAGGCTACGCTTCGTCTTCGTCGGCATCACCGGCGGCAACGGGGTCGAGAACGCCGTTTTGGTCGTCGGCAATTTTGGCGCGGATTTTGGCTTCCAGTTCAGCCATTAGTTCGGGGTTGTCCAGAATTAGGTCTTTCACCGCGTCACGGCCCTGGGCCAGGCGGCTGGTGCCATACGAGAACCACGAACCTGATTTTTTGATGATCTCCATCTCCACAGCAATGTCCAGAATCTCGCCTACTTTCGAGATACCCTGCCCGTACATAATGTCGAACTCGATCACTTTGAAAGGCGCGGCCATTTTGTTCTTTACCACCTTCACTTTGGTGCGGTTGCCCACCACGTTATCAGCCCCTTCTTTAATCTGACCAATGCGGCGAATATCGAGCCGAACCGAGGCGTAGAATTTCAGGGCGTTACCCCCGGTGGTGGTTTCGGGGCTACCGAACATGACCCCGATTTTTTCGCGAAGCTGGTTGATGAAAATGCAGCAGCACTGGGTTTTGTTGATCGTGCCGGTCAGTTTCCGCAGGGCCTGGCTCATGAGGCGGGCCTGAAGACCCATCTTGCTCTCACCCATCTCGCCTTCAATTTCGGCTTTGGGTACCAGGGCCGCCACCGAGTCGATCACGATGATGTCGATGGCACCGGAACTGATGAGGTGTTCGGTGATTTCCAGGGCTTGCTCGCCGTTATCAGGCTGGGCAATGAGCAGGTTGTTTACGTCGATACCCAATTTTTCGGCGTAGGTACGGTCGAAGGCGTGTTCGGCATCGATGAAGGCGGCCAGGCCACCGGCTTTTTGGGCTTCGGCAATGGCGTGCATCGTGAGGGTTGTTTTACCCGACGATTCGGGGCCGTAGATTTCCACCACGCGGCCACGGGGTAAGCCACCAATACCGAGGGCAATGTCGAGGCCCAGCGAGCCGGTCGAGATCACAGGTACGTCCATGACTTTGGTTTCGCTCAGGCGCATGACAGTACCTTTGCCGAAGGTTTTGTCGAGCTTTTCAATGGTGGTCTGAAGGGCTTTTAACTTGTTGTCAAGAGCACTTGCAGTGGCCGTAGCCGAATCGGATTTTGCCATTTTTACAGAGTTGTTTAACTGGATAAAAGTACGGCTTTTTCACGATTTTTGCAAGCCCGTTTACCCACCCCGCTCCATGCCAACGCCCGCCCTCAGCCTCACCAACGTCAGCAAACACTACCAGGGCCGCGCCGTGGTCGATGCCCTTACCCTTAGCGTGGCCACGGGCGAAACGCTGGTGTTGCTGGGTACGTCGGGTTGCGGCAAAACCACCACCCTAAAGATGATAAACCGCCTTTTGGAACCCGATTCGGGCCTTATTACCATCAATGGGGCAGACATTCGGGCGCAGCCCGCCCACGAACTGCGGCGGAACATTGGCTACGTTATGCAGGACGCGGGGCTGTTTCCGCACTATACTGTGGCCGAAAACATTGGCGTGGTGCCGCGCCTGTTAGGCTGGCCACCCGACCGCACCCAACAACGTACCCACGAGTTACTGCGCCTCTTGCGCCTACCCGAAACGGTGCTGAACCAGCGGCCCGACCAACTCAGCGGCGGGCAGCGGCAGCGCGTAGGGCTAGCCCGCGCCCTGGCCGCCAACCCGCCCCTGATTCTCATGGACGAACCCTTTGGTGCCCTCGACCCCATCACCCGCGCCGACATTCGGCAGGAGTTCCGGGAGTTGGACGTGCTTCGGCAAAAAACCATTGTGCTCGTGACCCACGACGTGCGCGAGGCCCTATTGCTGGGCGACCGCATTGCCCTCATGGACGCGGGAAAACTGGTGCAGCTTGGCCCGCCCAGTGCCCTCCAGAACCACCCCGCCACGCCTTTTGTGGCCCGGTACATGAGCCTTTAACGGGGGGCTAAATCACGGTTCCGCCATCGGCGTAGAACAAGCTGCCAGTGGAATAGGACGAAGCCGACGAAGCCAAAAACAACGCCAGCGGGCTGATCTCGTCGGTGGTGCCCATGCGGGCAATGGGCAGGCGTTTGGTGAAGTGGGCCAGCGTTTTGTCGTCCTGCCAGAGGGCCTGACTGAACTTGGTTTTGATGAGGCCAGGGCAAATGGCGTTGACCCGGATTCCGTCTATGCCCCACTCTTTGGCCAGCACTTTAGTCAGCATATTCATAGCCGCTTTGCTGACGCTGTATAACCCCAAACCGGGGTCGGGCGTGTGGCCGGCAATGCTGCTGACCATGATGACGCTGCCGCCGCCCCGCGCCTTCATACTGGCGTAACAGAGCTTGCTCAGTTCAAACGGGGCCTTCACGTTGGCCTGCATAATCTTGTCGAACGCCATCCCGTCGGCATCGAGCGAGGGGCCAAAAACGGGGTTGGTGGCCGCGTTGTTGACCAGAATATCCACGCCGCCATAGACATCAATTGTTTTTTCGACTAGTTGGGCCAACTGATCCATATCGCCCACATGGGCGGCAATGCCGGTGGCTTGCCCCCCGGCGGCGGTAATTTCGGCGGCAAGGGCATCGCAGGCATCCTGTTTACGGCTGCTTACCACTACTTTGGCCCCAAACCGGGCATAAAGGCGGGCAATATCTTCGCCAATGCCCTTGCTGGCACCGGTAATAATGGCGACCTTGTCGGTCAGGTCAAAAATAGCTTTTTCGGTCTGGGCGGGGGTCATCGGGTTGTTCGGGTTTGGTATGCCTCGTAGTTTTGGCGAAAGATACGGTACGTCCCTTTTCCGTTGCGGCTCCGTTCTCAACTTTTAGTCCCGTTCCTGCTTCCTCCTCCCCCACCGCCCGTATGACCAACGTACCTGCGCATCCGGCCCCGCCGCCCCGGCCCAACCGCCCGCTGTTTGGCTCGTGGCCACGCGCCTACGCCGTGGTGATGCTGTTTTTGCTGGTTGAAATTGCCTTTTTCTACGGCCTGATGCGCTGGTTTGCATGAGCGCACTAGACTGGTGGGTGCTGGGCAGCACTGTGGCGGTGCTCATTGGCTGGGGCCTCTACAAAAGCCGGGGCCAACAAACCCTCGACGACTATATGCTGGCCGGGCAGTCGTTGCCCTGGTACCACGTGGGCCTTTCCGTAATGGCTACTCAGGCCAGTGCCATCACGTTCCTCTCGGCACCGGGCCAGGGTTTTGCCGACGGGATGCGGTTTGTGCAGTTCTACTTCGGGTTGCCTCTGGCCATGATTGTGCTGTCGGTCACGTTTGTGCCTATTTTTCACCGGCTGAAGGTTTATACCGCCTACGAATTTCTGGAAAATCGGTTCAACGGTCCGGTACGTTCGCTCACGGCGGGGTTGTTTCTGTTGCAACGCGGGCTGTCTACGGGGCTGTCTATCTACGCGCCCTCCATTATTTTGTCTACTATTCTGGGCTGGAATATCTACTGGACGAACCTCATCATGGGCGGTTTGGTGTTGCTCTACACCGTGTCGGGCGGCACCAAAGCCATTTCGCACACCCACCTCACCCAAATGCTGATCGTGACGGTGGTGATGCTGGTGGCGGGGTGCCTGACCGTGACGCTGCTGCCGGCCAACATTGGCTTTATGGATGCCCTGCGGGTGGCGGGCAAAGCCGGGCGGCTCAACCTGATCGACACCAAATTTGACCTGCAAAACCGCTACAACCTGTGGTCGGGGCTGGTGGGCGGTTTTTTTCTGCAACTGGCCTACTTCGGCACCGACCAATCGCAGGTGGGGCGGTACCTCACGGGCGGGTCGGTGGGGCAGAGCCGGGTGGGGCTACTGATGAACGGCCTCCTGAAAGTGCCCATGCAGTTCCTGATTTTGCTGGTAGGCGTGCTGGTGTTCGTCTATTACCAGTTCAACCCGTCGCCGCTGTTTTTCAACCAACAAGAAACCGATGCCTTGCGGGCCGGGCCACAGGCGGCGGCGTTTCGGCAACTGGAAACCCGCCACGCCGCGCTATCGGCCCAACGCCAACGGGCCGTAGTCGCGCTTCAGGAGGCAGTGGTTTCGGGTCAGAAAAACGCCGAAGCCGAGGCCGGGGCGCAACTTCGGCAACACGACGCGGCCATGACGGGGCTGCACAGCCAGGCCGTGCAACTGATTAAACAGACCAACAGCCACGCCGATACAAATGATGTCAACTACGTGTTTTTGCGGTTTGTGCTCGACCACCTCCCCCACGGCCTGATTGGGCTGTTGATCGCCGCGCTGTTTATTGCCTCCATGGGGTCTATTGCCTCGGCCTACAGTTCGTTGGCCTCCACCAGTGTCATCGACGTATTTAACCGGATTTGGCCCGCCCATACGGGCAACGAAGTTCGTTTATCGCGCTGGTTGACAGTGGGTTGGGGGGTTTTTTGCATCATTGTGGCGCAGTTTGCGAACCTCGTTGGCGGCAGCATGATCGAAATCGTGAACGTGCTGGGGTCGCTGTTCTACGGCGTGATTCTCGGCATTTTCTGCGTGGCGTTCTACCTCAAATCCGTGGGCGGACGCGCTACTTTCTGGGCCGCCCTACTGGCCGAAGGGCTGGTCATTGCCTGTTACTGGCTGGATGTAATGGCCTTTTTGTGGCTCAACGTGCTGGGTTGCTTGCTGGTTATGGGCCTTGCGCTGCTGTTGCACCATACCTTGCCCGATAAACGGCAACCCCAACCCAGCGAATGAGTTATTCGGCAGCCAGTAGTTCCTCCACAAACGCTTCCGACTCGCTCACTAGCCCCGCCAACTGCGACACGGACAGCCCCATTTTGTAGCCGTTGAGCACCACAGCCCGCTTTCCCTCTGCCTTTCCCTCTGCCTTACCCTCTGCCTTTCCCTCTGCCTTACCCTCTGCCTTACCCTCTGCCTTACCCTCTGCCTTACCCTCTGCCAGACCTTGAACTTTACCTTCTGCCAGACCTGCGGCTAAATCTGCTACACGCTGCCGTGCTGCCTCTTCGCGTTGCCGTTCGGCGGCTTCGCGCTCGCGTTTGGCTTCGTAGAATGCCTCCATGTGCCGGGCGTAGGCAATGGAATACATGGCCCGTTCGTCGGGCGACATCCGGCGGGTATCCAGTTGCTGAATGGCTCCCGACAGCCACTCTTCCTGCCAAAATTCCGGGGCAGCGTCCACCGGCTTGTCAATCGTTTTCATGGTATAGAGTAGTTTGTCGAGGTTAGAAACGACCTCGTTCTTTGCCGCCTTAAATTTAGCCAATTCAACAACAATAAACGTCAGTTGTTCATCCACCAACCGCCCCTGCCCATCTCGTAAGTTGATGACGCTGAGATACTCCGGGCCGGAAAACAAGTTTTTTAGTAAAATGCCAATGCAATACAACTTGGGCAAACTCCGATAGCCGTATTCTCCCCGCTGTACCATGCCGTCGAGCATGTGGAGGCTGTAAAATTTCATTCTTTGGATAAAGTCGGGAGCTTCTTTGTGTTGCATCTCCACAATGAAACGGTCGCCGGCTTCGTCTTCGCAGGCCAGATCATAGATGCCCGCCCGGCTGCTCAGGGTCATGCCCTCGAAGGTGTGCTTCACAAACTGAATTGAACGGATTGGGGTCGGTCGTTGTAGTAACGCCTGAAGTGCCGTTCGTAAAAATAACGTATCCGATTCGTTACCGAATGTTCGTTTAAAACCATAATCCATAGTCATAGCCATGTACGGCGATTCACTGAGCGGCGGGTCTTTCATGACACAAACATACAACTAATGAGTACTTATGCCTGGTTGTTTTAAGAGTTGTTTGACTGGTTTGGTCCTGAACTTAACCCTGTGGTTTGGCTGTCTGGTGGGGCCAGGTACGTTGGCAGTGGCCCAAACGCCGCGCTTCATCATTGGCCGGGTGCTGGATCAGGAAAACGGCACAGGGGTCAACAACGCTACGGTCATAAACCCCCGCACCCAGGCTATGGGCCGCACTAACGCCACAGGCGCATTTTACCTCGATGTGAAACCCGGCGACTCGGTGATTGTGACCAGCCCCAGCCACGGGCGGGCCGGTTTGCGCTGGAATGGCCAAACGAAAGACCCCACCCTGACCATGAGACGGCAACTCTCCGACGAGGTGATAAACCTGCCCGTACTAACGGTTCGCGGGAAGCGTGAGGCCGAAGTACGGCGGCAACTGGAGCAGATCCTGCGCGAACCCGAAGCCCGCAAAAACCTCTCCGGCGAACAGATTTTCAGCCTGGCCCAATCGCCGGTGACGCTACTGTATGAGCTGTTCAGCAAACACGCACGGGCCAGCCGGAAAGCCGCCATGATTAGTCAGCAACACCGCAAACGAATGCTGGCCAACTACCGCGTGGAACTCATCACCCAACGCGCCACCGACCTCCAGGGCGAGACCATCGAAACCTTCCGCGACTACTGCAATTTCAACGACGATTTTGTGCTTCAAGCCTCCGAATACGACCTTACGTTTGCCGTTCTGCAACGGTATCGGAAGTATTCGCGTCAGTAACCAACGTACCTGTGGCTTCCCGTTGCCAGGCCGAAAGTACTACCCACTGGCAACTTGATTTGTTACGATAAAAATCTGATTTACAGCGTACTACGTACCTGACACAACACCCCAAGCCGGAACGTTGAACCGCCCGTTGGTGTTGAATCAACGGGGTCACGGTTCCTTTTTCGCTGCCGGGCACCAACGCTTTATCCTTTGTTTGCGCCTATATTTGGCCCCACCCGCCACCATAGGCTGCCCCACATGAACAGACCACAACAACAACCGAAAGACACTTTATGTCGAAAAACCTAGTCATTGTCGAATCGCCTGCGAAGGCCAAAACCATCGAGGGGTACCTCGGTCGGGACTTTACCGTGCGGTCTAGTTTTGGCCACATCCGCGACCTGCCCAAAGACGGGATGGCCGTGGATGTAAACAACGGGTTTGCGCCCGATTACCAGATTTCGCCCGACAAAAAACAACTCGTCAGCGAACTGAAAAAACTGGCTAAAGAGGCCGACGTGGTTTGGCTGGCTACCGATGATGACCGCGAAGGCGAGGCCATTTCGTGGCACCTGAAAGAAGCTTTGGGACTGAAAGCCGACACGAACCGCATTGTTTTTCGGGAAATTACCAAGACGGCCATTCTGAAGGCTATTGAAGTACCCCGCACCATCGACCTCGACCTGGTGAACGCCCAACAAGCCCGGCGTGTGCTGGACCGACTGGTGGGTTATGAGCTTTCGCCGGTACTTTGGCGCAAAATAAAAGGCGGCAGCACGGGCCTCTCTGCCGGGCGGGTGCAGTCGGTGGCGTTGCGGCTGGTAGTGGAGCGCGAACGCGAAATAGACCGCCACAACGCCGCCTCCAGTTTCAAGGTAACGGCGCAGTTTATGGTAGACGGGGGAAAGATTTTGAACGCCGAACTGGCCAAAAACATACCCACCGGGGCCGATGCCCGTGCCTTTCTGGACTACTGCACCGGGGCCACGTTCACCATCAGCAACCTGGAAACCAAACCGGCCAAAAAGTCGCCCGCGCCACCGTTTACCACCTCTACGCTGCAACAGGAGGCTTCGCGCAAGCTGGGCTACTCCGTTGACCGCACCATGCGCATTGCCCAAAACCTGTATGAGGCCGGGAAAATCTCGTATATGCGGACGGACTCGCTGAACCTGTCGCAGGAGGCCGTGGAGAAAGCTACCGCCGAAATTACCGCCGCATTCGACGCTCGGTATGTGCAGACGCGGCACTTCAAAAACAAGAACGAATCGGCGCAGGAGGCCCACGAAGCCATTCGGCCTACCAACTTTACCGACCATACGGCGGGCGGCGACCGTGACCAGAAACGCCTCTACGACCTGATCTGGAAACGCGCCATTGCCTCCCAAATGGCCGATGCGCAGTTAGAACGTACCACCGTAACCATCGGTATCCGGGCCACGGGCACCAACACAAAGGCGTTCCCGACTGAGTTGGTGGCGCAGGGCGAGGTGATCAAATTCGACGGTTTTTTGAAAGTGTACCTCGAATCGAAAGATGATGAGGACGACGAAGAGGCCAAAGGGATGCTGCCGCCGTTGCGCGTGGGGCAGGAACTGGACCTGAGCCTGATGAAAGCCTCCGAGAAGTTCACCCGCCCCCAACCCCGGTACGCGGAAGCGTCGCTGGTGAAAAAACTGGAAGAAATGGGCATTGGTCGCCCCTCTACCTATGCCCCCACCATTTCTACCATCGTGAACCGTGGGTACGTGACCAAGCAGGACAAACCCGGCCTGGAACGCACCTTTGCGGAGTATACACTTCAGGCCGAAAAAATTACGGAAACGGGCGGCAAAGAAACCTACGGCTCAGAAAAAGCCAAGCTCTTTCCGACCAACACGGGCGTGGTGGTCTGCGATTTTCTGATTGAGTATTTCCCGGACATTGTTGACTATAAATTTACGGCCAATGTAGAGCAGGAGTTCGACGAAATTGCGGGCGGCAAGCTGAAATGGCAAACCATGTTGCAAGGGTTCTACGGTGATTTCCACAAAAACATCGAGACCATCCAGAGTGCCGCCGCCGGGGTGTCGTTCAAAACCGGTGCCCGCGACCTGGGTATCGACCCCAAAACGGGCAAAAAAGTATCGGCCCGGCTGGGCAAATACGGGGCCTACGTGCAAATTGGCGAGTCCACCGACGACGAAAAACCCCAGTATGCCAACCTCCGCGATGGGCAGTTGATTGAATCCGTTTCGCTGGAAGCGGCCCTGAATTTGTTTGGCTTGCCCCGCGAGGTGGGCTTTTTTGAGGATCAGGCCATGACCATTGGCATAGGCAAGTTTGGCCCTTACGTCCGGCACGACGGCAAGTACGTGTCGCTGGCTAAAGAAGACGACCCCTACACCATCAGTGCCGAGCGGGCCGTGGAACTGATTCAGCAAAAACGCACCGAAGCCGCCAACGATGCCATTGGCGAACTGGACGGCAAACCAATTTTGGCCGGAAAAGGCCGCTTTGGCCCGTATGTGAAGTACGAAGACAAATACATTTCGTTGGGCAAAGGCGAACAACTGGCCGACCTGACCCTGGAACGCGCCCTTGAACTGATTGCCCAAAAACGCAGTGCCGAAGCCAATAAGTACATCAAAGAGTTTCCCGAACGGCCCGAAATAAAGGTCGTCAACGGCATGTATGGGCCGTATTTGGCGGTGGGCAAACGGAATGTGCGCTTGCCGAAAGATATTGACGCGGCCGCACTAACGCTGGAAAAATGCCTGGAACTAGCCGGTGAGGATGCCAAAGCAGACCCCGCCGCTAAAAAGAAAGCACCGGCCAAGAAGGCTCCCGCCAAAAAAGCGGTGGCCAAAAAAGTGGTGGCTAAGAAAAGCTAACCCGTTGCCTACAGATATGAAGAAGCGTAGCAACATTGTGGTGCTCACCGGGGCCGGTATCAGTGCCGAAAGCGGCATTGCCACTTTCCGCGACTCGAACGGCCTCTGGGAGAATCACCGGATTGAAGACGTTGCCACGCCCGAAGGTTGGCACAAAAACCGCCAACTGGTGCTGGATTTTTACAACCAACGCCGTAAACAGGCCCAACTAGTTGAACCCAACGCCGGGCACTACGCCCTGGCCCGCCTGGAAACAGCCTACAACGTGCAGATCATTACCCAAAACGTTGACGGGTTGCACGAGAAAGCCGGGTCTACCCGTGTGTTGCACCTGCACGGCGAACTGGCCAAAGCCCGCAGTTCGGTAGACGAATCGCTGGTGTATGACGTAGACGGTTGGGAGATAAAGCTGGGCGACCGGTGCGAAAAAGGCTCCCAACTCCGGCCCCACATTGTGTGGTTCGGCGAGTCGGTGCCGCTGATGGAAGCCGCCGTTGACCTGGCGTTGGCAGCCGATATTTTCATCGTCGTGGGTACGTCGCTGGTGGTGTACCCGGCGGCAGGTCTGGTCGATTTTATTCCCGAAACGGTGCCCATCTACGTGGTAGACCCCAACCTGCCCACCCTGAAAAACCGCCCCAACCTTACCCTCATTGGCCAACCGGCCAGCATAGGCATGAGCCAACTGGCCGACACCCTGCTGGCACAGGTACGTTAGTTTCGGCGTAGCCCGGACGCGGCGTAGCCCCCCAACCCGGACGCGGGACCGCCCCTGAAGGGGGCCTTGCTTGAGCGAGCGTTGACTTTCTCACAAGCAAGGCCCCCTTCAGGGGCGGTCCCGCGTCCGGGTTGGGGGGTTACGCCGAAATCATTACCCGTTGCTATTCCCGCCGTATTTTTTGTCGTAAAACACCTTCGACTGGCCCACCCAATTGTCACGCTCGATTCTGCCGGGGAAAAACTCGATAATCTCGTTCACTTTATCGATATCTTCTTTCAGAAAATTGCCCACCTGCCGAAACGTGTAGATGCCCAGGCTGTGGAGTTTACGCTCCAGAAACGGCCCCACGCCCACAATTTCTTTCAAATCGTCGGCCTCGGCGGCGGTGGCCAAGCCGATCCGGTCGAAGTTGATTTCGTTGGCACGGCTGGCAATTCGGTTTAGCACCGCATCCTCCGAACTGCCCACGGGCGCAACCGCAGCCACCGGCATTACTACCACTGGGGCAGCTACCACTGGGGCAGCTACCACTTCGGCCACGTCAACCACCGGGGCTATTGCCACAGGTACGTTGTGGACGGGGGCCACGGGCACGGGTATCGGCTCCGGGCGAGCCGAAATAGGGGATGCTTTGAAGGTATTTACTTTGGTGCGGCGGCACTTTTCCAGGTCGGCCTCGCGGTCGGCCAATTGGGTTTGCAGGGCCTGTACGCGGCTGTTAAGTAATAAGCGGGCAATAATCCAGCCCACCACGGCGGCCAACAGGAGCAATAACAGCATTTCGACAATGGCCACAGAGCGGCTCAAAGGGTCTAATCCAAACATAGCGGTAGCAGGTTAGCGGGTTAGGCGTTACGTTTTTTGCGCTCAAATTCAGCCGATTGGCCCACCCAGTCATCGCGCTCGATACGACCGGGGAAAAATTCGATAATGTCGTTCACCTTACTCACGTCGTCGCGGGTGAAGTTGGCTACCTGCCGGAAGGTGTAGATGCCGATGGCGTGGAGTTTTTTCTCCAGAAACGGCCCCACGCCCACAATATCCTTCAGATTGTCGGCTTCGGCGACGGTGGCTATGCCAATACGGGCAAAATCCAGTTCGCCCGAGCGGGCACGTACCCGGTTCAAAATCAGGCTCTCCTGATCGGGAGCAGTGGTGTTGGCGGCACGCTGGCAATCGGCCAGTGCCCGGTCAGTACTGGCCAAGTCGCCGGTGAGTTGGGCCAGCATTCCTTTTCGGGAAATGTAGCCGATAATAAAGCCCAGCGTACCGGCCACAAACAGCATAATCCAGTGCTGGAGGGTGGCGTTGGCCAGGTTCAGGGGGTTCATCTCGAACATAACAAGTTGATGATTAGGGTTTTATTGAACAACGGCAGTGACACGGCGGTTGGCTTTGCGCCCGTCCATGGTCTCGTTCGATTCTTTCGGCTGGGTTTCGCCTTTGGCTTCCACGCCAATCTGCTTCTGATCGATGCCTGCCTTGAGCAGGCTTTTCTTCACCGTTTTGGCCCGCGCTTCCGACAGTTCCAGGTTTACCTTGTCGGCACCCTGATCGTCGGTGTGGCCGGTGAGCAGCAGTTTTTTACCCTTGTTGGTGTTCAGGTACGTGGCGGCTTCGGCAAAAAACGTGCGTGTAGCCTCAGTCTCGATATACCCCGCCTGCCCACTTTTGAAATACAGATCGATGGGTTTAAAAACGGACGTGAACGTTTGTTTTTCGGCCAGGGCGCGGTCGGCATCGGGTTTAGCCACCAGCGTATCGGCTGTTGTAGCGGCACCACCAAAGGCAAACGTCAGTCCGCCGCTGAGCGAGTCGGCGGCGGCGTTGTAGGCCATGACGGTATTGGTGCCGTCGGCCAGCAGCCCGGCGGTGGCCAGTTGCGCGGCGGGTACGCCCAGGGCCGCCAACAACGCTTTGATGCCCTCGGCGCGGGCTACGCCCAGGTTGGCGAAGGCCGAGGGGTTCGTTTCTTCCGTGCGGTAGTGGCCCGTGATGGTGGTGAGGCGGGTGGGGTGTTTTATCAGGTACGTTGCCAGGGTTTCAAGGCTGTTGCCCACGGCCCCGGCGTTGGCTACCACACCCGATTTGGCAAAACTGAACGTGGTGGGAAGGCTCATGTTCAGTTGATCGCCGTCTATCAGCGAGAGGCCAGCCACCATGGGCAGTGCAGCGGTGGTCAGGGCGGGCGCATCGCCCTCGCAGCGTTGTTTAATCTGGCAGACGTGCCACCAGGTCGAGCCGCCCATCCAGAACAGGAGCAGAATAATCCAGGGGGTTTTGTTTGTAAACATAGCGAACGGGTTGGTGGCCCGGTGAAGTGGGTGAGGGTGTGCGTTGGGTATGTAAGACGGACTGGGTAGCCAATGGTCATTCAAAAATAGGTCTACGATTCATAATTGCAACAAGATCAGGGCTTTTCGGAATCACACAGCGCATTGGCGCGGCGGTTCGGCCACAAAAAAGCCCTTCTCTTTTTCCAGAGAAGGGCGGTTGGCCAGGCTGGCTGGTGAAGGATCTATGCTTTACCGATGATCTTGTCCAGAATCACGTTGGCCAGAATCGCAGCCCGTTCGCGGGAGACATCCATGTTGTCGGCGGTGTTAACCCGCAGGTTCAGGATGTGGTTATTGAGCAGGATGTGCATGGTTTTGGTCGAAGCGTCCCAAACGGCCTTGTCGCCCAGGCCGGGGTAGGCGGCGTAGCGACGAGTGTTCACGGCGGGAGGGGTAAGTTGGGTAGCCGCCGCTGTGATGCCCGATATGCTGTTGGCGGTGTCGTTTTTGGTCGACCGGTCTTGCTGGGCCAACGTACCTGTGGCCGATTCGGCGGGGCGTTCGGCACCGGTTCCTTCGGGGGCGGGGCCGCTCAGGGGGGCTTTCTCAGCCGCGTCGGGGTCGGCCACGGCGGTCATGGTGGCGGCGGGGCCGTTTTGGTACACCCGATCAAAAACGTGCTCGGCGTGGTAGATGGATGGGTAGGGGCGCGGCGTGGCAAACGACACTTCGACCTGATTTTTACCCCAAGTGAAGGTGCCGCCCTTCCGGGTGTCTTCTACGTTCAGTTCGGTGGTACCGCCCAGTTTGAAGGTGCCCCGAACCAGTTCTTCGGCCAGCAAATCACTGGCTTTTTCGTAGTTGGCATCGTTCGAGAGCATATTCACGCCCACCACCTGACGGGCCAAATAGGGGCTGGCTGTGCCACCGGCATCATTGGCACCGTCTGTGGTGCTGGGGCGACAAGAAGCAAGGCCCAACAGGGCAAAAGAGAAGAGAATGGTTGATTGGTTCATAAAAAGATGTGCTAACTTCTTGCTCAACGCAATTTTGGGGCAGAATGTTACGGCCCGCACCGGGGGCATTCGGCCCGGTCAGGTACGTTCAGCGAGCGGGATTCCGGCGTATTTTTGCCCGCCATGACCCCAGCCATTCCCCTGACCCTGCCACCGGGCCGCCAATTCTACTTTGCCTCCGATTTCCACCTCGGTGCCCCCACGCCAATGGCCAGCCGCGACCGCGAAAAAGCCATCGTAGCCTGGCTCACCAGCATCGAAACCGACGCGGCGGGCCTTTTTCTGGTGGGCGATGTATTTGATTTTTGGTTTGAATACAAACATCTGATTCCTAAAGGGTTCGCACGGGTACAGGGCAAACTGGCCGAACTGGCCGATGGCGGGCTGCCCATCACGCTGTTTACGGGCAACCACGACCTCTGGATGCGCGACTATTTCACCACCGAACTGGGCATACCCGTTTGCCACAGCCCCCAAACATACCTAGTGGGCCAAAAACGGATTCTGGTGGGCCACGGCGATGGCCTCGGCCCCGGCGACCACGTCTACAAGCAACTCAAAAAAGTGTTCCTCAACCCGGTGGCGCAGTGGCTTTTCTACTGGCTCCCCTCCGACTGGGCCATTGGCGGGGCAAAGGCGTGGTCGCGGCGGAGCCGGGTCAGCAACGGGCAAAAAGGCGAAGAAGTTTTTCGGGGTGAAGAACACGAATGGCTCTGGCACTATTGCCGGGAACTGGAAGCCCAACAGCACCACGACTACTACGTGTTCGGCCACCGGCACCTGCCCCTCAACCTGGCCGTTTCGCCTACAAGCCGCTACATAAACCTGGGCGAGTGGATAAACGCCCGCACCTACGCCACCTTCAACGGCCAAACGCTGGAACTGGCCACATGGACGTAAGCCCTACAACCGTACAATCTCGGCCCCGATGGCGTTCAGGCGGGTGTCTATCTGCTGGTAGCCCCGGTCTATCTGTTCGATGTTGTCGATAATGCTGGTGCCCGTGGCCGACATGGCGGCAATCAGCAACGACACGCCCGCCCGGATGTCGGGCGAGGTCATGCGGATGCCGCGCAGTTGCTGCTGCCGACCCAGCCCCACCACCGTGGCCCGGTGGGGGTCGCAGAGAATAATTTGCGCACCCATCTCAATGAGTTTATCCACAAAAAACAGGCGGCTTTCAAACATTTTCTGGTGAATAAGCACTGTACCGCTCGCCTGAATGGCCGTTACGAGCATGATACTGAGCAGGTCGGGCGTGAAACCGGGCCAGGGCGCGTCGGCCACGGTCATCATGCCGCCGTCCAGAAAGGTTTCAATTTGGTACAATTCCTGGGCAGGTACGTGTATGTCGTCGCCCCGGAATTCCAACTGAATACCCAGCCGCCGAAATACGTCGGGGATGATACCCAGTTCTGGAATTTGGCAGTTTTTGATCGTCACCTCCGACTGGGTCATGGCGGCCATGCCAATGAACGAACCAATCTCGATCATGTCGGGCAGCATCGTGTGGTCGGTACCGGTCAGTTCGCTCACGCCCTCAATGATGAGCATATTCGACCCCACGCCCGAAATTTTGGCCCCCATCCGGTTCAGCATCTTGCTCAGTTGCTGGAGGTAGGGTTCGCAGGCGGCGTTATAGATGGTGGTGGTGCCTTCGGCCAGCACGGCGGCCATCAGCACGTTGGCCGTTCCCGTCACCGAGGCTTCGTCCAAAAGCATATATGCCCCCCGGAGGTGGTCGCCTTCTACACGGTAAAAATCACCGTCGAAGTGGAAGGTGGCTCCCAGTTTCTCGAACCCCAGGAAGTGGGTGTCCAGCCGCCGCCGCCCAATTTTATCGCCGCCGGGGCGCGGAATCCGCCCGCGTTTAAACCGGGCCAACATGGGGCCAAGCAACATCACCGAGCCGCGCAGGGCCGCCGCTTTGCGTTTGTAGGTGTCGGTGTCCAGAAAATCCAGGTTCACGTCGCCCGCCACAAAGCGGTACGAACTCTCGCCGATTCGCGTGACCCAAACGCCCATGTCGCCCAGTAGCTCAATGAGTTGGTTTACATCCCGGATGTTAGGAATGTTGTGAATCGTGACGGGTTCTTTGGTGAGCAACACCGCGCACAAAATTTGGAGAGCTTCGTTTTTGGCCCCCTGCGGTACCAATTCGCCCGACAACCGCCGACCGCCCGTTATTTTAAATGATGCCATTTTTCGGAAATAATTCTTAATTGCCCCTACCGTCCCCGCCGCCGGTTGTTGCCGGGGTTATTGTTGTTGTTATTTCCCCGGAACGGGCGGCTACCAGCATCGCGTGGGTTGCTACCGCCCACGTTGGGGTTGCCCCGGTACTGGTTTTTGTTGTTGCCCGACTGCCCCTGTTGCCGACCGCGCTGCTGCGGCTGGTAACTACCGGCATAGGCCCGGCCCTGCGGCTGTTGCGGCTGGCGACCCAGTTTCTGGGGTTGTTCGCCGTTGCCCTCGCGGGGTGAGCCTTCCACCAGCCCCTGCTCGCGCACCAGTTGCACGTCGGCGGCGAGTTTACCCTTCGAGATATCGACCAGGCTTTGGTAAATCACCTCATCCTCAACAGTTTCGCGGTTCCAGGTGGTGTAGAAGGTGCGCATGAGCCGAATCAGGTACGACACAAACGAACGGCGTTCTTCGGCATCGTCGGTCTGAAACGCCTGTTCGGCCAGTAGGTTTATGTTGTGGCCAAAGTGCTTATATTTCAGGTTGTGGTATTGGTACCGAATTTTCTGCGGCTTTTTGCCCAGCGCATCGGGCGAGGGCGGCGGGAAGGGGCTGTCCACGTCGAGTTCAAACCCCGACATGATGTAGAGGTCGTCCCAGAGTTTATTCGAATAGTCCTGCCCGTCTTTCATGGCGGGGTGAATCTGCCGCATCAGTTCGACCAGAATATGGGCCTGCCGGGTGCGTTTCTCCCGGTCGCCGATGGTGAGCAGGTAGTTAACCATCTTCTGGATACTGCTGCCGTATTCTTTCAGGTGGATGCTGTCGGCCTTGTTGGGGGGGGTGTTCATAGGAGTTGTCCTGACTGTTTACCGGCCAAACCGGCACAAAGCCCGCCGCAGGTACGTTGTAAACCGGCATTGGCGGGGCCATAACAAAGGTACGGAATTATGGAGTGGGAACTTCACTCCTGGGCTGGTGCCCTAGGCAACTAAGTCGTCTAGGGCACCAGCCCAGAAATACCAAAACAAAAACCCCTCTCAGAACGTACCTGAGAGGGGTTTTTTACATTTCTGGCGGTCCGGACGGGACCACACAACAGCCTATAAGTAGTTGGTTATCAACAAGTCAAAAAACGTGTTGACGGTATGTTGATGGCTTACCAATCTTTTTCCTTATTGTTTAAGGTTTTTTCCAGCGAATACAGCAACCCATCTGCTTCATTTTGTATTCCCTCCAAGAGCAGGTACCTGACCGGGAGAACTAACGATTTAGTTCATACCTGAACTTGACTGTAGGATAACGTCGGTAGCATACAGAACACCAGTAGCAATTTGAGCATCTTATTTTACGGGTTGATAAATGGTGTAAAGAATACGCCACATACACTGAATTTCGGGGGCAGCGACGGTAATGGTGCCAAACTGGGGGTTATC
>JAYUKZ010000371.1:0-6976 GCA_043763995.1 Fibrella sp.
CGGTCAGTGGCATCCACTGTTTGGTCATGGCTTCGTAGTTTGGCGACCACAAAGTTGACCCCGCTACCAGTACTTTTCAATTCCCCAACACGCTCTAAACAGTAGTCTGAATATTTACCACGATTCAATTAGCACAACCGAACTGTACGGACTCAATCCGCTTTCTTCTGACTTGTTTTATTCGTTTGAAAGTCCGTTTATGCCGTTTCAACCGTTGGTGATCGGAAATTTTCCGCGAGTAGATTTGGTGACTATATCGGCTGGTACGTGTTTACAAGGTTTGGAAATTAAATTGACTGCCTTGCCTGATAATTCAACCTGTATGCTGTCGGAGGAGAGGTATGGTTGTGAGTTGGTGATAAGGCCCGATACAATTGTTTATCTAGCCTGTAGTTTGGTAAATCATTTTAAATCAGATTTGTTGGCCTTGAAACAATTGATTGGCGAAGGATTTTCGGCTATTGAAGACTGGCAGGATGGCGTTAATATCGCCGCTTCCGTGCAAAAAATGACGGAGGCAATAGATCGTATTGCCATGACGCTTTTAGACCGCCAGGAACCCCTAGTTATGCAACCAATCTGGAAAACGGAGGGGAAAAGTGCCAAACTTGCTTATAATTGCCTCGATGTATTTGTCTGGAGTAATTTGGCCTTTGCTCAGCTATTCTTGGATGTTGCGCGGCATGAACTATCTACAAATCGGGCAATCACTCGTCAGGTAAGGACTGCCGTATGGCTTTTCAAAATGATCTATGACTTTAGCCAGGATGGGCAACTCGATCACCGAAAAATTATCGACACGCTCTCCTACGACACTAGAAATGACAAAGCGTTTGCCATATCTGGGTCTGTATCGAACCCCTACATGAGAGGCCCTGTTTTGTTGAAGCCAAGAATTACCCAAGATAAAATAAAAGAAATTATCTTGGGCGGCGGCCAGAATCTGCTGAGTCCTGAACGCCGCTTCGATGCCATTGTTTTCAATTCGCCGGAGCTTTTTACCTAACATAACTCATGCGTGTTGTTGATTTATTTTCGGGTTGTGGAGGATTATCGCTTGGTTTTGAAAAAGCGGGGTTCGAGGTTGTGGCTGCTTTCGATAACTGGAAAGAAGCCTGCGCAGTTTATGCTGTAAATTTTAAGCACCCAGTTTTCGAGAGAGATTTGTCTGCACTTTCAGACACGCAATTCATAAAAAATTATTGCCCGGATATACTTATTGGGGGGCCACCTTGCCAGGATTTTTCCAGTGCCGGTAAACGGGATGAAACATTGGGCCGGGCCGACCTTACGTTGTCTTTTGCATCAATTGTGGCCGATGTTCAGCCCGAATGGTTTGTCATGGAAAATGTGGAGCGAATTCAGACAAGTTGTGCGCTGCAAAAAGCAATTTCGTTGCTAAAATCGTGTGGTTATGGCTTGAGTCAGGTTGTTCTACAGGCCAGTTATTGTGGCGTACCGCAGTCGCGTAAGCGATTCTTTATGGTGGGGCATATGGGTACTGACGATCATTTTCTGGACGGCTACTTTGAAAAAAATCTAGCTAAGAAGCCGATGACCGTTTATGAGTATCTCGGCGATACCCTGCCCCTTGAACATTACTATCGGCATCCGCGTAGTTATGCCCGCCGGGCCATTTATAGCGTACATGAGCCAAGTGCCACCATACGGGGGGTCAACCGGCCCGTTCCACCCAACTACCAGCCCCACGCCGGAGATACCTGCGAACCCTCGCCCGCCCTTCGCCCGTTGACAACGAAAGAGCGTAGCCTGATTCAGACATTCCCAGAAATGTTTCGGTGGGTAGGCTCTAAAACGCACACCGAGCAATTGATCGGCAACGCCGTACCCGTCAATTTGGCCTGGTACGTTGCCAACTGTATTCAGGCGTACATCGCCGATCCAACGCAAGCAGGAACCAACGCTCCCGACGCGGTGGGGCAATTGGAATTGTTCGCATAGCCTACGCGATTTCTTTATACTGCATTCGGTATAGATTGGCGTAGAAACCACCTTGTTGCACCAGTTGCTCGTGGGTGCCCTGCTCTTTGACCTCGCCCTTGTCGATGACGATGATCTGGTCGGCTTTCTGGATGGTGCTCAGGCGGTGGGCAATCACGATGGCCGTGCGCCCGCGCATGAGCTGGCCAATGGCTCCCTGAATCAGTTCTTCCGTCTCGGTATCGACCGATGAGGTGGCTTCGTCGAGCACAATGATGCGGGGGTTTTGCACCATGGCCCGCACAAACGAAATCAGTTGCCGCTGCCCCACCGAGAGCGTCGCGCCACGCTCCTGCACGTTGTAGGCATACCCGCCGGGCAACTGCATAATGAACTCGTGAACGCCCACCAGTTTGGCGGCTTCCTCAATTTGCGCCCGGCCAATGCTGGGGTCGCCCAGGGTAATGTTGTTTTCGATGGTGTCGGAAAAAAGGAAAACGTCCTGTAACACCACCCCAATTTGCCGCCGCAACGCCGCCAGGTCGTACTCATGCACGTCGCGCCCGTCGATGCTGATGTGGCCTTTGTTGATGGCGTAGAACCGACTCAGGAGGTTAATAATAGACGATTTACCCGCGCCGGTGGCCCCCACAAACGCCACGGTTTGGCCCGCTTTCACCCGGAACGACACGTTGCGGAGCACGTAGTTTTCGTCGGTGTACGCAAACCAAACGTTTTCAAACTGTACCTCGCCCCGCAACGCCTCAGGTACGTAGTGGCCGTTATCGACGGTGTAGTCCTGGCTGTCGAGCAGGGTCAAAATCCGGTCGGCACTGACGATGCCCATCTGAAGGGTATTGAACCGGTCGGCCAGCATTCGGATGGGCCGAAAAAACAGGTTTATGAACATCACAAAAGCCGTTACGGTGCCAAACGTGACCTGCTCGTTCAGAATTTCGCGGGCACCGTACCACACCACCAGCCCCGTTCCGGCGGCGGCCAGAATGTCGGCCACGGGGAAATAAATGGAGTAGTACCAGATAGACCGGATGTTGGCCTTACGGTGCACGTCGTTGATGGCCTCGAATTTGGCCGCTTCAATTCGTTCGCTGTTGAAAATCTGCACAATGTTCATGCCCGTGATGTGCTCCTGCACAAAGGCATTGAGGTTGGCTACCGCCGTGCGCACTTCGGTAAACGAAGCCTTAATTTTTTCTTTGAACACATACGTACTCAACAGCATCAACGGCACCATCGACAGGCTGATGAGGGCCAGCCGCCAATCGGTGTAAAACATCACCCCAATAATGAGCGTGAGTTGGAGAATATCACCCGCAATGGCCGCCATGCCCTCGCTGAACACGTCGGCCAGGGTTTCCACGTCGGAGATAGTGCGGGTAACGAGCCGACCGATGGGGGTATCATCGAAAAATTTTAGGCGTAGGTCAAGAATTTTAGCATACAATTGTACGCGAATATCCCGAATGACGTGTTGCCCCAACCAGCCGGATAGGTAAGCGTTGGTAAACTGGATACACGCCTGGACAACCAGCACGAGCACCATCAGGCCAAGCATCTGGCTCAGGCCCAGGTAGTTGGCTCCGGCCACTTCGGTGTCGATGGTACGCCGGATGAGCAAGGGCGTAACCGGGGCCAGAGCGGCACCCAGCAAAATAACGCCCACCAACCCGTTGAACCGACCCTGGTAGGGGCGCACAAACGCATACAGTCGGCTGAGAATAGCCCCGTCGAACAGGCGACCGGCGGGGGGTGTTGCACTGGTTTTTTCGTTGCTCACTGAATAATAATGTTCTCGGAACGGGCCGATTTTCTCACCACTAACACCCGTATTGCGTTATCAAGTTCAGGAAACCTAACCCCAACCAAGATGAGTATGGACTGGATTTTGAGTGCGTGCGTAGGCATTGGCCTGGCGGCGTGTTGCGGTTTTCGGGTGTTTGTGCCGTTGTTGGTGGGGGCCGTTGCCACCAAAATGGGCCTTATTTCGCCCACCCCCGGCTACGAATGGCTCAGCGGCTGGACAGCCATTACGGGCCTGAGCGTGGCCACGGCCTTCGAGTTGGCGGCTTATTACATTCCCTGGCTGGATAACGCCCTCGATGCGTTGGCCATGCCGTTGGCTATTGGCGCAGGTACGTTGCTGAGCACCTCGTTTTTGCCCATTCAGCAAGATTTGCTCCGGTGGGGTATGGGCCTGATGGTGGGCGGCGGCGCGGCGGGCGTGGTGCAGGCCGGTACCAGTTTGCTCCGGCTGGGGTCGGTGACTACCACCGGCGGGCTGGCTAACCCGTTGGTGGCTACCGGCGAAAACGCGGCATCGCTGGGGTTGTCGGTACTTACAGTGCTGTTGCCGTTATTTGCCGCCGCGCTGCTGGTGGCGTTGGTGCTGTTTTTGCTGTTCCGGTTACTGGCCCCTAAAAACCTTCGGTTTACCAAAACCACCGGCACCACGCCCCCAAAAAGTTGGTCTCTGCGCCGGAAAGGGCCGTAGGGCACGGCTTTTTTGCGTAGCTTTCTGAGAACGTTTTCCCGTTTCCACCTATGCGCCTGGTTTTCAGTTGTCTGGCCTTTCTCCTAACGTACCTGACCGCGCTTGCAAGCCCTGGAGCGGGGTCATCGGGATTGGTTTTTGTCGAAAATAAGGGTCAATGGCCTACCGATGTGCGGTTCCGGGCCGACTTGCCGGGCGGGTTTTTGTTCCTGAAAAATAACGGGCTGCACTACGTTTTTTACGATACCCAGGAAATGGCCCGTCGCCATGCTGCCGGGCCACCCACGGCCCCGGTGCTGCCCACCATCCGGGCGCACGGGGTGGGCGTTACACTGGCCGGCCAAACCGGCACCGCCGCGCCCACCGGCCTCAACCCCGTAGGTACGTTGTTTGGGTATTTTGGCGGTACCGACCCCGCTCATTGGGCCGGGGGGGCGCGGGGCTTTGCCGAAGTGATCTACGCCGATGTGTACCCCGGCATTAACCTCCGGGTATATGCCTATTACCAGACCCTCAAATACGAATTTGTGGTGCAGCCCGGTGCCAACCCTGCCCAAATCCGGTTGGCCTACGCTGGTGCCGATGCCCTTATGCTGGCCGATAACCGCCTGACGATCAGCACGTCCGTGACTGATTTTCGGGAGAATGCGCCGTTTAGCTTCACCACCCGCGCTGATAAGGCCACCGAAGTACCCACCCGCTGGCAACTCACCGGCCAAACGGCGCAGTTTGTGTTTCCCGACGGCTACGACACCACCCAACCCCTCACCGTTGACCCCGAACTGGTCTTCACGACCTACTCCGGTTCGGTGGCCGACAATTTTGGCCACACCGCCACCTACGATGCCGAGGGCAACACCTACATGGCCGGGTCGGTGTGGGGGCGGGGGTTTCCGGCCACCACGGGCGCGTTTTTGGTCAGCTACGCCGGGCAAACCGATTTGGGTATTATGAAATTTTCTGCCGACGGGGCGCGGCTGCTCTACGCCGTGAGCCTGGGCGGCAGCGGGACCGATTTGCCCCACAGCGCGGTGGTCAACAGCCGGGGGCAACTGCTGCTGATGGGCAGCACCGCCTCGCCCGATTTCCCGACCACTGCCGCCGCCTACCAACGTACCAGTACTAGCTTACCGGGCGAAACGGCCACCGTTTACAGCGGCTTCCTGACCTATAACCAGTCCACTGATCTGTTCATAACCTGCGTCAGCAAAGACGGTACTGCACTGATAGCCAGTACGTTGCTGGGCGGGTCGGGTAACGACGGGCTGAATTTGTTTGTGCCCCCAACAGACCATGTGCGCAACTATTCGGATGAGTTCAGGAGCGAAGTTATTGTGGGCCCGGACGATGCCGTGTACCTGGCCACCACCACGCAATCGGCCAATTTTCCGGTCACAGACGGGTCGGTGAAGGCTGGGTTTTCAGACGGGGTGGTGTGCCGCCTTTCTGCCGATTTGTCGCGCCTGGTTTGGGCCACGCGCCTGGCGGGTACCGGCGTAGACGAGGCCCACGGCCTGCGCCTATCGCCCGATGGCTCGGTGTATGTTTGCGGCACCACGTATAGCTCCAACTTGGGTACGGCGGGGAGTCTACAACCCGTTTTGCAGGGCCTTAGCGACGGGTTTTTGGCCCGCCTGGTGGGCGGAAAACTGACCGCCCTAACGTACCTGGGCACTCCCTTCGCCGACGTGGCCGACCTGGTCGATATTGGCCCCGGCAACATTCCCCATGTGCTGGGGCTAACCAAGGGCTTGTATCCCGTTACGGCGGGGGCCTACAATAACCCCAACAGCGGGCAGTACATCCACGCCCTTTCGCCCGACCTGAGCCGCACCGTGTTTTCGACCGTCATTGGCACCGGGCGCACCCCGCAACGCAGCGGTGCCGTAACCGGGCCGGATATTGCGCCCACGGCTTTTCTGGTGAACGATTGTGGCAACATTTACCTGGCGGGCTGGGGCGGCGCGGTCAACGTGCGCAACAACTACAACGCCTTCAGCACCACCACCGGCCTACCCGTCACGCCCGATGCCTACCAACCCGCCACCAACGGCAGCAATTTCTGGATTGGGCTGCTGGCGCGGGGAGCCACGGCCCTGCTCTACGGCACGTTCATGGGTGACAACCGCACCCCGGCGGGTAACGTCATGGATGGCGACCACGTGGACGGCGGCACCTGCCGGTTCGACAAGGACGGGACGATCTACCACGCCGCCTGTAGCTGCCGGGGTAATTTGTTTCCGGCCACGGCTTCGGCCTGGTCCAAAACGCGGAGTAACAACAGTTGCAATAACGTGGCCTTCAAATTTGACATCGACAAGCTGCGGGCCGCGTTTGATACGTACCTGGGCACCAAAAAGAACGTGGTGGAAGGGTGCGCTCCCCTGGCCCTCACGTTCGAAAACACCAGCGTAGGCGGGCGGCGATACGAGTGGCTCGTGGACGGGCGGGTACAATCGACCGATGCGCGGGCCACGGCCTTTACGTTCGAGAAACCCGGCGAATACCTGGTGCGCCTCCGGG
>JAYUKZ010000372.1:0-1975 GCA_043763995.1 Fibrella sp.
CATGCCGGTCTTTTTCTCGTAAGCTGCTGTAATTTTGTTTTGAATAATCTTGGCCATGCCCTCTTGTCTTTTTGTCAGGCGTATACCTCGTTGTTCAACCATTGGGCCTGGGCTTGGTGTTTCCGGGTCTTCCTGGCTAGTGGACAACCAACCAAATAAACCAAGCTTATTTTGTCCCTCCAGGTACGTGTCGAATCGCGTTGGCTTGTTTGTTCCGGCACTATAAACGTTCTCTTTCAATAAGGAGAGGGCGAAGGGTGTGCTCTGCAACACGTTGGGATAAAGTTCTGGCCGAATGGCATCGGCCCCACCGCTCATCCCCCCAATATCTATACCGGCAAGTCCGGCTAGTGATCCTAGCCCGCCTAAGCTACTTGGGCCTTTAGACTGATATTCGGGTAATACCGTAATCTGCGAAGTGTATTGGTTCGGTAACGAAAACGCATATAATGCACCTATTATGCCTCCTACCATTGCTCCAATCAGCATAGCACGCCGACTCTGTTTCAAAAATGCCAGCAAATCGCTCAATCGAATCTCGATTACATCGTCCTCGGCTTCATCTTGGCGTAGCTTGGTCTCTTTTGTAACCATCTGCTTATCGGCGTAGGAAACTTAAGACTGCCAGCACCAACGATGCTGAAACTGATAGTATGGTCACCCGTTCAATCGTTGTCAGCTTAGTACTATCCATTGGTTTGAACGGCACCACAATGGCGGCACCAGGTTCGATGGTTGGGTAGCGTTTGATTCCCAAAAAACGTTTTGTGCTGCTTTTGCGGCCGTTGGGATAAATGACGTAGGAGCGGCCTTCGCGGGCGTTTTCGGTGTAACCACCCGCCAACGAGATGTAGTCTTTCAGGCTGTTACCGGTCTCGAAACTGACGCTTGCGGGGTTCAGCACGGCCCCCTGAATTTGTACCACGTCGGAACGGCGGGGGATGTAGAGCGTGTCGCGGTTTTGCAGGAGCAGGTTACCCTCGGCGTTGGGGTTGTTCATCACGGCCCGAATGTCGGTGCCAATAACTTGCCTGCGCCGAATAAGCTGGGCACCGGGCAGGTAGGCATCCACTTTCAGGCCACCGGTGCGGGCAATGGCATCGCTGATGCGTTCACTCCGGTTCAGAATCACGTACAGGCCGGGGTGCATCACCTCGCCCGTAACGTAGATCTGCTCCTGATTGCCGTAGTAAGGCTGATTCCGCACGTACACGATATCGAACGGCTGGAGGCGGAACCGGGCATCGGCCTCGTTGAGTTGCAGGGTTCGGTCGAGCGAGAAGCGGTAGATTTCGGTATTGTCGAGGGCCACGGTCGAGTCGCTGCGGACGCGGCGGGCAATTTCGAGGCGGTTGGCCGAGGCTCCTTCCTGAAAACCGCCCGCCAGGGTAATGAGGTCGGAAACGGTCATGTTGTCGGCAAAATTGAAGGTATCGGGCCGGTTTACCGCTCCTTTTATGCTGACAAAATATAACTCGCGCAGGTTACGGATGGACTGCACCACCACACTGTCCTGGCGTTTGAGGGCAATGTCTGGTACGGTACCTTCCAGCAACCGGGCTACGTCGAACGAAATGTTTTCGCGATCCATGTTTTCTTTTTCCCGAAAAATGTTGGCGCGGGTCATGAAAGCATCTTTGCGCAGCCCGTCGGCCCGGCGGATGAGGTCGCCCACGGTGGCCAAACCCGGTTCAAGGGCAAAATCGCCGGGGCGCATCACGGCACCGGCAATCTGCACGCGGTTTTCGTAGCGTTCCAGAATGCGGCCTACCATGAACCGGTCACCACGTTGGGGTACAAACTTGGCAAAATCGGTAGGGGCCAGGGTAAGCACTTTGCGTTCGCGGGGGGTGTTGCGCCGCACGGATAGCGAAGCTGTGTAGGCTTGTTCGTTAAAGCCCCCGGCAAAGCTAATCAGGTTCTGAAGGGTTTCGCCGGGAACCAGTTCAAACAAAAAGGGCCGCCGCACTTCGCC
>JAYUKZ010000373.1:0-1975 GCA_043763995.1 Fibrella sp.
CATGCCGGTCTTTTTCTCGTAAGCTGCTGTAATTTTGTTTTGAATAATCTTGGCCATGCCCTCTTGTCTTTTTGTCAGGCGTATACCTCGTTGTTCAACTATTGGGCTTGGGCTTGGTGTTTCCGGGTTTTCCTGGCTAGTGGACAACCAACCAAATAAACCAAGCTTATTTTGGCCCTCCAGGTACGTGTCGAATCGCGTTGGCTTGCTTGTTCCGGCACTATAAACGTTCTCTTTTAACAAGGAGAGGGCGAAGGGTGTGCTCTGCAACACGTTGGGATAAAGCTCTGGCCGGATGGCGTCTGCCCCACCACTCATCCCCCCAATATCTATACCGGCAAGTCCCGCCAGTGATCCTAACCCGCCTAAGCTGATTGGGCTTTTAGACTGGTATTCGGGTAATACCGTAATCTGTGAGGTGTACTGGTTGGGTAACGAAAAAGCATACAAGGCTCCCAGTATACCCCCTACAACGGCCCCGATAAGCATATCGCGTCGACTCCGTTTCAGAAATGCCAGCAAATCGCTCAATCGAATCTCGATTACATCGTCCTCGGCTTCATCTTGGCGTAGTTTGGTCTCTTTTGTAACCATCTGCTTATCGGCGTAGGAAACTTAAGACTGCCAGCACCAGTGATGCAGAAACCGATAGTATCGTCACCCGTTCAATCGTTGTCAGTTTATTACTATCCATTGGTTTGAACGGCACCACAATGGCGGCACCAGGTTCGATGGTTGGGTAGCGTTTGATGCCTAAAAAACGTTTTGTCCTGCTTTTGCGGCCGTTGGGGTAAATGACGTAGGAGCGGCCTTCGCGGGCGTTTTCGGTGTAACCACCCGCCAACGAGATATAGTCTTTCAGGCTGTTACCGTTCTCGAAACTGACGGTGGCGGGGTTCAACACGGCCCCCTGAATCTGTACCACGTCAGAACGGCGGGGGATGAAGAGCGTGTCGCGGTTTTGCAGGAGCAAGTTGCCCTCAGCGTTGGGGTTGTTCATCACGGCCCGAATGTCGGTGCCAATAACTTGCCTGCGCCGTATAAGCTGGGCACCGGGCAGGTAGGCATCTGCTTTCAGGCCACCGCTGCGGGCAATGGCATCACTGATGCGCTCGCTCCGGTTCAGAATCACGTACAGGCCGGGGTGCATCACCTCGCCCGTGACGTAAATCTGCTCTTGATTGCCGTAGTAGGGCTGGGTACGTACATACACGATATCAAACGGCTGGAGGCGGAACCGGGCATCGGCCTCGTTGAGTTGCAAGGACCGGTCGAGCGAGAAGCGGTAGATTTCGGTATTGTCGAGGGCCACGGTCGAGTCGCTGCGGACGCGCCGGGCAATTTCGAGCCGATTGGCTGAGGCCCCTTCCTGGAAACCGCCCGCCAGCGTAATCAGGTCGGAAACGGTCATGTTGTCGGCAAAATTGAAGGTATCGGGCCGGTTTACGGCTCCTTTTATGCTGACAAAATACAACTCGCGCAGGTTACGGATCGACTGCACCACCACGCTGTCCTGGCGTTTGAGGGCAATGTCTGGTACGTTACCGGCCAACAACCGGGCCACGTCGAACGAAATGTTTTCGCGGTCCATGTTTTCTTTTTCCCGAAAAATGTTGGCGCGGGTCGTGAAAGCATCTTTGCGCAGCCCGTCGGCCCGGCGGATGAGGTCGCCCACGGTGGCCAAACCCGGTTCGAGGGCAAAATCGCCGGGGCGCATCACGGCACCGGCAATCTGCACGCGGTTTTCGTAGCGTTCCAAAATGCGGCCCACCACAAACCGGTCGCCGCGTTGGGGCACAAATTTGGCAAAATCGGTGGGAGCCAGGGTAAGCACTTTGCGTTCGCGGGGGGTGTTGCGCCGCACGGATAGCGAAGCCGTGTAGGCTTGTTCGTTAAAGCCCCCGGCAAAGCTAATCAGGTTCTGAAGGGTTTCGCCGGGAACCAGTTCAAACAAAAAGGGCCGCCGCACTTCGCC
>JAYUKZ010000374.1:0-1975 GCA_043763995.1 Fibrella sp.
CCCCGCCTTCGACCCGGAGCAGATGCGAAGCGACTTCGCCCGTTTCACCCAAACGCAGATTGCCCTCTTCGGCGATTTCCCCCGGCAGGGCCACGGCACTCACTACCATTTCCTGACGGTGGTGCTGCCCGTGGCCTATTACCACGGCGTGGAACACCGCAACAGTACGCTGCTGGTGCTTGGCCCCGAACTGGAAGGGCTGGCCGCCGACGGCACCACGCTGGAAGGGGCGGGCCTCTACACCGATCTGCTGGGCGTGGCTTCGCACGAACTGTTTCATGCCTGGAACATCTGCCGGATTCGCCCCGCCGAACTGCTGCCCTACAATTTTGCTTGCGAACAGTATTTCACCACCGGCTTTGTGGTAGAGGGCATCACGACCTACTACGGCGACCTGGTGCTGTGCCGGGCGGGCGTTTTCGACCAGGATACGTACCTGAAAGAGGTGCTGGTGAATCTGAAACGGCATTTTGAGCCGTCGGGGCGGGCGGCTCTGTCGCTGGCCGAAGCCTCCTGGGATTTGTGGCTCGACGGCTACACGCGGGCCGCCCCCCACCGCACGGTGTCGGTCTACCACAAGGGGGCCATCGTGGCGTTGCTCCTCGACCTATACCTCCGCCGCACCTCCGCCCACACCCGCTCGCTCGACACCGTGATGCGGCGGTTGTGGCAACGCTTCGGCCCCGTCCAACATGGACAACCCCAACAGGGCTACACCTACGCCGATTTCCGCGCCCTGGTGGCCGACGTGGCCCACGACCCGCTCGACTGGTATTTCGACCAATGCATTACCGGCAACGTACCTGTGGAAGCCCTGCTGAACGAACAACTGGCCTTTGTGGGTCTTCAGATGCAGTACGACGCTGCCGGGCTGGTGCTCCTGCAAGACCACAACGCCACGCCCGCCGCCCTGGCCGAACGGACGCGGTGGCTGGGTAGTCAAATCGCCTCATAATCAGCCTGGTAGCACGGTTTCCAGCACCTCGGTCGAATATGCCACGGGAATATCGGCAAAGAGCACTTTGGTCGCTGCCCACGTGCTCCGAAACAACTCCGACTGCCGGTAGGCGGTCAGGGCCGCTTCCGATTCCCAAACCGAGCGCGTCATGCGCACATGGGGGTGCTGAACATCGCGGAGGAGTTCGAGGTGGTGGCAACCGGGAAACGCCCGGATATGGCCCTTCGAGGCATCGAAAATCCGGGCAAAATCGGCCAGACACTGAGGCTGAAAAGTCATTCTGACGAGGCGAATTAGCATAATTTTCATTTTTTCGGCGTAGCCGAATCAACTCAACGTAATACTAAACGAAGCCGAAAACTCGCTGTTGGCACGTACCTGTTGGATACCCTGCTTGGCTTCGATGGGGCGGGGGTCGTTGGCGGTGTCGGCCACGCCGAGCCAGGGTTCGATACAGACAAACGGCGCACCGGGTTTGGCCCACAACCCCAAAAACGGGAACGGCCCGAACTGCACCGCCACGGCTTGGCTGTTCAGGCGGCTACGGAGCGTGACCTGGCGTGAGCGGAGGGTGAGCAAGATCAGCGCGTCGTTGTTGAAGAGGTCGGGCGTGAGGGGTAATTGCCTGTTGGTGAGGGATATGGTCGTTTTTTCGTCCGAAAGCAACCCGTCGGCCCCCAGCAGTGTGGTCTCCAGCGCATCGTCGTGGTCGAATTCCAGGTAATAATCGGAATAGGTTTCACCAGCCTCTGCGCCGGGCCGAAACGGCACGTTGAACGCCGGGTGCGCCCCCACCGACATATACAAATCCTTTGTGCCGGGGTTGGTCACGCGGTAGGTAATGGTCAGATCGGGGCCGTGGAGGGCGTAGCTGATTTCAAATACAAACTCATACGGGTACTGCCGCTTTGTTTCGTCGGAAGAACGAAGCGCAAATGTGGCTTCCGTGAGCGTGTTGGCCGTGCAGGTGAAGGCGGAATTGCGGGCAAACCCGTGGCGTTTAATGGGGTATTTCTG
>JAYUKZ010000375.1:0-1968 GCA_043763995.1 Fibrella sp.
CCCCTCAACGCCAGCCCCATGGCCATTGCCCTGCGCGAGCAGCGCACCGTGCCCGGCGAAGAACTGATGGTGGAGCGGCCCGACGGGTCCCGGTCGTATGTGATGGCCTATTCGCAACCCGAATTTGACTGGGCGGGCACCCTCACGGGGGCTACCAACGTGGCGTTCGACGTGACCGAATCCGTGGAGGCAACCCGCAAACTGGTGGAGAGCGAACAGAATTTCCGGCAACTGGCCGAGCTGATGCCCCAAAAAATTGCCAGTGCCGATGCGCACGGAACAGCCCTCTATTACAACCTGGAGTGGCTGACCTACAGCGGCCTGACCCAGTTTGATCTGCTGCGCCAGGGGTGGCACCAACTCGTTCACCCCGACGAGCAAAGTGCGCTGCTTGGCCAGTGGAAACAGGCCCTGGAAACGGGAACAAATTTTGAGATGGTGCTGCGGCTGCGGCACAAAGACGGGGAGTATCGCTGGCACCTGAGCCGCTCGTCGCCCGTGCGCGAAGAGACCGGCGCGGTGTATAAATGGCTCATTGTGAGCACCCAAATTCAGGAGCAGGTAGAACAGCGCGAACTGCTGACCAAAGCCGTGGCCCTGCGTACCCACGAGTTGCTGACGGCCAACGAGTTGCTCGAAGCCAACAACCAGTCGTTGCAACGCATCAACAAAGAACTCGATGCCTTTGCCTACGTCACTAGCCACGATTTGCAGGAACCGCTGCGCAAAATTCAGACCCTGGCCGGTCGCATTCATGACACCGAACAGGCCAATTTAACGCCCACCGGGCAAGACTATTTCCGGCGTATCCAGACCGCCGCCGGCCGGATGCAGCAACTCATCCGCGACCTGCTGGCTTTCTCGCAACTGTCGGCGGTGGGTAAGCCGCCCCAATCCGTTGACCTCAACCAACTCACCGGCGAGGTGCTGACCGAACTCGATGAGCTAATGACCGAGAACCGGGCCGAGGTGTTGGTGGGCCAATTGGGGCAGGCCAACGTGATTGAGTATCAGTTTCGGCAACTGCTGCACAACCTGCTCAGCAACGCCCTCAAATTCTCGGTGCCTGGTACGTTGCCCCGCATTCGGGTAGACCGCCAAACGGGCACGGGCCGCGAGTTTGGGCACCCCCAACTGCTGCCCAACCAGCCCTATTGCCTGCTGACCGTGGCCGACAATGGCATTGGTTTTGAGCCACAATACGGCGAGCGGATTTTTGGCGTGTTCCAGCGGCTTCATGGCCGGGATCAGTATGAGGGCACAGGCATTGGCCTGGCCATCGTGAAAAAAATTGTGGAGAATCATAAGGGCCTGGTGCTGGCCACGGGCCAACCCAATCAGGGAGCTACCTTTTCGATCTATATTCCCCTCAGCTAAAGCCGTTGTTCCAGGTACGTTGATGGTGCCAAACGGTGCTTTGGGGGCAATTTACTTGCCCCGTTAGCAATACTACCGCAATAAGATTGCCGTATATTTGGCCATAAATCAATCGTAGCGCAAACAATGAAACGTCACAAAAGGCTTTTTACCGCCTTGCTTCTGACCCTGCTTTCGGCAGGTACGGTATTGGCCAACCCCGACGCGCTGCTGGGCGTGTGGAAAACAGGAGAGGGTACGGGCATGGTGCAGATCACCAAACGCGGGGATAAATATTACGGACGGGTGGTGTGGCTGA
The DNA here is from genome assembly GCA_043763995.1 of Fibrella sp. Classification (GTDB taxonomy): domain Bacteria; phylum Bacteroidota; class Bacteroidia; order Cytophagales; family Spirosomataceae; genus Fibrella. The sequence goes on from JAYUKZ010000375.1 coordinate 1,676, forward strand.
AAGTGCCCACCAATCCCGATGGGTCGGCGCGGGTGGATGCCAACAATCCCGACGAAAAACTGCGGAGCCGCCCGCTGAAAGGGCTGGAAAATCTGCGCGATTTCAAGTTCGTGGGCAACAACCGCTGGGAGGAGGGCCGCATTTATGACCCCAAAAACGGCAACGACTACGCCTGCGAAATCAAGCTCATCGACGAGAATACGCTGGAGGTGCGCGGCTACATTGGCGTAGCCATGTTTGGCCGAACGGATGTCTGGAAACGGCAGGTCAAAAAATAACGTACCCATGCGATA
>JAYUKZ010000376.1:0-27986 GCA_043763995.1 Fibrella sp.
TGCCCCGACCTGCTGGCCCGGTCCTTTCACCTGTCCGACGTAGTGTTGCCGTTTCATGGCTACCGGAAAGCCCTGCCCATGCTTACCATTGTCCGGCTGGAAGGGGAAGGTAATTACTCAACGTTTCATTTCAACGACGGTAGCCGCCTGATGGTATCCCTGACGCTCAAGCGACTGTTTGCCCGGCTGTCGCCCGATGTGTTTGCCCGCCCGCACAAAAAAACCATTGTGAACATGCTCTATCTGGAAGAAACGGACCATTCCCGGCAACAGCCAGCGGTGTTGCTCACCAACGGCGACCGGGTGGAGGTGTCGCGGCGAAAAGCCAACCTATTTTTCAACCAGTTTGCCGGTTTCAAACAAAAAATCAGTCAATTAGCGTCCTGACCCGTGTTGCCACGTACCTGGGGCCGGAGCCGGTCTACTTCTGCTTGGCGAGTTCCTCATCCCGAAGGGGTTTGCGCAAAATTTTGCCCACGTTCGATTTGGGCAGTTCCGTTCTGAACTCAATTTGGCGGGGTACTTTGTAGCCCGTCAGGTTTTCGCGGCAGTGGGCCGTGATCTGGGCTTCGGTGAGGGCGGGGTCTTTCTTCACCACAAATACCTTCACAATCTCGGTCGATTTGGGGTCGGGAATGCCAATGCAAGCCACCTCCAACACGCCGGGGCACTGCGACACCACCTCTTCGATCTCGTTGGGGTACACGTTGAAGCCCGACACCAAAATCATGTCTTTTTTGCGGTCAACGATCTTGAAAAAACCGTCCTCGTTTTCCACCCCAATGTCGCCGGTTTTAAACCAGTCGCCGTCCATCACGTTGGCCGTCTCGTCGGGGCGGTTGTAGTAGCCCTGAAACACCTGCGGCCCTCGCGCCCAGATTTCACCGGGCTGGCCTAGGGCGGCTTCCGTGCCATCGTCCAGCATACATTTCATGTCGGTGCTGGGCCAGGGAACACCAATGGTGCCCACCCGCGAAGTGCCATCCACGGGGTTGGACGACAGCACGGGCGAGGTTTCCGACAGGCCGTAGCCCTCGGCAGGTACGTTGCCCGTGAGTTTCTGCCACCGGTCTGCCACGGATGATTGCAGGGCCATGCCCCCCGCCGACGTAACGCGCAGGTAGCTCCAGTCTATTTCCGTAATGCGGGGGTGATTCAGCAGGCCGTTGTAGAGCGTGTTTACGCCGGTGAAGGCGGTGATTTTGTATTTTTTCAGTTCGTCAATAAAGCCGTCCAGGTCGCGGGGGTTGGTGATGAGCAGGTTCATGGCCCCGCTCTTGAGGGCAGCCATGGCGTTGGTGGTCAGGGCATAAACGTGGTAGAGGGGCAGGGCGGCCACAATGATACCTTCGCCCAGTGGCACGTTGGAGGGGGCCATCCAGACATCCTGACCTTCCACGTTGGCGATGATATTCCGGTGGGTCAGCACGGCCCCTTTCGACACGCCCGTGGTGCCGCCGGTATATTGGATAAAGGCCCGGTCGGTGTTTTTGATATTGACCGGTGTCATGGGCTGGCGGGTGCCCCGGCTCATGGCTTCGTTGAACGAAATGGCACCGGGCAGGTTGTAGGCCGGTACCAATTTCTTCACGTACCTGACCACGGCATTGACCAGTAGTTTCTTGGGGAACCCCAGCCGGTCGCCCAGTTCGGTGACAACTACGTGTTTGATTTGGGTTTTGTCGATGATTTTTTCCAGGTTGGCGGCAAAATTGGCCAAAATGATAATCGCCTTCGCGCCCGAATCGTTGAATTGGTGCAACATTTCGCGGGGTGTGTAGAGCGGGTTGGTGTTCACCACCGTCATGCCCGCCCGCAAAATGCCGAACATGGCAATGGGGTATTGCAACAGGTTGGGCATCTGAATCACGACCTGATCGCCGGGGTGCAGACCCAGGTCGTGCTGCAAAAACGACGCGAATTGTTTCGATTGCTCGTCTATTTCCCGAAACGTAATCTGCTTACCCATACAGGCATAGGCGGGCCGGTCGGCAAAGCGGCGGCACCCTTCCTCAACCAGCGCGGCCAACGAGGGGTAGGCATCGGGGTTTATTTCGGTGGGCACCCCGGCGGGGTAAAACTTCGTCCAGGGGTGGGGTTGTGTCGTTGGTTCCATGCGGGGGTTGCCGGGTGTTGTAGGTTTAGAAGCAAAAATACGATTAAAGTCAGAAAAGTAGGGGCGAGCAGGGGCAGGTTTTGTAACACATGGCCCCTGCCTGGTCTAAGTAGCCGTATAAACCAACTTCGCTATGCTGCTAATTCTGACAACTACGTTGTGTTTGAGCCTCTCGGCCATCATCGCTCCGGCAACGGACACTCCCGCTGCCAACCCATTATTTGATGCCAACGGTCGGGTGGTGGCCATTGTGCGCGTAAAAGCTCCCTGGTATGCGTTCGACTTTCTGTTGTCCCGTGAGTATCGTAAAACCATACCCACCTATAAGGCCGTTAAAGGCTTACGGTTCAAAGCCTTTTCGAGCATCGAAACCGGGAAGGGTAAATTTTTCGGCGGAATTTATTTGTGGGAAACAGCCACCGATGCGCGTCAGTGGTTTACACCGGCCTGGTTTGCCGACGTTGAAAAAAAACGCGGCGCAAAGCCCGATGTGGTGTATATGCCCGTGGTGGCGGATACCAGTTTTGTGGCCGCTCCGTTTGCCTATGGGCCGGAGAGTGAGGCCGTAACCGTGGTAATTCAGGGCATAAGCCCAGCGTTGTCGAGGCATTGTCTGGCCAAACAACCCGGCTTGTGGCGAACGTACATCGTCACTGACCCCGCCCAAACGCAGGGGGCGGTGTTGCTGTTTGCTTCGGCCCGCGAGGCCAAATCGTTCTTGGCAACGCAAGCCGTGAGCCGCTATGATTGGTATACGACACCCGTGTTGCTCAACAACGTACCAGAATGACAAAGACGGTTTTCATTACCGGCGCATCGTCGGGCATTGGCCGGGCCACGGCTATTCTTTTCAGTAAGCAGGGTTGGCAGGTCATAGCCACTATGCGTAACCCTGCCGATGCCGGGGACTTGGCCGAACTGCCCAATGTACACGTTTTGGCCCTGGACGTAACCAATTTGGGCAGCATTGCGCGGTCCATAACCGAAGCGCGGCGGTTAATTGGGCAATTGGACGTGCTAGTCAATAATGCCGGCTACGGGGGCTTCGGTGCGTTTGAACTGGCTAGTGACGCGCAGGTGCAAGCCATGTTTGCCGTGAATGTGTTCGGCCTGATGAACGTGATTCGGGCCTGGTTGCCGCACTTCCGTGATCAGCATAGTGGGCTGATAATCAATATCTCGTCGGTGGGCGGCCTGATGACCTACCCGCTCTACAGTGTTTATCACAGCACTAAATGGGCGGTGGAAGGCTTCTCAGAAAGTCTTCAGTTTGAACTTCGTCAAATGGGCATACAGGTGAAATTGGTTGAACCCGGTGCCACCAAAACCAACTTTAACGGACGGTCGCAGGTACGTTCTACCATCTATAGTTTGCCGGTATATGCCGCCTACATGACCCGTTTGCAAGCCGTTGCCGACCGTACTTTTGCCGGAGCAGTAGCTCCCGAAACTGTTGCCGAAACCGTATTCAGGGCTGCCACCGATGGGCGCGGGCAACTCAGGTACGTAGTAGGCAACAGCCGTTCCAGGCTTCTTGTACGGTTGCGGGCCATACTGCCAACGGATTGGTTTATCCGGCTGATACGCAAAACCACAGAACGCGATGAACAGTGAAACACCCCACTTGCCAGACGAAGTGCTGGTTGCCGAAGCCGTTGGTGGCAATCGCGACGCGCTCGAACATCTGCTTAAACGGCACCAGGATTATGTGTATAACCTGGCCCTGCGGCTTTTTCTTGACCCCGACGATGCCCTCGATGCCACACAGGAGGTGCTGATTAAAGTCATTACCAGTCTGAAGACCTTCGGCGGGCGAAGTCAGTTTCGCACCTGGCTATATCGAATTGTGGTGAACCACTTTTTGAACAGCCCTGCCCGGCACTACGAACAACACATTGACCGGCAACGTAGCCCGGAAGAGTTGCCTTTGATGGAAATACCGATGGCCGAGCCTACAGAAGCCGAAGTAGAAGAGGTTCGGATATTGTGTTCAACGGCCATGCTCCTGTGCCTCAACCGCGACCAACGGTTGCTGTATATTATTGGCGAAATTTTTGGGGTCGACCATCGGTTGGGAGCCGAGTTATTTGGGTTGTCTACGGGCAACTACCGGGTTCGGCTCCACCGCGCCAAAGCTGATTTGCTCCAATTTGTGTCGGGCAAGTGCGGATTGATTGACCCCGGAAACCCCTGCCGATGCCCCAAAAAAGCCAGATTGCTAACCCAGCAGGGCATTGTGGATAAGCACACCCTGCGGTTCAACCGGGCTTACCATCAGCGCATTCAGGACATTGTTTTTCGGCAAAAAGACAGCATCAGCGACGACGTTCAGCTACGGCTGAAAGACTTGTTTCAGGATAGTCCGTTCCAAATTCGTCAGGAACTGGACGGGATGTTCGATAATTTACTTGTTTAAACCAACCCTTCACATGGCAGTCAACAACCGATTTATCCAACTCAAACAACAGCTAGCTGCCCTGCCGCCCGCCGGTCAGGTGGCCGCGCTGACCCACACGCTGCAACAGCTTATTCCTATTTTTGGCACACTGGGTATTCGGGTGGAAGCGTATGAATCTACCCGTTGTCAACTCCATCTGCCCAACCTGCCGGGGGTACAAAATGGTCGGGGGGGCATTCAGGCCGGGGGTATGTACACCACGGCTGAAAGTGCGATGGCCCTGCTTGTGGGGGCCAACCTGACCGACGACCGGACGGTGGTGGCCAAAACAGTTTCCATTCAATACGGGCGTAAAGCGCAGGGTGATATTCGGGTGACGGCCACGCTCACAGCCGAACAAATGCAACATATTCAAGAGACGGAGAAAGGTGAACTGGTTCTGGAATGCGACATTATGGATGAAACGAGTACGGTGGTGGGTCATTGTCAGGCAGAATGGGTCTGGTATCCTGTCAGGCCATAGCCCCGGATAAACCTGCTGTAACGTACCTGGCATGGGCGCACTTGTTCAGGTACGTGGCAACGGCAACCTAACGCGGGTTTCTCAGGGCCACCGGCTGTTTTTTCCGTACCTTTGCGGCCTGATTTTTTCGCCCCGTACCCATGAACAGAGAGCAGGAAATTGCCCGCCGCCGCACCTTCGCCATCATCAGCCACCCCGATGCGGGCAAAACCACGCTGACCGAAAAACTGCTGCTCTTCGGCGGGGCAATCCAAACTGCCGGGGCCGTGAAGTCGAACAAAATTAAGAAATCGGCCACTTCCGATTTCATGGAGATCGAAAAACAGCGCGGTATTTCGGTGGCCACGTCGGTGATGACGTTCGATTACGACGGGAAGAAAATCAATATTCTCGACACGCCCGGCCACAAAGATTTTGCCGAAGACACCTACCGCACCCTCACCGCCGTAGACTCGGTTATTCTGGTTATTGACTGCGTGAAGGGCGTGGAAGAGCAAACCGAACGGCTGATGGAAGTGTGCCGGATGCGCGACACGCCGGTAATTATCTTCGTCAATAAAATGGATCGCGAAGGCCGCAACCCGTTCGATTTGCTGGATGAACTGGAAGAAAAACTCAACATCCGGGTACGCCCCCTGACGTGGCCCGTGAACATGGGGGCCGATTTTAAGGGGGTGTACAGCCTCTACGAAAAGAAACTGTATTTTTTCCGGGTCAATAAAACGAAGGTGGAAGAAGACGTGCTGCCCATCGACATCAACGACCCCTTGTTGGACGAAAAAGTGAGTGCCCGCGATGCCGCCCAACTCCGCGAGGACGTAGAACTGATTGAGGGCGTGTATGACCCGTTCGACGTGGATGCGTACCGCGCCGGGGAGATTGCCCCGGTATTTTTCGGGTCGGCGGTTAATAATTTCGGGGTGAAAGAATTACTCGACGGGTTCTGTCAGGTGTCGCCCGAACCCATTGCCCGCCCCACCGATAAGCGGGTGGTGGAGCCGGAGGAGGCCAAGTTCAGCGGGTTCGTCTTTAAAATTCACGCCAACCTCGACCCCCGCCACCGCGACCGGATTGCGTTTTTGCGGGTCTGCTCCGGCTTATTCGAGCGCGGAAAATTCTACCACCACACCCGGCTCGATAAAGACGTGCGGTTTTCCAGCCCGTTTAGTTTCATGGCCGATGCCAAAGCGGTGGTCGATGAAGGCTTTCCCGGCGACGTGATTGGCCTCTACGACACTGGTACGTTCAAAATTGGCGATACGCTGACCGAGGGCGAAGACTTTCAGTATCAGGGCATTCCGAGTTTTTCGCCCGAACTCTTCAAAGAACTTATCAACCTTGACCCCATGAAATCGAAGCAGTTGGAGAAGGGGGTGCAGCAACTCACCGACGAGGGTGTGGCGCAGTTGTTTACGCTGGCCCTGGGCAACCGCAAAATTGTGGGCACCGTGGGCGAACTGCAATTCGACGTGATTCAGTACCGCCTCGAACACGAATACGGGGCCAAATGCCGGTGGGTACCCATGAACACCAGCCGCGCCTGCTGGATTACGGCCACCGACAAGACCAAACTGAACGAATTCATTCGTTTGAAAGGCAACCAGATTGGCTACGACAAAGACCAAAACCCGGTCTTCCTGGCTGAATCGGACTGGATGTTGCGCATGAATCAGGACAATAACCCCGACCTGGTTTTCCACAAAACATCGGAGTTTAAGACCGAAATGGTGTAGGATTTAGCGGTTATTTTCTACCAAAAAAATGAACTATCCCCCGTTTATCATCGCCCTGTTCTTGGTTCATTCAGTTTGTGGTCAATCTGCATTGCCCGTCATCAGGGCAAACTCGTCTGCTGTTGCCATCAACGATGGGGGGTATTTGGAGAAAAATGCCTGGTTTCTTTCGCCCCGCGCGAAGCCCGATGTGTACATGGCCGACAGAGCCAAGAAACCCAAACGGGTCACTTTTTATACCGATATAGACTCCATCAGCGTAAACCTGAAACCCGGTGCCTCGTTCGATTTTATCATTTTGCTCAATGAAAAAGACTCGTGTTACACCCGGATTATCAGTTCAAAATCGGTTGGCAGCCCGCTCAAACAAGCCAAAAATGGGCATGATACGATTCCATTTATCCTCACCAAACACAATGCAATTCACGTAAAAAGTATCGTAAACAACCGAGACACGCTGAACCTGCATTTCGATTTGGGGTCAATTGATTTTCGGCTTACGAAGACCGCTGTTTTGGGTAAAACAAAACTATTGGCTAACCAACCCGATGCGTTGGCGGGTAAAACAAAGCCCGATTTTAACCGCCTGGAGAAAATAAGCACACTGCAAATTGGGGGTCTGATTTGGGATAATCCCACGGTGGGCGTGGCCAACAATGCTGCACTAGACATGGACGGGCGGTTTGGCTGGCGGGTGTTTGATGGCAAATTCGTTGAAATCGACTACGATAACAATCGGCTCATTGTCCACGACCGGCTCCCAAACCGGCGGCAGGGGTACGTCAAATCGGACATTAAGTTTATTCAATCGTCATTCTGCGTCGAAGCGACTATAAAAACAGGTGGCAAGCACTACACGGGTGATTTTCTGTTCGATACGGGTTCCGACCTCGCCATGATTTTAGACAGCGTATGGATGAGCAATCAGCAGTTCCCCAAAGACCTGAAAATCATGAAGAAGTTAACGTTTAGCGATGGAGCGGGCCGGAAATACGAGAGTTCCGTTGTTTCGGTGCCATCACTTCGTCTAAACGGCTTTGAACTCGACACGATTCCCACATCGCTGCTTGGCTACAAAAGCCCCGGCGGCTCCCAGATGAACTTCTTTGGTAACGATCTCCTCAAGCGTTTCAACATACTCATTGACTTGAAAAACGACCATATTTACTTGAAAATCAATGGTTTGGTAAGTATGCCGTATCTCAATCGGTCCTAGGAGTTGTCTTTTCGGCAGCATGAAAACGGATGCCGACACGGCATCAGCGCGACCACGGAATTCTCTTTTCACCGCCCACGGGGGTGGAAATCGGTCAGGGTTTGGCGCAGGTAGTCGCGGTCGAGGTGGGTGTAGATTTCAGTGGTCGTGATGGATTCGTGGCCCAGCATTTGCTGCACGGCCCGCAGGTCGGCCCCGCCCTCGATGAGGTGCGTGGCAAAGGAATGACGAAACGTGTGCGGGCTGATGGTTTTGCTAATGCCCGCCACCAGGGCCAGTTCCTTGATGGTGGTGAAGACCGTGATGCGCGACAGCCGACTGCCCCGCCGGTTCAGAAAAAGCGTGTCTTCGTGTCCTTTTTCAATGTCAATCAGGCTGCGGCTGTGGCGGATGTAGCTCGCCACGTACCGGATGGCATCGCCGCCAATGGGTACCAGCCGCGCCTTGCTGCCCTTGCCCACCACCCGCACAAACCCGGTGTCGAAATAGCAGTCGGTCAGCTTCAGGTCCAACATTTCGGACACCCGCAGGCCCGCGCTGTAGAGCACTTCCAGCATGGCCCGGTTTCGGGGGCCTGCCGGGGGCGAGAGGTCGATGGCGGCCAGGAGTTGCTCAATTTCGGGGAAACTGAGCGTGTCGGGCAATTTTCGGCCCAGGCGCGGCCCTTCTACGCGCTGGGCGGGGTTGGTCGAAATCAGGTTTTCGAGCAACAGGTACGTATAAAATGTCTTCAGGCCGGAGAGCATCCGGGCCTGGCTGGTGGCGGCCAAACCCAACTCGCCTACATACTGCATGAACCCCGAAATATGCCCCTCTGTAACCGTCAGCGGGTTGGGGGTGGGGTGAGTCAGGTGGAGGTATTCGGCCAGGCGGGCCACATCGTGGAGGTAGGCTTCGATGGAATGTTCGGAAAGCGACCGTTCCAGCCGGAGGTAATTTTTAAAGGCGGTAGTGTATTCGTTCCACATAACAAAAAACGTAAAACCAGGCTAACTTTTCAGGTCGGGGCACCGTACTTTGTGCATTGGCAACGTACCTGCACCCCATGACCACGATTCTGATTCTGAACGGCCCCAACCTGAACCTGCTGGGTAAGCGCGAACCCCATATCTATGGCACCCGCAGCTTTGTTGACTACCTCCAGACCGTAGAGGCCCTGTTTCCCGACGTGCAACTTCGCTATTTTCAGTCGAATCACGAAGGCGAACTCATTGATAAAATTCACGAACTGGGGTTCGAGGTCAACGGCATCGTCATCAACGCAGGGGCATTGACGCACACCTCCGTTGCTTTGGCCGATGCCCTTGCTGCCGTGACGGCCCCCGCCGTGGAAGTTCACATCAGCAACGTGTACGCCCGCGAAGCCTTCCGCCATCACAGTTACCTCTCGGCCCATTGCCGGGGCGTTATTGTAGGGCTGGGCCTGACGGGCTACGAACTGGCCATCCGGGCGTTGCTATGACCACGTTCTACCCCGGCCCGTCCAAAATCTACCCGCAGGTGGCTGACTTCGCCGCCGAAGCCTGCCGGTCGGGGGTGGTGAGCCTGAACCACCGCAGCCCGGCGTTTATGGCCATTACCGAGGGGGCTTTGCAGGGAGTACGGCGGGTGCTGAACGTACCTGACAACTACCACATTGCGCTGGTGAGTTCGGCCACGGAATGCTGGGAAATTGTGGCGCAGTCGCTCACCCGCCACCACAGCGACCACCCGTATCGGGGCGCGTTTGGCCAAAAATGGATGGACTATGCCCGCCGCCTTCGCCCCGCCCGCCCCGCCGCCCCCGCCGATGTGCTGTGCCTTGTGCAGAACGAAACGGCCAACGGCACTCAGGTACGTATGGACGAACTGGCCACCTACCGCGCTGACTTTGAAGGACTTATCGCCGTGGATGCGGTCTCGTCGATGGCCGGTATTTTGTTGGAATGGTCGTTGGCCGATGTCTGGTTTGCGTCCGTGCAGAAGTGTTTTGGTTTGCCCGCCGGGTTGGCCGTGCTCCTCTATTCCGAAGCGGCCCTTGCCCGCGCCGAGGCTATTGGCGAGCGGTCGCATTACAACAGCTTACTATTCTTGCACGAAAATTTCCGACAAAACCAAACGCCCTACACCCCCAACGGGCTGGGTATCTACCTGCTCGACCGGGTTATGGCCATTTGCCCGCCCATTGCCCAAACCCACGCCCGAACCCTGGCCCGTGCCGCCCGTTGGTACTCGTTTTTCGTGGAAAAAATGGCTGGTTCGCCCTTCCAGTTGCTGGTCAACGACCCCGCCCAACGGTCAGACACGGTCATTGCCGTGTCAGGTACGTCGGTGGCGGTTTCGCAGGTGAAAGCCGCTGCCAAAGAAGCTGGTTTTTTGTTGGGCAACGGCTATGGCGGATTGAAAGATACCACGTTCCGAATTGCCAATTTCCCGGCCATTTCGGACGAAGAGATAGAAGGGTTGAAACAGTTTTTTGTTGGGTGGGTGCAGTCAGGTCCCCCGACCTGACTGAAAATGGGTCCCCCGACCCAGGCCGAGAACGTACAACCGCCGTAGGCGAGTAGCGAAAAGATTGCTCTTCGAGCGTTGCTAAAATTCGGCCTGGGTCGGGGGACCCAATACCCGTCAGGTCGGGGGACCTGACAACACACTAGCTTATCCCAACACCCCATGCTGGTTTTTAAAGAAATAATTTCTGTCACGCTCATTTTATTTTCGGTTATCGACATACTCGGTTCGCTGCCGGTGCTGATTGATTTGCGGCAAAAACTGGGAAAGATTGAAGCCGAACGCGCTACCCTGGCATCGGGCGTATTGATGATTATTTTCTTATTTGTTGGTGAACGAATTCTTAAATTATTTGGCGTAGACGTGGCCTCTTTTGCTGTGGCCGGTGGGCTAATTATTTTTCTGATCGGACTGGAGATGATTTTAGGGCGGACCATCTTCAAAACGCAGGTTGAAGCCGATGGGGCGGCGCACATTGTGCCCATTGCGTTCCCGCTCATTGCCGGGGCCGGTACCCTCACCACGCTCATCTCATTACGTGCTGAATATCAAACGGTTAATATCCTGGTAGGCATTGTGCTGAACCTGATACTGATCTACGCAGTGCTGAAATCGTCGGTGTGGCTCGAAGACCGAATCGGGCCGGGGGGGCTGAATGTGTTGCGCAAAATTTTCGGCATAATCCTGCTGGCCATTGCCATTAAACTGATTAAAACCAATCTATTACCCACCTCACTTTGAGCTAAAAAAAATACTATGATCTCTCCCGATACACTAAACGCAGTGGCCGATTTTCACCGCACCTTCCACGCTCCCGTGCTCGATTCTCCCCAAATTCCATCTAATGCCCGGTGCGGATTACGCATATCGCTGTTGGCCGAAGAACTGGACGAGCTTCGCCAGGCTATTGCCGACGAAAATCTGGTCGAAATTGCCGATGCCCTTTGTGATTTGCAGTACGTACTTTCCGGGGCGGTGCTGGAATTTGGGCTGGGCGAAAAATTCAATACGTTATTCAACGAAGTGCAGCGTTCCAACATGAGCAAAGCCTGCCATACCCTGACCGAAGCCGAGGCCACCGTGGCGCATTACGCCGAGAAGGGCGTGGCGGCGCACGTGATGGAATCGGCGGGGAAGTTTCTGGTTTTCCGCAACAGCGACCACAAAACGCTCAAGAGCATTAACTATTCCCCCGCCAATTTGACCGCTATTTTGACCTGAACCAATATACCTGACCAATGGCTTTCCTCGCCCGCAATCCGATTCGCCAACTGGCAATTTTCGTCAGCTTGTTGCTCCCCGCCGCGTTGGGTAGCTGCCAGATGGCCCCTCCGTTTCAGTACCGGGGCGAGGCTATTCGGGGGGCCAACCTGGTGGCCCCGCCCACCAAACCCAGCGATTCCAGCCTTCAACATCTGCGGGCCGTGGGCGGCACTTGGGTGGCGGTGGTGCCCTACGGATTTTGCCGCAAAGACGACCCGCATTTCTACTGGCACGGCAACCCCCCGCCGGGGCAACGCCGTTCTGGCAACCATCAATGGTGGGGCGAAACGCCGCAGGGCGTGGCCGAAACCGTGGCCATGGCCCGTGCTCAGGGCCTGAAAATCATGCTGAAACCCCACGTCTGGATGATGGGTGGCTCGCACCTCGACCTGGCTTTCAGCACCGAAGCCGACTGGACATCGTTCGAGGCCGACTACCGGGGTTACGTGCTGGCCAACGCCCGCCTGGCCGATTCGCTGCGCCTTGATTTGTTCTGCATCACCACCGAATTGGACCAATTTGCCCTGGCCCGCCCCGCGTTTTGGCAACGGCTCATTACCGATGTGCGGCAGGTGTATAAAGGCAAACTGACCTACGCCGCCAACTGGGACCGGTACGAAAAACTTACCTTCTGGAATCAACTCGACTACATTGGCGTGGATGCCTATTTCCCGCTTGCCGACCAAAAAACGCCCTCGGTGGCAGCGTTGACGCGGGGCTGGAAAAAGCCCGTTGCCGCCCTGAATGCCCTCAGTGCCCAATACCAAAAGCCGGTGCTGTTCACCGAGTTTGGCTACCGTACCTGCGACCACTGCGCCGAAAAACCGTGGGAATCGGAATCTGCCTGTGTGCCCAACGCGGAGGCACAGGCCAACGCTTACACGGCTTTGCTGCAAACCCTGGGGGCGCAGCCCTGGTATGCGGGCGGTTTTTGTTGGAAATGGTTCATGCACGACCAAACCAACCGGGAAGGGCCTTACCACGAGCGCGATGCGTTCAGTCCCCAAAACAAATCTGCCCAAACCGTGTTGCAACGTACCTGGCTACTGCCCCGCTGATTGGGGTTGCCCGGCCCCCCACTTCTCCCGTACTTTGCGCCCATGAACCAACCCTGCAACGTCTTGTTTTTCGGCATCACCCGCGATCTGGTGGGTAAGTCCCAACTGGCGGTAGACCTGCCGTCCGGTAGCCGTGTCAGTGACCTGATGGCCACGCTACGGGGCCAATTCCCGGCGTTGGGCGGGGTAAAATCTATTCTGGTGGCGGTTAATAGCGAATATGCCGAGCCGGACACGGTGCTCCAACCTACGGATGAGATTGCCCTGATTCCGCCCGTGAGTGGCGGGTAAGCCACGCGGGTAAAGCGGTTGGCCGCGCCGCAACGGTACTGAACAGCCCGGCGTATGAATTGGTTTACCTGGTTGAACCCGCTACTACTCATGCCCCAATTTATCCGTTTCATTTTTTGCTGGCTCCTTCTTTTGAGTTTGAACGCAGACGTTTGGGCGCAAACCGACCCCGGCGCGTTGCCTCCGGCGCAACTGGACCTGAATGAGTTGGGAAAACGGTGGTTCGGCATTTCAATGGCTCCCGGTGCCGACTCGGTGGTGGCCAGCAAACCGCAGTGGGCCATCTTGCCCTCACTCAACTCGTCGCCCGCCACGGGGTTTGCCGTGGGGGGCATTCTGACAACGGCGTTTTACCCCAAAGACTCGCCCAAGACGCGGCTGTCTACGGCGGGTTTATATGCGGGCTACTCGCAGTATAACCAGGTGTTGGTAGCGGCCATTGGCTACATCTGGACGCGCCAGTACCGCTACCACCTGCAAAGCGACTGGCGGTATTATAATTTTCCGACCACTACGTTTGGTTTGGGTGGGCGAACGCAACTAGCCAACGCCAGCCCCGTCGATTACGACCATATTCGGTTTTACCAGAGTGTTTACCGGGCCGTGGGGCGGCAGTATCTGCTGGGCGCGGGCTATCTCCTCGACCGCCACTTCGCCATTCAAAACCTGGCCCCCGACGGACAACCGACCGATTTTGACCGCTACGGAAAAACCGCTCAGTCTACCTCGTCTGGCCTGATGCTGGGTCTGCTTCGCGACCTACGCGACAATGCCAACAACCCCACGGGCGGCTCATATCTGCTGGCCCAATACCGGGTGTACCGGCAGGAACTAGGCAGCAGCACCAACTACCAGGCCCTTTGGCTCGACTACCGCCGGTACGTGCCGTTGGGCAGTGGGGGCGGAAAACAACTGGCGTTTTGGGCCTTCAACTGGGCCACGTTTAGCGGGCTGGCTCCGTATCTGGATTTACCTGCCACGGGTTGGGACACCCACAACAACACGGCGCGGGGCTACACCATGGGCCGGTTGCGGGGGCCATCGTACCACTACCTGGAGGCCGAGTACCGCACCCGCGTCACGGCGAACGGGTTAGTAGGGGCGGTGTTATTTGCTAATATTCAGGCCGTTGGCCCCTGGCCGGGCGGGGTGCCGCCGGGGCTGGAAACACCCAATCGTAACACCGCGCTACGTACCTGGCCGGGGGTGGGCGGCGGGTTGCGGGTCAAGGTCAACAAAGCCACTCGCACCAATCTGGCCATTGATTACGGTATCGGAGCCAGTGGGTCGCGGGGGTTGTATTTCAACCTGAACGAAGTTTTTTAACCCCAACTTCATAGGGTCGTATAGTCGGCCTTCGGCTTGCGTTATATTTGATTGTTTGAATCCCCGTTGACTTATTTCCACCTAAAAGGCCGGAACCCCGCCCGCCAAACCGCCGTTTGCCCGATTTTCGCCCGCTCGCCGCCCAATGCCAGCATGCTCTGCTGGAGCAATGTCTGCCTTTTTGGCTGAAATATGCCTGCGACGGGCTGGGAGGGGGTTATTTCGAGTACCTGGCTGCCGATGGGTCAACGTTGGAGGCTAACAAAACCGTGGCCCGGCAAGCCGAGCAAGTCTGGGCCTTCGCCTGGCTTTATACCACCCTGGATGCTCAACCCGACTGGCTCGACCACGCCCTGCACGGGGCCGATTTTTTGGCCGAGCACGCCCACGACTCTCAACTGGCGTGTTACACAACCCTCGACCGGCTGGGCAACCCCATTGCGCTGATGCAGCAGCCTCTTACTCACGACCCCCTCACCACCGCCCGCGTAGCCGCTGCTTACGCCCAAATGCACCTCGCCACGGGCCACGACGAGTGGGCACGGCTGGCCAAACAGACCTTCCAGACCCTGCTGGTACCTTACCAAACCCACCGCCACACCCGGCTGGTGGCCCCGCCTACGCAGCCCCAGCCCCTGAAACCCCTCAGCCAACCCGTGGCCGTGCTCCGCGCCTTGCTCGACAGTCAGCACCTGTTCACCCCCGCCGACTGGAAGGAGGCTACTGAACCACTGCTGGACGAACTGCTGACCGATTTTCTGGACAGACGGCACGACCAGTTCCGCGAATTTGTGGGGCCGGGCGGTGCCTTCAGCAACACGCCGGAAGGGCGGCGGCTTCACACCAACCTTTCGGTGCAAGCTGCCGCCGTGGTGCTGGAAACCGGGGCCAAACTGGGCAATCGTAAGCTCGTTCAGCAAGCTACGAACTGGGTTCTGGCTCTCTGCGAACGTACCTGGCCAACCGCCCCCGCCCGCCCCAACCGCCTGGCGGGGCCACCCGTGCTAGTGCAGGGGTTGCCCCACTACACGGATAGCAAAGGCCAGCCTATGCCCTTTGCCGAAGCCGGTCAACGCCACGCCGCCACCCACGCCCTGGCCCTGGCCATGCTAGCAAATGGCTACCGACATACCCGACACTCCAACGTGCCGGATTGGCTTGAGCGGCTCTGCCAGTACACGTTTCAGCACTTCCCCGCCACCGAGCCGAGCTACCCCTGGCACCCCATCCTGCCGCCTACCGACCCATTTGTGGCAACCCCCTCCACCGGTTGTTATGGCCTCATCCGGGGCCTGGCCGAGACCCGCCACTACCTCACCCTTTGCCAACAACCGGAGCCGCATGTACCCCCACGCCGTTCGCTTGCCTGAGGCGCGTTGGCTCTTTTCTGTTATGTTTGACCAAAAACAAACCCATGCGCTACGTAATTCATGCCTACGACGGAACC
This sequence comes from Fibrella sp., assembly GCA_043763995.1. Taxonomy (GTDB): domain Bacteria; phylum Bacteroidota; class Bacteroidia; order Cytophagales; family Spirosomataceae; genus Fibrella. Next base: position 15,862 of record JAYUKZ010000376.1, read on the forward strand.
GACCCCGATGCCCCCGCCCGCCGGATGGCCGCCCGCGCTGCCCATTTCGAGGGTGCCCGCCGCCTGGATGCCGAGGGTCATTTTGTGTTGGGCGGTGCCCTGCTCGATGCCCAGGGGCAGATGATCGGTTCGATGCTCTTGCTCGATTTCGACCAGGAAAGCCAAATCCAGGAGTGGCTCGCCTGGGAACCCTACTGTGTGCAGCGGGTCTGGGATAAAATCGACATCCGCCCTTTTCTACAAGCTACCATCTGACCCTACCCAAAACCCACCCCTATGCCGACACACCCGCTACCCATTCTGTTGCTGACCCTGAGCCTGGGAGGAATCGCTTGCCAACAAAAAAAGCCCGATTCTGGCTCCCCAACCGCGCCCGCCACCGCCGCCGCTCTGCCCAATAACCTACTTGACCCCTCGCCGGATAATTTTCTGATCATCCCCGGAACGCAGGTCGGGGCCATCGACAGTGCCGCCACCGAAGCCAGCCTGATTGGGTTGCTGGGTGCCGAAAACGCTTGCCGCGATACCATCTACACCGTGGAAGGGCAGTATGAAATTGGCACCACGCTCTTCAAAAATACCGCCGATCAGGCCCAGATTCTCTGGCGCGACACCCTTCGGTTTGCCCGCCCCGCCACGGTGCTCATTCGCCCCGCCCGCGACGAGAATAACGCCCTGCTGCCCGGCACCGCCGGAGCCACCACGCAGTGGACGACCCCCGACGGGCTAACGCCGGGAATGACTATCGCCGCCGTGGAAAAATGCAACGGACGACCTTTCAGCCTCTACGGGTTCGAGTGGGATTATGGCGGGCAAACATCGGGTTGGCGGGGCGGACGGTTGGCCGAAACCTCTGGCGTAACGTACCTGAGCCTGGGGTTTGTGGTGCCCGACAACCGCGCCGCCGTTTACCGGAAACGCTACGAACAAGTGCTGGGCGATGCCGAATTCAGTTCCGACAGCCCGGCCATGCAACAGCTTCAGCCGGTGGTGCAGACCATGACCGTCTCGTTTCGGTAGAAAAAAACGCGCCACAAACGCCGGGCTAAATCATGCCGCGTGCTTTCAGTTCCAGGTATTTGTTTACCGTGTTGGCGGTCAAATCCTGCGGGGCGGTCAGAATGCTCTGGATGCCGTATTGCCCTAACTCCTTCACAATCAGTTGCTTTTCGTAGGCAAACTTTTCGCCGATGGTCTTCGTGTAAATCTGCTCGGTGTCCTGGGCGGGCGTGTCGAGCAGGGTGCGGAGTTCGGTGTTGTCGAAAAAAATAACCAGCAGCAGGTGGTCTTTGGCCAGCCGCCGCAGGTAGGGTAACTGACGCTGCATCCCGCTCAGGGTTTCAAAATTGGTGAACAACAGCAGCAGTCCCCGCTGACGTACCTGGGTGCGGATGGTGGTGTAGAGGGCTTCAAAATCGGTTTCGAGGTAGCGGGTTTTCTGGCGGTACAGCACGTCCAGAATTTTCAGCATATGGCCCGGTCGGCGGTCGGCGGGCACCACTTGCCCAATCCGGTCAGAGAACGAAATCAGCCCGGCGCGGTCTTGTTTCAGCAGGGCAATGTTGCTCAGTACCAGCGCGGCGTTGATGGCATAATCCAGCAAAGTCAGCCCCGCAAACGGCGAGCGCATCACGCGGCCCTTGTCAATCAGACAGTACACCGCCTGCGAGCGTTCGTCGGTGTAGGCGTTCACCACCAGATTGGCCTGGTTGGGGTCCGAGCGGCGGGCGGTGGCTTTCCAGTTGATGGTCCGTTGGTCGTCGCCCAGGGTGTAGGGACGTACCTGTTCAAATTCCATGCTGTGGCCAATGCGCCGAATTTTTTTTATGCCGAATTCGGTGAGGCGGTTGCTGGCGGCCAGCAGTTCGTATTGCCGCATTTGCAGGTAGGAGGGGTAGACCGGCACCAGCCGCCCCGTTTCGAACTGAAACCGTCGCTTCACCAGTTGTAACGGGGTCATAACGAACACATTGATGGCCCCGAAACTGTATTCGCCCCGGCGCGTGGGGCGCAGGTCATAGCGGATAATTTTGGTTTCGTTGGGTAACAGACGGGCCGCAAACAGCACATCGCGCCGCTGGAACTGGAACGGAATTTCGTCGACTACCTCCACCGGCGTGGCAAACGAATACCGGTTTTCGAGGTAGAGCGTAATGGGGTTTTGGTCGCCGTTAGAGAGCCGTTCAGGTACGTCGCGCCGGGCAAAAAAGATAGGCTGACTGCCCCGCGTATTCGCCCGAAACAGTAGCACTAAATCAATCAGTATCAGCAGGATAAATACTGAAAATGCCACCTGCACCAGCAAAAAAAGCCAGGGCAGGGCATAGGCCACCACAAACGCCAGCACAAACCCCGCCAGCGCAAACCACACGCGCAACGACACAAAAAGAGAGCGGATAAAGGTCATGTTGGGGGGCGGTTGGGCGGGTGTCAGTTTGGTAGAAGGGCCAGCGCGGCGGTACTTAGCGGGGTACTTCCACTTGTTGAATCAACTGGGCAATCACGTCGTCGGTGGTGATGCCTTCCATTTCACGTTCGGGTGTGAGCAGAATGCGGTGGCGCAATACGGGCGCGGCCAGTTCCTGTACATCTTCGGGCGTAACAAAGTCGCGGCCCCGCAGCGTGGCCAGGGCTTTTGCCGCGTTGAGTAGGGCCACCGTAGCGCGGGGCGAGGCTCCCAGATACAGCGATTTGTTGGCCCGCGTACTGCGTACTACCTGCGCGATGTAGTCGAAAAGATTATCTTCCACGTGCACCAGGCTTACTTTATCGCGCATCTGATTGAGTTGCTCCGCCGATAGCACCGCGTTGATGGCCGCCAGCGCGTCGGTGAGGGAGCGGCGTTGGTGGTGTCCCCGCAAAATGTCGATTTCTTCGGCCTGTTCGGGGTAGTTGACCACTATTTTAAACAAAAACCGGTCGAGCTGGGCTTCGGGCAGGCGGTAGGTGCCCTCCTGCTCGATGGGGTTTTGGGTGGCCAGCACCATGAACGGCGGCGGCAGGGTGTAGGTGGTGCCGTCGTTGGTGACTTGCCGCTCTTCCATAGCCTCGAATAGAGCCGCCTGCGTTTTGGCCGGTGCCCGGTTAATCTCGTCAATCAAGACCAGGTTGGCAAAAATTGGCCCTTTCCTGAACGAAAATTCGGCGGTTTTGGGGCTAAACACCGACGTACCCAGCACGTCGGCGGGCATCAGGTCGGGCGTAAACTGAATGCGGCTGAATTGCACCGATACGGTCTTGGCCAACAGCTTGGCGGTCAGGGTTTTGGCTACCCCCGGCACGCCTTCAATCAGCACGTGCCCGTCGGCCAGGAGCGCGGCCAACAGCAAGTCTATGGTTTGGTGTTGGCCCACAATGACCTTGCCCACCTCGGCCCGGATGGCCTCAATGGCGGTGGTAAGACCTTGAAGGTCAGTGCGTAACTCAAAAGGTTGTTCCATGCAAACGAATCAATTAGGGGTTAGCTTTTTGGGTTGGTACGTCGAAATTGCCCCCCTGCTGGCTTTTCCGGGTTGGGCGGCAGCCGTAAACGTTTCCATACCGGCGTTGATCGTCAGCAGGTCATATTCGGAGAGCGACACCGCGTTTCGGGCTTGGCTCAGCATCCGAACCAGGTCCTGCACCTGCGCCAGCGGCACATCGCTTTTGCGGGCCAACAGGTCGCTGAATTCCGGGTCGAGTACTTGCGTGCTGAGGGCGTAGCGTTCCCGGAGGGTAGCCAAAAAATACTGAATTTTTTTGCGGGCTACCAGGTCGTGGTTCGCTTGTTGAAAATAGAGTCGTCCCACTGTACCGACAAAGTCGAGCGACGTATTTCGGGGCGGTTCCACCACCGGTATCACGCGCTGAACCCGTTTTCCGGCCAATAAACCGTAGGCAATCAGTCCAAAAATACCGATGTAATAGGCCCAGGTCAGGGCGGGCTGCTTCTTGATGTAGCGCAGCAACGACTGCTCGGCCTCGTTGAACCGGCCCTGATTTTGGTACTCGTCCCAATAGGTGGGGGCGGGGGGCAAAAACGAGAACGCCGTGGCGGCGTAGGGAGCCGTGGCGGGCCACAGCAAATAGTAGTTGGTGAGGGCCAAGGGTAGGTTGTGGATATAAAAAACGCCCTTGCCGTGGGGTATTTTCAGGAAAGTAGCCTCACGGCGGGCGTTGCGGGCCAGCACCGTGATGCCCGACCGGGGCCGTTTCACGACCAGAAAATTACGCCCGTCGTCGTGCCGGAATGTGTAGTCGCCGGGGCGAGACAGGGCGGGTAGCACAAAATTGGAGTGCAGCGTAGTATCGGCTTGCAGCACGTTCCGGGTGTCGGCCTTGAAGCCCAGTGCGTTGCTGATGGTGTCGGAGAAGGAGTAGGCCGAGAGGAACACAGCGTTGCCCCGCGCCACGTATCGGAGCAATGCTTTGGTGTCGAGCGCACCCGCCGCAAAATTTTCGCAGATGGCTACGTAGTTGCTTTTCGGTGGTAGAGCATTCTCCGTCAGTAGGTTATATGGCGGTAGCCGCACGGTCTCCACGGTGGGTTGTTGCATCAGGCCGGGCATCAGGTCGTACACGGCGCGAGTGCCAAAGGGTTTTTTATCCGTGTTGCGGTAGCTCGGCGACCAGTCGGTGGGCTTGGGCTTGTAGTATTCAAACACCACGAAGGCAAGCAACGTACCTGCCAAAATCAGGATGTACTTGTTGGGGCGTTTGATCATGTTTGATTAGTAAAAAAATTAAATACAGAGGCGCAGAGAAACAAAAAAAAGAGATACAAATGGCTAACAACCAGATAATTACGACAAAAAAACTCTTTTTTCTCTGTGCCTCTGTGTTTAAAATTATTCCGTTAGAACACCAGCCTCGGCAGGTCTGATTTATTGGTTGAACTGGTTGAATTGCTGCCTGATGTGGCCAAAACGGGTTTCATCTACCGGAAAATTGCCGTACCAGACGTATTCGAATTGGGTGGTAAGCTGTTCAAATGGCAACCGTTTTGGGTTGCCCACCAGTTCCTGGGCGTACTGCCGGTTGGTTTTGTCGGCCTGCCAGCGAATTTGGCCCGCGTCGGTCAGGCTTTTCAGCGATTGGAGGTAGAGCAGCCGCACCGCCAGGCGGTAGTTGCGGGCCTCCACGGCCTGGTTTATGCGGTCGGTGAAATTAATCTCGTGGATATTTTCGTCCAGCACGTCATACCCAAGCTGAGCCTGTTTGGCCCGTCCCGGAAACAGATTGCCCAGCAGTTCGGCTTTGTAGAGCAGCCACACCACCACCCCGGCAATGGCGGCCATCAGCAGGTACTGCCCCACGTTTCGGTAGGCTTTCGAGCGAAGAATTTCATTTACCTTCGACCAAAACCAGGCCCAAAACCGATCCCAGGGGCTGGCCGTGGGCGGCAGGTCAGACCCGTATCGGTAATCCCGGTCGCCCCGGATTGTGGCCAGTTTGGCCGCATCGGGTTGGCGGAGTTGCACCGGTTGCCGGTCGTTGGCGGCGGCGTAGGTGGTGTCGCCGTCCCAAACGGTAAACGAACCGGGCGTTGCTGGTTTGGGTACCGAATTGGTTTTGTTGCCGGTAGACCCCTGAGCAGAGGCCATCAGGTACGTTGCAAACGCAAGAAAAAGTCCTAAAAGTAGTGTTCTGCGCACGGGTTGAGACGTTGGGTTAGTACTCGCCCTCTTCGTTGCGGGTGGGGCGCAGGGTTCCCGGCTGGTCGGTCTCGCCAATGGCGTTAATCTGCGCCAACAGGCCGGTACCTTCTTTCTCTTCCTTCAAATCGTAATACTGGAAGGCCGTGGCCACTGCGTTCAGGCCCTGCAACACCATGCTGCCCACCGTGCCCAAGGCTGTGAACACCGTGGTCAGAATGGAAATATCTTTTACCACACCCGCCCCAAACAAGCCACCCACAATACCGGCGGGTAGGGTGAAGATCATGCTCATAATGCTGACAATCAGGCTCATAACGAACAACAGGCCAAACGTAGCCCACCAGTTGCCGCTAATGAGCCGGAAGCTGCGGCTGATGCTCTCGCCCACGCCCTGCCCCTCGAATACCAGAATGGCGGGGGTGATGCTGAACACGATAAGCAGATAGAGACCGGGTAATACCAAAAAAATCATACCCACCCCAGCCAGTAAACTGACGGCAATGGTCAGCAATACGCCCGACCCAATGAAGGGCTGGGTAGCCGCCCAGACTTCGCCCACCGTAATGGGCTGCTGCCCGCCCCGTTGCTGGTAGAGCCGGATGTAGGAAAACGTTACAACATTGACCAGCACGTAGGACAGTAAGACCAGCACCAACCCCACCAGCCAGGGGCCGCTAAACATGGCCGCATACATGGCAAATACTTTGGACGGATCGCTGAAGGTGCCGGGGCTGGTACCGGTCAACAACGTAGACTGAGCATAGCCGGAAATGATGCCGCCAACCAGTGCCACCGGCCCCACAATGAGCAGGAGTGAGAGGCCCAGCCCACGCAGGTTTTCCATTGTAAACGTGAAACTGGCATTAATTTTTTCGCCAAAATCGCGGCGTTGCTGAAAGATAATCATAGGAGTAAAGAGGGTTTAAGTAATTGATCTCGGCGTAGCCCCCCGCCCTAAAGGGAGCCTTGCTTGCGCCCAAGTTGGCTTCCGCGCAAGCAAGGCTCCCTTTAGGGCGGGGGCTACGCTGTAGAGAGGTTTTAACCAGTTGATTGTGAACGATTTAACTGAATAGGGTAAACCACAAAATACCACAAAATAAACGCCGCCGACAGGCCAATGATGCCCATGCTGAGTACTGGGGGTAAGGTGAGCCGGGTGACGAAACTTTCCAGAAAACCAGCCATAATAAACACCGGCACCAGCCCCACGGCAATTTTTAGCCCCTGCTTGGCCCCCCGCCGAAACGACACCATGCGTGGCAACGTACCTGGAAACAAGAGGCTGTTGCCCAGCGTGAGGCCCGCGCAGCCCGCGATGACAATAGCCGAAATTTCCAGAGTCCCGTGAATCCAGATTTTCAGTACCGACTCGGTGAGCAGACCCCGCTCCTGAAAAAAAGCCTGAAACGCCCCCAGCATCACCCCGTTGTAGAACAGCATCACCAACGTACCTACCGAGGCAAACACCCCCGCCACAAACGCCCGAAACGACACGCCGATATTGTTGAGCGTGATCTGAAAAAACATTGACCCCCGGTCGCTGCTGCCGTAGATACCCAGCGGGTTGCCTTTTCGGATGTTTTCCAGGGTCATGTTCACGTAGTCGTCGCCCAGAATAAGCCGCACAAAGGTGGGGTCGTTCAGGGCCGACACCCAGCCGATGAGGCAGGCCAAACCGAAAAAAATGGCCGAGACCGCCAGTAACCGGTGCGACTGGTAGAACAGCGTGGGTAGTTCGTAGGCCCAGAACCGCACAAAACGGCCCCGTTCTTCGCGTTTGTTTTGCATCAGGCCCCGGTGCATGGTGGCGGCCAGCCCGTTGAGGTAGCGCGTCACGTTGGCTTCGGGGTAGAACGTGCGGGCATACGACAGGTCATCGGTCAGTTCCACGTACCGGGCCGTCAGTTCGTCGGGGTCGGTGGTGGGGTTGCGCTCCATATCGGCCCACTTGTCGGTATTTCGTTTCACAAACGTGGCTTCGCGCATGGGTGACTCTGTTTTTGGATAAAGAGGTAACGCCTTTCCCCGACGAAAGTTACCAAATTTGATCCCTACTTCCGCCATACATGAGCTGTAATATCGGCGAAAAAGGGTCAGGGCAAGACCTGTCCGTGCGGTATCTTTGTCTACCGCGCACAATACTCTTTTTTGGCTTCGGCCATGCCCCCGTATGTCTGTTCTCATCAACACGTCGCAAAACGTCCTGCTCGAATACGAACCAGCCAGCGTTGGCGAACGAATTTGGGCCACCCTGCTCGATTACCTGGTCTTTCTGGCCTGGGTTATCCTCACCATCGCCCTGCCTAGGGGGTTAGGCGTACTCAGCCTTTCCGATGCCATTCCGTACCTGATGGTGGTGGCTATCCTGCCCATTTTTATTTATGATTTTGTGTGCGAATGGCTCCTTAACGGGCAAAGCGTGGGCAAAATCGCCCTAAAAATAAAAGTTGTCATGCTCGACGGCTCTCCCCCCGGCATTGGGGCTTACCTGATGCGGTGGCTCCTGCGCCTGGTCGATACGCGCCTTTTCAGCGGGTTTGTGGCGGTGGTGTGCGTGGCCGCCAGCGGCAAAGGCCAACGCCTGGGCGACCTGGCAGCGGGCACCACCGTGATCCGGCTTCAACCCAAAGTCACGCTCGATGATGTGGTGTACACGTCGTTGCCAGCCAATTACCAGGTACGTTACACCCAGGCCCGCCAACTCTCTGACCAGGACGTGGGCGTGATTCGGGCGGTGATGCGGCAGGGTAACGAAACGGCTCTCGACATGGCCGCTACCCGCGTGAAAACGGTGCTCGGCGTGAGCAGCCCGCAGGGTAACTACGAATTTCTCAATACCGTCATTAATGACTACCAGTTCCTGTTGATGCAGGAATAACCCCATTATTGTCAAGATGTTATCGCTCATAAAATCGCTCTCCGAACAACACGCGCCCGCCACAGTGGCCATCCGCAGGCATCTCCACGCCCACCCCGAACTCTCGTTCCACGAGCACGAAACGGCCCGGTTTGTGGCCACTGAACTCACCGCGCTGGGCCTCAGCCCCCAGGAGGGTGTGGCCGGTACGGGCGTGGTAGCCCTGATTGAGGGCACAAAACCTGGCCCTAACGCCGTGGTGGCGTTGCGGGCCGATATGGATGCCCTGCCTATCCGGGAGGCCAACGACGTGCCCTATAAATCGACAGTACCGGGAGTGATGCACGCCTGCGGACACGATGCCCACACGGCTAGTTTGCTGGGCACTGCCCGGATTCTGGCCGCGCTAACCGACCAGTTTTCGGGTACGGTGAAATTGGTTTTTCAGCCCGCCGAAGAAAAGGCACCCGGCGGCGCATCGCTCATGATTCGGGAGGGGGTGCTGGAAAACCCCCGTCCGGGTGGTATGATTGGCCAACATGTAGCTACCAACGTACCCGTGGGCAAAATCGGTTTCCGTGAGGGGATGTACATGGCCAGCACCGATGAGTTGTACCTCACCGTGCGCGGCAAAGGTGGCCATGCCGCCATGCCCGATTTCCTGGTTGACCCCGTGCTGATTGCCTCGCACCTGGTGGTGGCTTTGCAGCAGATCATCAGCCGAAACTGCCCCCCGGCCAGTCCGTCGGTGCTATCATTCGGGCGGTTTATTGCCGACGGCGTGACCAATGTGATTCCAAATGAGGTCACGCTGGAGGGTACGTTTCGGTGTATGAACGAAGAATGGCGCGAGAAAGGGCTGGCGCAGATGAAAAAGCTGGCCGAAGGGCTGGCTGAAGCCATGGGCGGCACCTGCGAATTTACCCGCGTGAAGGGCTATCCGTTCCTGAAAAACCACCCCCAACTCACCCGCCGCCTGCGCACTGAAACCGAAGCCTACGTAGGCCGCGAAAACGTGGTAGACCTGGATCTGTGGATGGCGGGCGAAGATTTTGCGTTCTATTCGCAGGAAGTCGATTCGTGTTTTTACCGGCTCGGCACCCGCAACGAGGCGCGGGGCATTGTCAGTGGCGTACACACGCCCACGTTTGATATCGATGAGGCCGCCCTGAGCCTTGGCCCCGGTCTGATGGCCTGGCTGGCGGTGCAGGAACTTGGCAATCAGAGCTGATGCTTACCAGGTACGTTAACTGGTTGTAAGTGCTGCTAACAGCGTGGCCACAATGCCGGTGAGTTCGGCTAGGGTGGTGGGTTTAGTGAAGAATTTGTCGGCCCCGTTGGCCAGGCAGTAGTCAATATCTTCGCGGGCGGTAGAGGTAGAGAGCACCACAATAGAAAGGTTTTTCATATCGGGCAAATTTTTGACCTGCTTTAGCACCTCGCGGCCCGGCAACTTGGGCAAATTCAAGTCCAGCACCATCAGATCGGGGTTTTTCAGTGGCCTCGTCAAATAGGGCATCACCTGATCCCCATCGGTCAGGGTTGTAAGCTGGGTGGGGATAGACTGCTTTTTAAGCGCCAACTCGAAAAACGTGATATCGTCTTCGTCATCTTCAATCAGCAGGATCTGAATAGGTTGTTGCATGGTGGCGGTTACGGGTAAACAAACTTACGCAAAATACACCAGTTAAATACACCGAGCATACGCCCGCACTTCCACAAAAAAGCCCGTCTCAACATTGAAACGGGCTTTTTTGTGGAAACAAAACACAGTTTACGCCAGTGTTCGCTTCACCTCTTTCATTTCGAAACCTTCGATCACGTCACCCATTTCGATGTCGTTGAAGCCTTTAATGCTCAAGCCACATTCATAGCCCGTGCGCACTTCACTCACGTCGTCTTTGTAACGTTTCAAGGCACTGATTTCGCCCGTATGAATCACGATGAAGTCGCGGATGATGCGGATTTTGTGGCTGCGCTTCACGGTTCCGTCGGTCACGTAGCAACCGGCCACGGTACCAATCTTGCTGATCTTGAACACCTCGCGCACCTCAATGTTGCCCGTAATGATCTCCTCCTGCGTGGGGGCCAACAGCCCTTCCATCGCGTCTTTGATTTCATTGATGGCATCATAAATAATCGAATACATTCGGATTTCGATCTGCTCCTGTTCGGCCAGTTTCCGGGCGTTTGCCGACGGACGTACCTGGAAACCGATAATGATGGCATCGGCGGTAGAAGCCAACAGCACGTCAGATTCGGAAATCTGTCCCACGGCCTTGTGGATGATATTGACCTGAACCTCAGCCGTTGACAGTTGCAACAGCGAATCGGAGAGGGCTTCCACCGACCCGTCCACGTCGCCTTTCACAATCACGTTCAGTTCTTTGAACGAACCAATGGCTTTGCGCCGACCAATTTCCTCCAGCGTAATGTGCTTGCGGGTGCGCAACGTTTGCTCACGCAGGAGTTGCTCCCGTTTGTTGGCAATTTCGCGGGCTTCCCGGTCGGTCTCCATGATGTTAAACTTGTCGCCGGCCTGTGGTGCGCCGGGCAAGCCCAGAATCTGCACCGGCTGCGAGGGGCCTGCTTCTTTGATGCGCTCACCCCGGTCGTTGGTCATGGCCCGGATGCGGCCATAGTGCGCACCCACCAGCATAATGTCGCCCTGCTTTAGGGTTCCGTTCTGCACCAGCACGGTGGTCACGTACCCACGGCCTTTGTCGAGGGTGGCCTCCACCACGGTACCGGTCGAGCGGCGGGTGGGGTTGGCTTTCAATTCCAAAACCTCGGCTTCCAGCAACACTTTTTCCAGCAGTTCGTCGATACCCAAACCTGATTTGGACGAAATCTCCTGCGACTGGTATTTGCCGCCCCAATCTTCCACAAGTAGGTTCATCTGCGCCAGTTCGTTGCGAATTTTCTCAGCATCGGCCCCGGCTTTGTCTACTTTCGAGAACGCGAACACGATGGGCACGCCCGCCACTTGTGCGTGATTTATGGCCTCCCGCGTTTGGGGCATGATGCTGTCATCGGCGGCAATCACGATAATAACCACATCGGTCACTTTGGCACCCCGCGCCCGCATGGCCGTAAAGGCTTCGTGGCCGGGCGTATCCAGGAATGTGACCATGCGGCCATCCTGCGTTTTCACGCTGTAAGCCCCAATGTGCTGGGTAATGCCCCCGGCTTCACCGGCAGCCACTTTGGCCCGCCGAATGTAGTCAAGCAGAGAAGTTTTACCGTGGTCAACGTGGCCCATGACGGTCACCACTGGCGGTCGAGTAATGGTCTCGTGCACGACGGTCGTTTGCGACTCTTCAATAAAGGCTTCAGGATCGTCCAATTTAGCTGCGACCGCTTTGTGGCCGAGCTCTTCGACAACGATCATCGCCGTGTCTTGATCCAAGACTTGATTGATGGTGACCATTTGGCCCATCTTCATCAAGTTCTTAATGACTTCAGTCGCTTTCACCGACATCTTGTGGGCCAAGTCGGCCACAGAGATGGTCTCAGGAACGTGAACTTCCTTGGACACGAATTCAACCACCTGCGGGGCTTCATGCTCATCTCCACCACCACGATGGCCACGACGTGCTTTTGGTCCGCGCCAGCCACCACGATCCCCGCCA
>JAYUKZ010000377.1:0-1951 GCA_043763995.1 Fibrella sp.
GGGCGGGGTGGGTCAGGCTTCCTCCAGCACAGGTACGTGGTTGAGGTTCAGTTCGCCCTCCCACCGCGCCACCACCGACGTAGCCACGGCGTTGCCCATCACTGAAGTGGCCGAACGACCCATGTCCAGGAACGGGTCGATGCCCAGAATCAGGGCCAACCCCTCCACGGGCAAATTAAACTGCGACAGCGTACCGGCAATGACCACGAGCGACGCACGGGGTACGCCGGCAATGCCTTTAGAGGTAATCATGAGCGTGAGCAGCATCAGCACCTGTTGTTGTAGGGTCAGCGGAATGCCGTAGGCCTGGGCAATGAACCCTGTGGCGAAAGTCATGTACATCATGGAGCCGTCGAGATTAAACGAGTAGCCCAGGGGCAGCACAAAGCCGATGATGCGGTTGGAGATGCCGAAATTTTCGAGCACCTTGATTTGCTGGGGCAACGAAGCCTCGGACGAAGCCGTACTGAATGAGAGCAACAGGGGGGCTTTCATGGCCGTGAGGAGCCGGAAAAACGGTATTTTGGCAACGGTGCAGATGGCCAACAACACCACAAACACAAAAAACAGCAGCCCGCCGTAGAAACAGACCAGCAGGTAGGCATACGAAGCCAGGATGCTCAACCCTTTGGAAGCCACCACCGCCGCCATAGCCCCCAGCACCGCAAACGGGGCCAGTTGCATTACATAGCCCACCATCTTGAACACCAGTTCGCTCAGCGCATCCAACGCTCTGGTGATGCTTTTACCCTTGTCGCCGATGGCCCCCAGCGCAACGCCGAAGAATAGCGAGAAGATCACGATCTGGAGAATTTCGTTCTCGGCCAACGCCCGGAACGCCGAGTCGGGAAAGATGTGCAGGATAAACTCTTCAATGGAGTTGAGTTTCTTGCCTTCGATGCCCACCGACGTACCTGCGGCGGGGCGGGGCCAACTTTGGATACTGCCGGGCCGGGTGACGTTGACGACCAGCAACCCGATGATGAGCGAAAGGATGGTGGCAAAGTAAAAATAGCCCAGCGTTTTAATGCCGATGCGCCCCACCACCTTGAAATCGCCCAGTTTGGCAATGCCCACCACCAGCGTACTGAACACCAGCGGCCCAATAATCATTTTGATGAGTTTGAGGAACACCTTGCTCACCAACTGAAATTTCTGGCCCACAGCTTCCGCCGTGGCGGGGTCATAGATGCTGTGCAGCACTTGCCCGATGAGCACACCGAGCACAAAGCCAAGCACAATTTTGGTGGTAATGGTTAGTTTCATACAGGTACGTGTCGGGGCGGGCCGGGGCCGGTTTTGGTTCGGGGGGTGGCTACAAATATAGACTACACCGCCCGAACCACCGCCACGGCTACCGGGGGGCAGGTTGGGCAAAATCCCAGACCACCACTTCCCACGATTCGTTGGCCGTTGGCTCGTGAAACGTGTGTACAGACCGGAACCCCACCCGCTCGTGCGCCCGGAGCGAGCGCGTGTTACGGGCCGAAATATCGGTAATAAACAGCCTATACTGCCCCGAATACAGGGCTTTGTGGTGGGCGTAGAGCGCGTCGAAAATACCCTGCCCCCGGTAGCCCGCCGCCACACACACCTGCCCCACCACATAATACGGGTACTCGGCCAGGGGTTTTCCGCCGTAGGGTAGCGTGTCGATGAGGGCAAAGAGCGCGGCCAGTTCAGGTACGTGGTGGCGCACGGCGGGCACGGTGGTAATGGCGTAGGCCACCACCACATCGCCGTCTTTGGCAATGACGCTGGGGGCGGATTCGTGCATTTTTTTCATCTGCTCGAAGGTGTAGGTCAGGGTCACGAAGCCCTGCTCCTGCTGCACGGCAAGGGGCACGTTGCGCACCTGATTTTGCTGTTGCAAGGCCAGCAACCCGCGCAGGTCGTCGTCGGTTTGGGTGGTGGTAATCTGGATCATAGCCGAATAGACGCGCAACCCGCC
>JAYUKZ010000378.1:0-27797 GCA_043763995.1 Fibrella sp.
TCCGAGTTCCCTGCTACAGACCTCAATCAGTTGCAGAGCCGGGTGGGGCAAGCCCTGGCCGCCACGGGTTTTGTGGAAACCATGTCGCTCTCCATGACCCGCCCGACCTACCACGAGGCCATCCGGGAGAGCTTACCCCTGGCCGACGTGACGCTGCTAAACCCCTTGAGCGAGGAGCTATCGGTGATGCGGCAGACCCTGCTTTTTTCCATGCTGGAAGCCGTGGCCTACAACGTCAACCGGCGGCAGCGCGACCTGAAACTGGCTGAATTTGGCCAAGTGTATGGCCGCAACGTACCTGGCCCCGATGCCGCCGCCGCGCCCCGCCCCTACCGCGAACAACCCCGCCTGGCCCTTGCCCTGACCGGCCAAAAAACCGCCGAAAGCTGGCAGCGCAAGAACGAACCCGTGGCCTTTCACGACCTGGTTGCCGCCGTGCAAACCGTGCTCAACACGCTCAGAATCCAGCCCACGGGGCAGCAGGTGCTGGGCGGCAGTGCCGGGGCTTCGGTGCTGTTTCAGCACGGCATGGCCTATACGCTGGGCAAAAAAGTGGTGGTCTCGTTTGGGCTGGTCTGGCCGAAACTGGCTAAATTGGCCGACGTAAAACAACCCGTCTACTACGCCGATTTCGACTGGGCACTACTCACCACGCGCTACAACAGCCAGACAAGCTACGCCGAGGTATCGCGTTTCCCCGACGTGCGGCGCGACCTGTCATTGGTGGTCGAGCAGGCGGTTTCGTTTGAGGCCGTTGAGCGCGTGGCGCGGCATACCGAGCGTAAGTTGCTCACGGCAATTAACGTCTTCGACATGTACGAAGGCCCGAACCTGGGGACGGGTAAAAAGGCGTATGCGGTTAGTTTTACGCTTCAGGATACTACCCAAACCCTGACCGATGCTGTCATCGACAAAACGATGCAACGCCTGATGAACGCTTTCGAGCAGGAGTTGGGGGCAATTATTCGGAAATAAGCGGGCACCCGTAACTATTGGCTCAATTTTTTCAGTGATAAAGAAAAATGGCAGTTGGATCGAGACTTTTTGTGTTGCTGGAAGACGTTGAACACCGGGTTTTCGACCTGACGGTGCTGGCAGCGCAATACCAACAACGCATAAAAGAACTCGAACAGGAAAACAATACTCTACAGGAAACCCTGCGGGAGCAACAGAATTTAGTTAAACAAGCGCAAAAAAGAGCGGCAGATAACCCACCACCCGCCGCAAAGTCGAAAGATTTTAGTAAACTTGTCCTTAGCAATCTGCCAGACGCGGTTGCCCGTGAAGAAGTAAAGCAAAAACTCGATGAGTATATCCTGGATATTGACCGGTGTATTGCCCATCTGAGTGCCCTGTCATAATAAAAAATACCGCCCGTTGGCGTTGGTAAAAACGCTTGAAAACCAGTGTATTGACACACAAAAATGGAAAACCGGTTATCGATACACATCAAAATTGCCGACCGCGATTACAGTTTCAAAGCGTTGCCGGAAGAAGAGACATTTCTGCGCGAGGCGGGCAAGCTGATTCGCGACCGGATTGATGTTCACCGGAGCCGGGGCGTGCGCGACACGCAGGATATTTTAGCCCTGGTGGCCCTGGATTGCCTGGTAACAAGCCTTAAAAGCGAAGACCAGTCGCGGCAATTGCAAACGCAGGTATATGACAGAGTAATGCGCATGAACCAACTCCTGGAGCCAAGTTTGGCCTAGGTACGTTGGGGTTTTCCTCTTCGCGGGAGCCGGTGTTGTGGCGGGTGCCAATTCAGTACCAATTATTCACCCAAACGATACCAAATAATGACAACTACCAGTATAATTCTGATGATCCTGAGCGACTTTGTGGCGGTAGGCATCGGTATTTTCGTGGGGCGAAAAATGCTCCAGACCACCTTCGCCGACAAGCAGCAGGAAGCCGAAACCCGCGCCGCCGAAGTACTCAAAACCGCCGAACTCCAGGCCGAAACGCTGAAAAAAGACCGGGTGCTGGAGGCCAAAGAGAAATTCCTGCGCCTGAAGACCGAGTTTGAGGAACAAACCAGCGAACGGCGCGGCCAACTTCAACAAAACGAAGCCAAGCTAAAACAACGTGAGCAGCAACTAAGCCAACAGGCCGACCAACAACGGGCGCGGGAAGGCGAGTTGAACCAAATTAAAAACGAGATCAACGCCGTTAAGAATGAAGTCAGCCAGCAAAAAACCGGTTTGGCGCAACAGACTGATGCCCTGAACCGCCGCCGCGAAGACGTTGACCGTAGGCAGGCCGAAGCCGACACGATGCTGGCCGAGCAGGTGGCACAACTGGAAAAAATTGCCGGTCTTTCGGCGCAGGAAGCCCTGGAACGCATGGTGGAAACGCTGAAAGCCGAAGCCGACACCCGCGCCTCGGCCTACGTAAAAAATATGCTGGAAGAAGCCAAACTCACCGCCACCAAAGAAGCGAAAAAGGTGGTGATCGACACCATTCAGCGCACCGCCACCGAACACGCCATCGAAAACTGCGTCTCGATTTTCAACATCGAATCGGACGACGTGAAAGGCAAAATTATTGGCCGCGAGGGGCGCAACATCCGGGCACTGGAAGCCGCCACGGGCGTAGAAATTATTGTTGACGACACGCCCGAAGCCATCATCATCTCCGGTTTCGACCCCGTGCGGCGTGAGGTGGCCCGGCTTTCGCTCCACCGCCTGGTGCAGGATGGCCGCATTCACCCCGCCCGGATCGAAGAAATTGTGGCCAAGACCCGCAAAAACATCGACGATGAAATCATCGAAATCGGCGAGCGGACGGTGATTGACCTGGGCATTCACGGTTTGCACCCAGAACTGATTAAGATGGTGGGGCGGATGCGGTTCCGGTCGTCCTACGGGCAAAACCTGCTGCAACACTCGCGGGAGGTGGCCAAGCTTTGCGCCACCATGGCCGCCGAACTGGGCCTGAACGCCAAACTGGCCAAACGCGCCGGGCTGCTCCACGACATTGGCAAGGTGTGGCCCGAAGAGGCCGAACTGCCCCACGCCCTGCTGGGCATGGAGTTGGCCAAGAAATACAAGGAGAACCCCGAAGTGATCAACGCCATTGGTGCCCACCATGATGAGATCGAGATGACGACGCTGATTTCGCCCATTGTGCAGGTGTGTGATGCTGTTTCCGGCTCGCGCCCCGGTGCCCGCCGCGAGATGATGGAATCGTACATCAAACGGTTGAAAGAACTGGAAGAACTGGCCGGTAATTTTCAGGGCGTGGTCAAATGCTACGCCATTCAGGCGGGCCGCGAACTGCGCGTGATGGTGGATGCCGAGCACGTCACCGACGAGCGGGCAGGTACGTTGTCGTTCGACATTTCGCAGAAAATTGAGAAAGAAATGCAGTACCCCGGCCAGATCAAAGTGACCGTCATCCGCGAGATGCGGGCCGTGGCCTACGCCAAGTAACACGTATAACTTACAGTAAAGGCCGGGCAAATGTCCGGCCTTTACTGTGTCTGCCCAATTCATGCTCCAATTCGACAAAAGGGGACATCTAACTCCTTATCAGGAACAGGTATCCGACACAGACACCATCTTTCGACAGTTAGTTGACCAATTTTCAGTCTCGATGAGCCGGGCAACGCTTTTTCACGAATGGACAAAATACAACCGGCTATTGCGTGGCGTTGTTGGTGAAAATTTTCAACAATGGATCAACGGGAGTTTCGTCACTCAAAAAGTCAATCCTGGAGATATTGACCTGGTTAGTTTCATCCCATATCTTGCTTACGAAAAGCGAGAGGCTATTTTAGATAAGTTTTGGTCAGATACCTGGGAGACTGAAGGCATTGACGCTTACTTTATCAAACTATATCCTGTGAGCCATCCTAACTACGAAAAACGTACACGAGTTGAGTTGAATCAATGGGTTGAGCGGTACACGGCAACCAAACCAACGCAGGATTTTGTTATGCATCCGAAAGGCTTTCTAAGCATTATTGTCTTATGACTGACGAGACGTTGGCGACCAATTACATCCGTGCATTCGAGCACCTTGTTGGCTTACTGACCGACGCGGAGGCGGCTATTTTGTTGGCCGATGCCGATCAAGATCAACTCGGCCTGAAACAGTACCGGCACTTGAAACAGGACTATGTGCATCAACTGGCGGAACTCATCAGCCGGGCACCTCATTCGGTGAGGTTACAGGCTGTTCCGCACTAACATTGTGCATTTTCGAGACGCGGGCCGTGGCCTACGCCAAGTAACGCAAGCAATTTACAGTATGTAGGCCGGGCAGTTGTCCGGCCTTTGTTGTGTCTGCTCAGATGCCGTAATGGGTAAAGTATAATTGGCTGTCAGGATGCTTTATGGGGGCGTGGTGAACGACAAAATACCACTCCTTCCCACTCAACAGTATGGCTCACTGGTCAACAAGGCATGTAAAAGCGGTGGGGCTGGCCCTAGCGGGGGTGGCTTTTGGCGGGGCGGTCTGGTCGTCGTGTGGCCAATTCAGTCAGGTACGTAAACCCGCCGACGTGCTGGCCGCCGAACGCGACCTACCCGCCACGGTAGACTATAACCTGCACGTTAAACCCATATTGTCTGACCGGTGCTTTGCCTGCCACGGCCCCGACAAGAACAAGCAGCAAGCCGGGCTGCGCCTCGACACGCCCGAAGGAGCCTATGAAGCCCTGGCCGAAAGCGGCCATAAAGCCGTGGTGCCCGGCAATCTGGCCAACAGCGAACTTTTCCACCGCATCACCAGCACCGACCCCGCTGAGGTGATGCCCACGCCCAAGTCGAACCTGACGCTGACGGCGGCGGAAAAAGCCATGCTACTCCGCTGGGTGGAGCAAGGGGCCGAATACAAACAGCACTGGTCACTGATTGTGCCTACCTTGCCCGCCCTGCCAACGCCCAAAAACAGCCGTTGGGTGCGCAACGACATTGACCGGTTTGTGACCGCAAAACTCGACGAAAAACACCTGCTGCCCGCTGCCGAAGCCGACAAACTGACCCTCCTCCGCCGCGTCACGCTCGATCTCACGGGCCTGCCCCCTACCCCCGCCGAGGTGGATACGTACCTGGCCGACCAATCGGCCAATGCCTACGAGAAACTGGTTGACCGGCTGCTGAACAACCCGCATTATGGTGAACGCCAGGCGGTTGAGTGGATGGATGTGGCCCGCTATGCCGACACCCACGGCTACCAGGACGATGGCCCGCGCACGATGTGGCCCTACCGCGACTGGGTGATTCGGTCATTTAACAAAAATCAACCCTTCGACCAGTTTGTGACCTGGCAACTGGCGGGCGATCTGCTGCCTCGGTCGGCCAACGCCGATAACCAACGCGATCAACTGCTGGCCACAGCCTTCAACCGCAACCACCAACAAAGTCAGGAAGGGGGTGTGGTAGACGAAGAGTACCGGGTTGAATACGTGGCCGACCGGGTGGCTACGTTTGGCAAAGCGTTTCTGGGCCTGACCACCGAATGCGCCCGTTGCCACGACCACAAATACGACCCTATTTCGCAGAAAGATTACTTTTCGCTGTTCGCGTTTTTCAACAGCAACAACGAACGCGGGCAGGTCCCGTACAACGGCGAAGCGGCCCCCACCCTCACGCTCCCTACCCCGCAAATGGCGCGGCAGGTGGCGGCCATTCGGAAAAAGATAGCCTCGCTTCAGCCTCAACTCAACCCCGAAAAGCCTGATTATCAGCAACGTTTTGGCCTGTGGCTGGCGCAGACCGAACAAAAACAAGTTATCCGACCCGACCTGGGGCTGGTGGCCCGCTACAGTTTCGACGAAGAAAATCGGGGCGACGTGGTGGCGTATGGAAAAGCAGAGGATGAGAAAAACAAAGCGGAAGAGGCCAAAAAGAAAGCCACAGAAGCCCGCAAAAAGCCCGCCAGGCCCGGCACCGTAGCCAAACCATCCGTAGACAAAAGCAAACCCCAGAAACAAAAAAACCGCGCTGACCTGGAACGCGATCCACGCAATGCGTTCCGTAATGCGGTGAACGACACCCTGCCCGCCAGCCTGGCCGGTGATATCGACAACCTGCCCAAATCTGTGGCGGGCCGGTTCGGGAAAGCCCGTTTTTTACCCGGCGATAGCTGGATCAGCCTGCCTGCGGCCTTTGGTGCGTATGACCAAAATCAGCCGTTTACCATCAGCAGTTGGTTTAGGATGAACACGTTAGGTACGTTGGTGACGCTGATGGGCCGCACCGCCGGGCCGATGGACGGGCAACGCGGCTACCAGCTAGACCTGCTGGCCGACGGGCGGTTGAAGCTGATGCTGAGCCATGTTTGGCCCGCCAATGCTATTGATGTCGAGTCGGTGGAGAAAGTACGCGCCGGGCAGTGGTTTCAGGTGGCCTTCACGTATGACGGGCTGGGCCGGGCGCAGGGACTAACGCTTTACCTCAACGGCAAACCCACTCAGAAACAGATCATTACCGACCAACTGCAACACAGCATGGTGTGGGGCAAAAGCAAGACCCACTGGGCGCAACACGCCTTTTACGTGGGCCGGATGCACGACAATTATTACCGCGATTTTGCCGTGGATGAACTGCGGGTCTACACCCGTTGCCTTACCCCCGCCGAACTGCCCCGCCTGGCTGGCCAACCCGATGCGCTGACCCTCGCCCTGCTTACGCCCGCCGCCCAACGTACCCACGCCCAACGGGCAAGCCTGTTTGCCTATTACCTCAGCACGCAAGACACCAACTACCGCGCCGCCCTCGACTCGACATTGACCCTCCGGGGGCAGCAGGTTATGGCCCTCACCAACGCCGATCAGGTGATGGTGATGCAGGAGCGCATCCAACCCCGGCCCACCTTCCTCCTGAACCGGGGTGCCTACGATGCCCCCGGCGAACGTGTTCAGCCCGCCGCGCCGCACTTTCTGCCCGCCCTCAACAACAACAACAATAGCGCGGGCGAGGCACTTCCCGCCAACCGGCTAGGGCTGGCCAAGTGGTTGCTTCGGGCCGACAATCCACTGTTTGCGCGGGTGATGGTGAACCGCATCTGGCAAACCTATTTTGGGCAGGGGCTGGCCAAAAACGCCGACGATTTCGGCAATCAGGGGGCACTCCCCTCCCACCCCGAACTGCTCGATTATCTGGCCATTCGTTTCCGGGATGGGGCACCTTCGGAAGGAGTAAGACCGTGGGATGTGAAGGCCATGCACCGGTTCGTTGTTACCTCGGCTACCTACCGCCAATCGTCATCGGTGGCGGAGACGGCGCGGGAAACTGATTTCGACAATACGTACCTGAGCCGTGGGCCAAGCCACCGCATGAGTGCCGAGCAGATTCGGGATAATGCTCTGGCGGCCAGCGGCTTGCTGAACAAACGGATGGGTGGCCCCAGCGTGTTGCCCTACCAGCCGTCGGGTATTTGGGAGGCTCTGGCCACGCGCAACGCGGTGGTATATACCCAACAGCACGGCGATTCGCTCTACCGGCGCAGTATGTACACGATCTGGAAACGGAGTTCTCCGCCGCCGATGATGCTCAATTTCGATGCCGCCGAACGCCACGTCTGCATCGTAAAACGCCAGAAAACCAGTACACCCCTGCAAGCCCTGGTCACACTCAACGACCCGCAGTTTGTGGAGGCAGCGCGGGTGTTGGCGCAGAAAAGCCCCCTAGCCCCCAAAGGGGGAACTTTAGCCTTTAGAGTAGTTCCCCCTTTGGGGGCTAGGGGGCTGATTGATTTCTTTTTCAAGGCCGTTATCAGCCGACCGGCGCGGGCGGAGGAGGTACGGTTGATGCAACAACTTTACGAAGAAGAACTGGCCGATTTCAAGAAGCACCCCAACCGCGCCACGGCCCTGCTTTCTGTGGGCGAATACCCCGTTGATAAAACCATCCCCCCCGCCGAGCTTGCTGCCTGGACGGTGGTGGCCAGTACGATACTGAATTTTGACGAAGCCATTGTGAAACGGTAAAAAAGCCCCCTAGCCCCCAAAGGGGGAACTCAGTTCGCGGCAAGCAGTACGCTGGCGACAGCCCTCCCCCTTTGGGGGTCGGGGGGCCATATTTATGGACGAACTACACGATACCCTTAGCCGCCGGAATTTTCTGGGGCAGTCGGGCGCGGGCATTGGTGCGCTGGCGTTGGCCTCGCTGCTGAACCCCGCCAACCTGTTTGGCGGCACGGCAACACCGGGCGATCCGGTGCCGGGCAAACCCCATTTTCCGCCCAAAGTGAAGCGGGTCATTTACCTCTTCCAGAGTGGTGCGCCTTCGCAGCTCGACCTCTTCGACTACAAGCCGAAGCTGGAGACCCTGTGGGGGCAGGACCTGCCCGCGTCGGTACGGAACGGGCAACGCCTCACGGGCATGAGTGCCGGGCAAAGCAAGTTTCCGCTAGCGGCATCGACGTTCAAATTTAAACAGCACGGGCCGGGCCAACAGTGGGTAAGCGAGTTACTGCCGCATATTTCGGGCATTGTGGCCGAGGCTACGTTCATCCGTACCATGAACACCGATGCCATCAACCACGACCCCGCCATCACGTTCATCCAAACGGGCAGTCAGCAGGGCGGGCGGCCTAGCTTTGGGTCGTGGGTGAGCTACGGCCTGGGTTCAGAGAATCAGAACATGCCCGCGTTTGTGGTGCTGCTTTCCAAAGGAAACCCCGGCGACCAGCCGCTGTATGCCAAGCTGTGGAGCAACGGTTTTCTGCCTTCAGTGCATCAGGGTGTGGTTTTCAGGTCGGGGCCAGACCCGGTTTTTTACCTCAACAACCCGCCCGGTATTGACCGCAACAGCCGCCGCCGGATGCTGGATTACCTGGCCAAACTGCATCATGAACAGAGCAGGCACGTACTGGACCCGGAGATAAACAACCGGATGGCGCAGTATGAAATGGCCTACCGAATGCAGGCATCGGTGCCCGAAACGTTGAATCTTGCCCACGAACCCGACCATATTTTCGACCTGTATGGCCCCGACAGCCGCAAGCCTGGTACGTTTGCGGCCAACTGTTTATTGGCCCGAAAACTGATTGAAAAGGACGTAAAATTCGTGCAGTTGTACCACCAGGGTTGGGATCAGCACGGCAACCTGCCCTCGGCCATTCGGCCACAGGCCAAGAGCGTAGACCAGGCTTCAGCGGCGTTGGTACACGACCTGAAACAACGCGGTTTGCTGGACGATACGCTCATTATTTGGGGGGGCGAATTTGGCCGTGGCCCCTACTCGCAGGGCAAACTCACCCGCGAAAACTATGGCCGCGACCACCACCCCCGCGCCTACACGATCTGGATGGCCGGGGCGGGCGTGAAAAAAGGCTTCGTCTACGGCGAAACCGACGAGTTTGGGTACAACGTGGTGAAAGACCCCGTTCATGTCCATGATTTCCAGGCCACCATCATGCACCTGATGGGCGTAGACCACGAGAAGCTTACCTTCAAACACCAGGGTCGCCGCTACCGCCTGACGGATGTGCATGGTAAAGTGATTAAGCCGTTACTGGCGTAGGGGCCTTTGCCGGGCTGTTTACCGGTTAATCATAGATTATACCGTTGCCTCAATGGCTGGTATCAGGTACGTGGTCAAGAGAGCACTTTTGGGCGTTCATTCACCTAAAAACCTTTTTTGCTATGAAAATGCCTGTTTATTCACTGTTATTGCTGGTTGGATTTGGTCTCCTGACGGGTTGTTCCAAAGGCAACGAAACCGTCAACACGAGTGCCTGCCAACTGTCTGATGATAAATTCACAGCCTTCAGCAACGCCACCAAAGCCTACGCCACTGCCCAGACTACCGCCAATTGCCAAGCCTACAAAGCTGCCGCGCTAGCCTACATTGATGCCGCCGCCACCTGCACCGCCGTTAGCAGAACAGATCTGGACACCATCAGAAAAGACCTGAATGCTATGACCTGCTAAGGGTGCTCCTCAAAGGGTATAGCCGTTGGCGTACTCGCGGCGCACGAAGCGGTTGGCCAGCTCGAAATTGGTTAATTGCATGGCCGGGCCGTCCCAGAGCAGTTTTTTGCGGCCCGGAAACTGACTGCCTTCGCGGGCGAGGTAGCTGCGCGTGGCCAGGTTGCCCATCAGCACGGTCTCGGTTAGTGGCCCGGCCTGGTCGAAGGGCGAGGAGGTATAGGCCCCGAACCCTTCTTTGCAGGCTTTCACCCATTGCTGCTGATGCCCCTCCACCCCGCCCGGCACCAACGGGCGGGCGGGGGCAGGCAGGGCACGTTCGGCAAACTTTTCAAGGGGGAAAAGCCGGTAATTGGTACCAAAAATACCCGCCGCCAGCATCCCTTTGGTGCCCATAAACAGCATCCCGCCGTTGGGGTCGGTGAAGACCTGCTCATACGTCACGCCGTCGGGCAGGGGTGGCCGGATGCCCCCGTCGAACCACGAAAACCGGATTTCCTTCACCTTCCGATCAGTTGATGGAAACGTCATGTGTACCGCCGACGAGGGGGGGCACACATCGTCGTAAAAGGCTTCGCGGAAATAATCGGCGTAGACCGACCCCACGCTGCACTCCACCGAGGTGGGGGCCGTGAGTTGCAACGCCCGGAAGGGCACGTCCATGAAATGGCAACCCATGTCGCCCAGGGCACCGGTGCCAAAATCCCAGTAGCCGCGCCACCGGAAAGGCATGTAGGCGGGGTGGTAGTCGCGGTAGGGAGCCGTACCGAGCCACTTGTTCCAGTCTACCTCGGTCGGCACCGGCTGCGATTCTTTTTTGTCTTTGGGCGAAGAAACCCCCTGCGGCCAGGTGGGGCGGTTGGTCCAGCAGTAAACGGTATGCACCGCGCCAATTACCTTCTGCTGAATCAGCGTTTCTACGTACCGGGTGGCATCGCCGCTGCTGCCCTGGTTGCCCATCTGCGTCACCACGCGGTTGCGGCGGGCGGCCTCGGTCAGCATCCGGGCTTCGTAGATATCGTGGGTCAGGGGTTTTTCCACGTACACATGCTTGCCCAGGTTCATGGCGGCCATAGCAATGGGCGCGTGCATGTGGTCGGGGGTAGAAATCAGCACCGCGTCGATTGTGTTGGCGGCTTTGTCCAGCAGTTCGCGGTAATCGCGGAAGTAGGGCACCGTGGCAAAGGTGGTGCGGTATTTCTGGGCCTGCCGGTCGTCTACGTCGCAGAGGGCCACAATGTTATCCGTGCCGCCGTTGTGAGCCAGCCGGATGTTCGCCTCACCTTTGCCGCCGCAGCCGATGGCCGCGATATTGAGTTTGTCGGAAGGGGCAATGAACCCCCGCCCCAGCACATGGCGGGGCACAATGGTGAAGGCCGCCGCCGACAGCGATGCCTGTTTAATGAACGAACGGCGGGTAGTCACGGGGCGCGAACGAAAAAAAGTGAATGGATTGACCGGCTTTAACGTACCTGAACGGCATAAAAGCGGGCTAATCTATTCACTTTTTTGCTCATTTGCTACTGCCCGCCCCGGTTTCAGCCCATCACCTGCCCCATTTTCATGGCCACGGCCATGTCGCCTTTCACTTTCAGTTTGCCCGTCATGAAGGCCATCATGGGGTTGAGGTCGCCGGTGGCCATGCGTTCCAGGTCGGCCACGTCTACGTGCAATTCGGTGTCGGCGGGCTGGTCGTCGTTGCTGACGGTGGCGGGCTGCTGGCGCGAGTCGATGAAGACAACGCCCTGATCTGTAACGAGTTTGGCCGTGGCGTTGAGGCTTTCGGCGGTGGCCACGCGGGTTTTGATGTTGTCGGTAAGCTGTTGGAGTGTCATGCTTTGCTTGGTTAGCCGGTTGGTTTACCGTTCTTTACAGGGTAAAACTATTGCCGAAGCCGGAAGTTTCAACTTTATGCGTTCTCAATTTCTGACGATTCTCTGCGTTTTTTCTTTTCTCAGTTGCGGCTGGGGCATTACCGAAAGTGTGGTGACGCTGACAAACCCCGAACAGGTAGCCAACACGCCCTTCACGGGCCACAAGCCCAGCAGCGAGGCCAACCCCGACCGCCGCGACCCACGCCAGTTCTACGAAGACAGCGGGGCCAACAGCGACAATCCCATGCCCGCCGACCTGCGGGTGGTGCGGCGCATGAGCCTGGCCCAACTGCTCTACTCGGTGCTGACCCTGGCGGGCGTGGGGCTGATGTTCCGGCTGCGGCGGGTGGGTTTTTACGTGTACATTCTTGGCACCGTGCTGGGCGTGGTGCTGCCGCTGGTGTTTGTGGGCATTGCCGGGCTGGGTACGTCGTTCGGCGTGTTTTTCAGCCTGCTGTTCGCGGTCATGTACGGGTTTTGCCTCCGCGAAATGCGGTGAACCGGCAACTCGTCTGTCCCGAAGCATCAGTTTTTGTAAACCCGCAGGCCCGCTGTGCGTTGGGTTTTGGAGGGCTACCCTCAACGCCACCACCGAAGGCCACGCACTGCACAGGCTTTGGCTACGATTCGGTACCGTCGGCAACAACCACTCAACGCTTGATTACTATGGAAAACGCTGTTCTGACTGCCCCGGCGGGTGCGGTTGCCACCGACACTCCTACCCCCTACGATGTCGCAGTTGATGTATTCGGGATTAAAACGCTTTTTGTCAACGTGTTCTACATTGGCACACCCGGCCCCGGCAGTGCGTGGGTGCTGGTAGATGCAGGTTTTTATGGCTATGCCGATGCCATTCAGAAACGGGCCGAAACTTTGTTTGGCCCCAACAACCCGCCCCAAGCCGTGGTGCTGACCCACGGCCACGCCGACCACGTCGGGTCGTTGCGCCCGCTGCTGAAACGGTGGGGTAACGTACCAGTGTATGCTCACCCGCTTGAACGCCCCTACCTCACGGGCATTTCCAGCTACCCACCCCCCGACCCCGCCATTGGCGGAGGCGGCATGTCGCTTCTTTCGTGGGTGTTTCCCATTGGGCCACACGATTTCAGCGAGGTGTTACAGCCCGTTGCAGCATCGGGTAAGTTCAACGAATTGCCCGGCTGGCGGGCGGTTCACACGCCCGGCCATGCCCCCGGCCACATCTCGCTCTTCCGCGACAAAGACCGGACACTGTTGGCGGGTGATGCCTTTGTGACGACTAATCAGAATTCGCTCGCGGCGGTGATTAAACAGACCGAAGGCATCCACGGCCCGCCCGCCTACTTCACCTGCAACTGGCCCGCCGCCGAGCAATCAGTGAAAAAACTAGCCCTGCTAAACCCACTGAAAGCAGGAACCGGCCACGGAGTGAGTATGCACGGCTTGGACCTGCAACTGGAACTTGGCCGTTTGGTGAGCGAGTTCCGGCAGCGGGCTATCCCTTCCGAGGGGGGCAGGTACGTTCGGCAAGCTGCCGTGACCGACGAAAACGGTATCATCGACATGCCCGCACCCACCTCTTTCCGCGTTGCCCGCGCCCTGGGCATTGGCCTGGCCGTGGGGCTGGTGTGGGGCCTGGTGCGGCGAATGGTTTAGGTTGCCTTTTATCAGTATGAACAAGTGGAATAACCTGAATTTTTTGTCGTGACCTGCCGGAAAACCGGTTGAGTAAAATGAGCACGAACCGTTTATATTTACAAACCTGTTCGTCAATCCTGCCCCTGTTTGTCTATGCCCCGGCTGGTTCCCCACGCTGCTGCCAACGACCTCACCTCCTGGAATCTGTTTCTGGACGGTGATGTGGCGGCTTGGGGTACTTTACTCGACACCCACTACCGGGTGCTGTTCAACTACGGCCTACGCTTTGGCAGCACCCGCGAAGGGGTGCACGACTGCATTCACGACCTGTTTCTGGATCTCTGGGACGGGCGGCAACGGCTTACGACCCGGCCCGATACGGTGGCGTTTTACCTGCTGCGGGCCTTACGCCACAAACTCATCAAAGTCAAACAAAAGGAACGTACCTACCAGGAACTAGACGACCGCACCGCCGATTTTTTTCAGGAAGCCCCCATCGACAATTGGCTCATCGACCAGGAAACCGCCCAGTTCAACGGCCTGCGGCTGAAAACACTGCTTGGCACCCTGCCCATGCGGCAGCAGGAAGCCCTTTACCTGAAATTTTACGCCAATTTCAGCAACCAGCAAATTTCTGAACTGATGGGGCTACAGCAACAGTCGGTGGCCAATTTGCTGCATGTGGCTTTGCAACGCCTTCGGCGTGAGTGGGGCGTAAACACCGGCCTTATGTGGCTGATTGTCTGGCTGAAAGCCGTGCTCTGAAGCCATCTTCTGAGAAAAGGCTAATTTTATTTTCAAATAATACAGTATGCCCCGCTGGTTTTTATCCCTTCGATAAAAAACCAGCCAGTTGGCCCGCTGATTATGACTCCTTACCATCAGTTTAGTGCGCAGGCCTTCATGCTCGATGCCTGGTTTCGGGCGTGGGTGGCCAACCCCACCCCTGAAACCGATGCGTTCTGGCAACACTGGCTACTAGCCAATCCCGACAAAAAAGAAGTTTGCCAACGTGCCAAGGAAGAGCTACTGACCCTTTGGGGCGAGTTCGACCAACTCCCCGAAGCAGAACGGCAACAGCGTATCAACCAGATCAAGGCGGCACGGCTCCGGCGCGATCCGGCACCCGTGCGCTGGTGGTCTGGTCAACGGGCGGGGTGGGCCGTGGCGGCAAGCCTTACGCTGGCCCTGGGCATGGGGTGGTTGGCCTACACCCGTATGCCCACCGCAACGGGCAACGGGCAAACGGCCCGGCTAACGTACCAGCAACTTACGGCCCCCCAACCGGGCACCCCCGTTCTTACCGAGACCAAATCGAGCAGCCAAAGTCGGGGGGTGAAACTGCCCGACGGGAGCCTGGTAACGCTGTCGGCCCGGAGCACTGTTCGGTATGCGCCCACGTTGGGGAAGACCCCTCAGCGGGCCGTGTACTTGCAGGGAGAAGCGTTTTTCGAGGTCGTGAAAGACCCCACCCGGCCCTTCTTTGTGTACGCCAACGGGGTTGTTACCAGGGTGTTGGGCACCAGTTTTCGGGTTAGTGCCTACGAAACTACCCCCAACGTAACGGTGCAGGTACGTACCGGGCGGGTAGCTGTTTTTGCCAATACCCACGCCCAAAACGCAGGTACGTTGTTCAGCCATCTGAAAAATGGCGTGGTGCTCACGCCCAACCAACAAGTGGTGTTACTACCCAACGAAACGCTCGTAAAGTCAATTGTGCAACAGCCAACCCTGCTTCACCCCGACACCGACCGTGCCGGAACAGTCTACACCGACACGCCCCTGAGCCAGATTTTTCAGAAGCTGGAAACTTCCTACGGCATCGAGATCGTGTATGACCAGGCTACCCTGCGCGAGTGTCTGCTCACGGCCCGCCTCTACGACGAGCCGCTGCTGGAACAGATAGCCCTGCTCTGCAAAACCGTGGGAGCTACCTATGCCGTGACTGATGGCCGGATTGTGGTTTCGGGCGGAAATTGTCAGTAATCAGATCAATTTTATTCACCCTAAACCAACCCGCTGCCCACTCAACCAATCGTACCGGTACCAGTACCAAAAAAACCGGACGTATGTCAGTACGCCCGGTTCCACTTACCGCCGCAGCCCTGGCAGGCCCGGTGGCATTTTACTCAGTTTTAATAAGTCGCAAAACCTAAAAAACAGCCCAATTTATGAAGAAACGGGTGTACTTCCCCCCACTCCTCTACCACTTTATGCGCTTTACGCTGGTACAGGCCCTGCTGGTTCTATCCCTGGGAACCTTCACGTTTGCCCACGACGGCAACGCGCAGGAAGTGTTGGCCCAACGAATTTCGTTGCGGGCCGACAATGAACGGATGCGCACCGTGCTGACGCGAATTGAGAAAGCCGCACAGGTGAGTTTTATGTTCCAGGCGAAAGCTCTGGGCGAAAACCCGCGCCTCTCGGTGGCGGTGCAGAACCAGCCGCTAGGTACGTTGCTCAACGAACTATTGCTCTCCCGCCAACTGACCTACGACGTGGTAGGTCGCCAAATCGTGATTAGCCGCCAGATAACCGCCCAGACAACTGTGGCTCCGCCCCCTGCCCTGGCCGAGGTTACGGCCCCGGTTATGGCCGAGATCATTATTACGGGACGCATCACCGATGAAACCAACAACCCCGTGCCCGGTGCCACCATTCGGCTGAAAGGGTCGGTAGCGGGAACGAGCAGCAACGCCGAGGGCGATTTCTCACTCCGACTCGCCGACAATTCGGGCAACGGTACGTTAATAATCAGCTCATTAGGCTTCACCACGCAGGAAATTGCGCTCGGCAACCGCACCAAAGTCAACGTGGTGCTGCAATCGCAGGCGGGTAGTCTGAACGAAGTGGTAGTGGTGGGCTACGGTACCCAAAACCGGCGCGACCTCACCGGTTCCATCTCGACCGTTACGGCCCGCGACATCGAGAAAATTCCCGTTATCAGCCTCGACCAAGCCTTGCAGGGGCGGGCCGCCGGGGTGCAGGTAGTCAACAACAGCGGCGCACCGGGCGGCTCAGTGCAGATCCGTATTCGGGGCACGGGGTCTATTTTCGGCGGAAACGACCCGCTCTATGTCGTGGATGGCATTCCACTCAACAACACCCTGAACGGTTCGGCGGCGGGCGGCAACGACCTGGCCAACGGCCTGGCCAGCATTAACCCCGCCGACATCGAGAGCATGGAAATCCTGAAAGATGCCTCGGCCACGGCCATCTACGGCGCACGGGCGGCCAACGGCGTGGTGCTTGTCACGACCAAACGCGGCAAAACGGGCAAGTCGCGGGTGAGCGTGAACGTGTTTACCGGCCTTCAGAATTTTAACAATTTCTACACCCTGCTGAACGCCCAGCAGTTTGCGGCACTGGTGAACGAAGGCAGCAATTACGCCGGGCGGGCACCCCGTTTCCAGACCAACCCCACGGTGAACACCGACTGGCAACGCGAAATTTTCCGCACGGCACCGCTCAACAGTGTGAACCTCTCTGTGACCGGCGGCGACGAAAAAACGCAGTTCCTGATTTCGGCGGGCTATTTCAACCAGCAGGGCGTAATTCTGAATTCCGGCTTCAACCGGGGCAGTTTCCGGGCCAACATTGACCATAAGCTAAGCCAGAAGGTAAAAATCGGCGTGTCGTTCACCGGGGCCTCGTCTACCACCAACCGGCAGCGCAACAGCGGCGGGGCCAACGTGCAGGATCAGGGCAACGTGGCCTTTGGGCCAAACATTATCTCGTCGGCACTGGTGGCCAGCCCCGCGTTTCCGGCCTACAACCCCGACGGTTCGTTTGGGCGCGACTCCATAGCGGGGGGCAACAACCCCGTGCAACTGGCCACCAGTTCGCGGTTGCTGGGCCGCGACCTGCGGTTTATTGGCAATGTGTATGCCGAGTGGCAGATTACGAACCACCTGAAATTCCGCACCAACGTGGGCGGCGATTTTTCGGCCTTCAACGAAGATTTCTTCTTCCCGCCCGACCCCAATTTGGGTCGGCCCGGCGGCACGGCTATTTACAGCAACAACACCAGCCGGTCGTTTCTGAACGAAAATTTCCTGAGCTATTCCAACCGGTTTGGTGCTCTGCATTCGCTGGATGCGCTGGTGGGTACCAGTGTGCAGGACAACAACAGCAACTACCTCACGGCGCAGGGCAGCAACTTCACCACTCCGCTGGTAAGCACCCTCAACGGCGGTTCGCAGTTCAACACCAACCCCTTCAACGACGTGCAGGGCTGGGGCATCCTTTCCTACTTTGGGCGGATCAATTACTCGTTTCGGGATAAACTGCTGCTCACGGCCAACGCCCGCATAGACGGTTCGTCGCGGTTTGGCCCTGA
This sequence comes from Fibrella sp., assembly GCA_043763995.1. Lineage (GTDB taxonomy): Bacteria > Bacteroidota > Bacteroidia > Cytophagales > Spirosomataceae > Fibrella. The sequence continues at coordinate 17,714 of JAYUKZ010000378.1, forward strand.
CCGGCAGTACGGCTTTTTCCCGTCGGGATCGGTGGGGTACCGGCTGTCGGAGGAGGCGTTTATCAAGAACGTAAGTTGGATCAGCGAACTGAAATTCCGCGCCAGTATTGGCATCACGGGCAACCAGGAAATTCCGAATTCGCAGTGGCGCGGCACGTTCGGCCTCGGTGGCGGCGACAACAACTATCTGGGCCGGTTGGGCGGGTCGGCGGCGCGGCTGGCCAACCCCAGCCTCTCGTGGGAAAGTAACCTGCAAACCGACATTGGCCTCGATCTGTCGCTGTTTCAGAACCGGCTCCAGTTCACCGCCGACGTGTTCAACAAAGAATCGCGGGATATGCTGCTGAGCGTGGGCTTGCCGCTGAGTTCGGGCTTCGGCAACGTGTTTGGCAACGTGGGCCGGATGCGCAACCGGGGGCTGGAACTGGCCCTGACCTCGCGCAACACCACCGGCAAATTCAAGTGGGAGACCAACTTCAACATCGCGTTTATTGAAAACAAAGTGCTGGCCCTCTCCGACTCGCTACCCATTCGGGCGGGTGCCAACACGTTTCAGGTGGGTAGCGGGATGTTCTTCTCCGTTTTCGACCGCCAACCCAACGTTGACCCGGCCACGGGTTTTGTGGTGCGGCGCAACCTCAACAACGACCGCGACGGAGACGGCAACCCCATCTTCGACGACCGCGACCTGGTGAACGCCGGTAGCCCGTTGCCGGTGCATTTCGGTGGCCTCACCAACACCTTCTCCTACGCGGGGCTGGATTTGAGCGTGTTTTTTCAGTGGTCGGTGGGCAACAAAATTTATAACCTCACCCGGCAAATCATGGAAGAACTGACTTTCAACGGCACCGTTGGCTCGTTCAACAACAGTTCGGTGGAAGCCCTGACGCGGTGGCGGCAACCGGGCGATGTAACGGCCCAACACCGGGTGTCGTATGATGCCGTGGGGGGACGGGCCAACCTGGGCTATAACTCGACGCGCTACGTGGAAGACGGTTCTTTTTTGCGGCTCAAAAACGTGAGCCTGGGCTACACCCTGCCAGGTACGTTGGTCAACAAGCTGGGAATGAGTTCGGTACGGGTATATGTCACGGCCAACAACCTGCTGACCTTCACCCGCTATTCGGGCTACGACCCGGAGGTGAGTGCCAATTTTGGCGGCAGTACGCAGCAGCAACAGAGCACCACGGGCGGGTTGGGCGCACGGCTCAACAACAACCTGCAAATTGGGGTCGACAACGGCTCTTTCCCCCAAACGCGCACCTACCTTTTCGGCCTCAACATTAATTTCTAAGACCCCATGAAAACCCTATTCAAATACCTGCTTTGCGGCTGGGCACTGCTGTTGGGCAGTTGCCAGAGCATTCTGGACAAACCCCCGGCCAGCGAAATTGACCTGCCGCGCTATTTCCAGACCGCCAACGATGCCGAAACGCTGCTCATTGGCTGCTACGCCCGCTTGTTTGTCAACGCCGGTATTTACACCGATATTCTATTCATCGGCAACCGCTCGTCGGATGATGTTGTACCCATCCGGGCGGGGGCCGACCCCTTTGACGACCGTAACCTGTTGCGGCCCGACGATGGCGGCGTGCGCAGCGTGTGGCAGCGGGCCTATTTTTTGCTGGCCAACATCAACCTGGGTCTGGAGCGAATCTCGGCCATGCCCGAAAACGTGTTTTTGGGAAGCCGCAAAGCCCAGATTATTGGCGAGTTGAAAGCCTTGCGGGCCTTCACGTACTTCCATTTGGTGCGGCTCTATGGCGGCGTACCCCTTCTGGTACGTTACCCCACGGCGGCTACCTCGGCGGGCAACGCCGTAGCGCGGGCCACCGAAGAGCAGGTGTACACACTGATTAACGAAGACCTGACCGCCGCCGAAACCAGCGTACCAGCCACGTACCAGGCCCTGGGTACGCAGGGGTTGGCCCTGTCTATCCCCGTTATTGAAAGCAAGGGCCGCTTCACGCTCGCCTCCGTGCGGGCGTTGCAGGCCGACGTGGCCCTAACCCAGCGGAATTTTGCCCGCGTGGTTGAAAAAGCCGACCAGGTCATCAGCAGCAACCTCTACCAGCTTACCCCCGATTTCAGAGCCAATTTTCGGGGGCCACGCAGCACCTTCAACCGCGACCTGAGCGTGTACCAAAACACGCCCGAAAGCATCATGGAGGTGCAGGCTATTCCCGGCACCGATGCCTCTGGCGGGCAGATGTTTTTCTTCCTCGATGGCTTTCCGCCCTTCTTCGGCGTGTCGGCAGAGTTGTCGAATTTTATTTATCCCGACGAAGGAGCCACGCCCGTGCAACAGGCCGATAGTATTCGTAAGGTCTGGAGTGTGGGTATTGCCAGCCCAACCATCCGGTATGCCATTAAGTACCGCGAGTTTTATTTCGATGGCCGCTACAACAACGTCTACGGCATTTTTGGCACCCCCAACCCCGATAATTACCACGTGTTCCGGCTGGCCGAAGTGCTGCTTTTCAAAGCCGAAGCCCTCAACGAAACGGCCTACGGAAACGCCCAGGCGTTTGCGGCCATCAACCAGGTACGTAGGCGGGTGTTGCTGCCCGACCTCACCCCGACCAACACCCCCAACCAGGAAGCCTTCCGGGTGGCCGTGCGCCGCGAACGCCGCGTAGAACTGTTTTTTGAAGGCGGCAAACGCTGGTTCGACATCCTGCGCTACAACCGCCAAACGCCGGGCTTTGCGCGGGGCATTCTGGGGGCCAAACTGCCCAACGACAACCGCCTCCTGCTACCCATTCCGCTCGACGAAATGCGCCAGAACACGGCCATGGTTCAAAATCCAGGCTACTCACAATAACGCCCCCACTCGTTTATGAACACGTTTAAAACCACTTCCAGGGCCTTCCGCCCGCTCTCTACGCTTGGCCTTTTGTGGCTGGGTACGTTGCTGTGGCAGTGCGGACGCAACAGCCAGGACCAGGGCGTTTTGCCCGTGCCCACGCCCGTTTTTGCCGCCGCACCCAGTGCCGCCAACCCCCTGCGCATCAGTTTTACCAACACGTCCGGCCTGGCCCGAACCTACTTCTGGGACTTTGGCGACGGGCTGGGTACGTCGTTGCTGGCCACGCCCACCTACACCTACCGGCGGGCGGGGGTGTACCAGGTGCGGCTGGTGGCCTCCGGCGATGGGGGCGCGGCCAACGTGGTGCAGACCTTAACCGTCACGGCCCCACTCGAACCGGTAGCCAATTTTACCATGATCGTCAACGATGCCACGGCTCCGCTGCGGGTCAATTTTGCCAACACCACCACCAACGGGGCCACCTACACCTGGGATTTTGGGGTGCCCAACACCGCCGCCGACACCTCTAACGCCTTCAGCCCCAGCTACGACTACCCCCAGTCGGGCCTGTATACGGTGCGGCTTACGGCCCGGAGCGTGGCCAACATTTTCAGCAATGTGCGGCAGTTTACGGTGCTGGTCATTCGCCCGGCAGACCTGGCCGGAACCGCCGCCACGGGACGTACCTGGCGGTATGACCCCGCCAAAGGGCTGAGTTTTGACGGGGGCGCGTCGTTTTCGGCCCAAAAACCCTGCGAACTGGGCAACGAGTTTACCTTCTTCCCCGATGGCCGGTACGCCGTTGACAACAAAGGCAGCGAGATTCAGTTTCCCAACTGCGTAGCTGTTGGCCCCCGCCCCGTCTCTACCTGGCGGCTCGCCCGCACGGCCATCGACCGGTTCTCGCTCACGGTGGGCGCAGGTACGTTCCTGGGCGACCCTACCACCAACCCCGTCTACGTGATCACCAACCTGACCCCCATCAGCATTGCCGCCACGGCAGCGTTTGGGTTTGGCCCGGCCACGTACCTGATGGTGCCCAAATAAATGGTCTGAGCCTGACAATCAACCCGGTTGTCAGGCTCGCCACATAGCTCAAGGGTGCGTATATTTGGCTCATGCGCCAACTCCCTGCCCTGCTCCTGTTACTACTGCTGACTCTTTCAGCCCACGCCCAACCGGTTTTCCAGACCAACCCCGTGCCCGCCCCCGGCAAGTGGCAAACCACCACCTGGGAGGCCCGGTGGCTGGCCCACCCCACGGCCCCGGCGCGGCAATACGGCGTGTATCACTTCCGAAAAACCATTACCACGCCCCAAAAACCTACCCGGTTTATCGTTCACGTTTCTGCCGACAATCGCTACCGATTGTTTGTAAACGGGCAGGCAGTGGCCATCGGCCCGGCGCGGGGCGACACCCAGCACTGGCACTACGAAACGCTGGATTTGGCCCCGTTCATGCAGGCGGGCACCAACACCCTGGCCGCGCAGGTATGGCACCTGGCCGAGTCGGCACCGCTGGCCCAACTGAGCTACCAACTGGGGTTTGTGTTGCAGGGCGACACCCCCGCCGAGGCCCCCGCCAACACCAACGCCACTTGGAAAGTCTGGCGCAACGAAGCCTACACCCCCCGGTTCACCGACCAGGCCCGGCTGGAGACGTACCTGGCCGTGGGCGACGGCGACCAGGTTGACGGGAGCCGCTACCCTTGGGGCTGGGAGCAACCCACCTACGACGACCGCCAATGGCCCGCCGCTAAACCCCTGTGGTTCAATGCCAAACCGCGTGGCCTGGGTACGGATGGCAATTGGGCACTGGTGCCGCGAACGATCCCGATGATGACCAGCCACCCCCTCCGGCTCGACACCGTGCGCCGGGCCGAAGGCATCACGCTACCGCCCAACTACCGGCCCGGACGCGGGACCGCCGACACCACCGCCCTCACCATTCCGGCCAACACCACCGCCACCATTCTTTTCGACCAAAAAACCCTCACCAACGCCTACCCCGAACTCACAGTGTCGGGCGGAAAAGCGGCCACCATTACCCTGACCTATGCCGAAGCGTTGTTCGACAAAAACGGGCAGAAAGGCAACCGAAACCAGATTACGGGCAAGCAAATTCGGGGCGTAGAAGACGTGTTCATTGCCGATGGCGGTCAGAAACGCACCTTCCGCCCGCTCTGGTTCCGAACGTACCGATACCTGCAACTGACCGTGGAAACCAAAGCCGAACCCCTCACCATCAACGACTTACTGGGCGACTACACGGCGTACCCCTTCGAGCAACGCGCCCGGTTCAGTTCGCCCGATAGCAGCCTGGCCCGAATCTGGGACGTGGGTTGGCGCACGGCCCAACTCTGCGCCGGTGAAACCTATTACGACTGCCCCTATTACGAACAACTCCAGTATGTGGGCGACACCCGCATCCAGGCCCTGATTTCGCTCTACCTCAGCGGCGACGACCGGCTCATGCGCAAAGCCATCCTGGAATTTGACCAAAGCCGCCTGGCCGAGGGGCTGACCTTCAGCCGCTACCCCTGTTCCGACCCGCAGGTGATTCCGCCGTTTTCGTTGTTTTGGGTCTGTATGGTGCACGACTATTGGCAACACCGCCGCGACGATGCCTTTGTAACCGAGCGGCTGGCGGGCATTGAGGCGGTATTGCGTTGGCACGAAACCCGGACTGACCGCCAAACGGGCCTCAACGGCCCCCTGTCGTGGTGGAACTTTGTAGACTGGTCGTGGCCCTGGAACGGCGAGGATCGCATTGGCGGTGTGCCCGACGGGGCACGTACCGGCGGGTCGGCCATCCTCTCGCTGCAACAGGCGTATACGTACCTGCGGGCTGCGGATTTGTTTGCCCATTACGGCCAGAACCAGCAGGCCGAACGCTACCGCGAAACGGCCCGCCGCCTCAACAAAGCCGTGCTCGACCAGTGTTGGGTACCCGCCCGTGCCCTCCTGGCCGACACCCCCGCCAAGCAGCAGTTCAGCCAGCACGCCAACATTTTGGGGGTGCTCACCAACGCCATCCCGACCGCCCAACAGCGCGACGTATTGAAAAAACTACTGGTCCAGAACCCCGCCGACAGTCTTCGGCCCGCCACCTATTATTTCACGTTCTATCTGTTTGAAGCCCTGAAAAAAACCGGCCTCGGCAACGAGTTTCTGCCTCAGCTAAAACCCTGGCACACCATGATTGCCAACGGCCTGACCACCTTTGCCGAAACCCCCGAACCTGATGGTGGCCCCTCTGCCCGCTCGGACTGCCACGCCTGGAGTGCCTCGCCCATCTACGAATTCCTCTCCATCGTCTGCGGCATCAACCCCGCCGGGCCGGGCTTCCGCGCCGTGCGCATCGAGCCGTTTCTGGGTACGTTGCCAACCGTATCGGGCCGGATGCCCCACCCCAACGGCGAGATTTCGGTGCAGTTTCGGCAGACCAACGGCACCCTCGCGGGCGAAATCATCCTGCCCGAAGGTCTTTTCGGCACCCTCCACTGGCAGGGACGTACCCAGCCCCTAAAACCCGGCAGACAGGCCGTAGGGTTGTAAGTTCCTGCTTACCCGGTTGAGTATTGTTGGCTACCGCCCCTACCTTTTTGTCAACCATTCATCCAAAAACACGTTTGGGCCATTTGTGGGATTTACTGCACTCACTAACTTTCGTGAACTACACACAAAAACAGGTCGGCATATGAACGCACTTATAGGAAGCCCAACCGGATTGATTCACCTCATAGCCGGTATTTTGGCCCTGATTCTTGGGCTGGCCGTGTTGCTAATGCAGAAGGGTACTCAGGCGCACCGGCGTGTGGGATACGCCTACGCATTGAGCATGGCCGTCCTGATTATCAGTTCGTTTGGTATTTACCGGCTCTTTGGCCGGTTTGGCGTGTTTCATGTTTTCTCGCTGGTATCTACGTTCTCGTTGGTAGCTGGTCTGTTGCCCATGTTCCGTAAAATTCGGAAACCGAGTCACTACGAAACCCACTTCAAGCGGATGTACTTTTCGGTGGTGGGGCTATACGCCGCCTTTGCTGCCGAGAGTTTCAGCCGGGTGTCCAGGTTTGGCAACTTTTGGCAAGCCGTGGCTTGGGGCTGTGTACTGGTGTTTGTTACCTGTTTCGTCGTGTTCATCCGAATGAAGCCCATCTGGTCGGCCCGGTTCGGGAAGGGTCGCATCATGACCGAACCAACTGCCACGTCGGCTAGCTAACACCAGTAAACCCGGCAAAAGCCAGATTAAACACCTGATACCGAACGCCAGGTACGTTACCAGCGGCCACCATCTGATGGACTTTGCAGGCAGCTTTGATGCTTATGAGCGCAAAAGGATGGGCAGTTGCGAATGTTAAGTAAGCACTGTAACTTGTGTTGAAAAAAGATATGAGCGTTACAGACTTGAAATCAGGACTCCACCGCCTGGTCGATGTGGTGGCAGATGAGCCGCTACTAACAGCCGTTTACACCCTGTTAACCAACCAAGCCAGTGCAGAACGCGACTTCTGGCACGACCTCTCCCCCGCCCAACAAGCTGATATCCAAGCCGGATTGGCTGACTTAGAGGCCGGGCGCACCCAGCCCGCGAAAGGCGTTTTTGCCCGTTACCTCTAATGGAAGAAGCCTTTGACGTTGTTTTCTCTCAACAAGCAGTAACCAAATTAGACAATCTGGTTGATTACCTGGCTAACAACTGGTCTCAACAGCTTAAATAGGTGAGGCTACGTTTACGGCATGGGTAAACAGGTCAGCCAATAGGACAAGCTGTTCAGAGAAAACCTTGAGGCCAACGTACCTGAGTTGTTGGCTGACCTTGCAACGCTTGTGAGTAAAAACGGGTCTAGCCAAAAAAAGACCGACAATGACCACACTACGAGTTCTCGTCCTGCTCTGCTTGCTGAGCAGTTGCCGAAAAGAGGCTCCATCGCCCGCCCCAACCTACACCAATCAAGTAGGTATGGTCTATGCCAAAGGTACCACACGCGGAGGACCACTTCAATACATTCTGGACGACGGCACCGAGTCGTCGGCCATTATCCGACGCTATTTGGTGACTAATTTCCCCGACAGTCTGCAGCAGTATATTTTGGGCAGAACGTATGGTGGCCGGGTGGTTTTCAGCGGCGTTACCTCACCGGTGCTCAAGCCCGTTGTCAGGCCCGCCGATAATGATGCTGGCACCGTGGTTGAGTACGAACTGCCCACCATTCAGCTTACCGCCATCCGTAGGAAGGAATAGTAGGTTGGCCAGGTTTGGTAACCTCTGGCAAGCCGTGGCCTGGGGTTGTGTACTGATTCGGGAGGGGTCGCGTAACAGCCGACACGTAAACGTTCAGGCCCGACTCATTAATAGTGCGGGCACCCTCGGCGGCATTGGTGCCTGGCAAATGCACCGTTTTTTGTGGCAACTATAACGACTCGTAGGGCCACTCCACTTGCGAAAGCGAACCTTATTAACTATGATTGTGAACCGATTAGCTACCTGTTTGGCCTACCGGCAAAACCACGCACTACCTGACCAACACTAAGAGGTTAATCACTGACTATCAACAAATTGTCATTCAGCGGTACTGCACACTTTGATAGGTTGGGTGTTCACTCATCAAGTGCTTGTTTGCCAGCGTCTTGGCGACAGGCAGCGCGTCCCAGAGGTCAAGTTTTGGCTTGCATCTCAGCGTCTCCGGCGACAGGTTGCAACCCGCAGAGGTTAGGCTTTTTGCTCGTTCGGCGAGTTCCGGTTGACACGAGAATCTCTGATGATTGGGTAATAAATTATCTATACAGTAAAATTTACTTACATGGGTGTAGTTTTTGGATTTTATGCTTTCAAAGAAAAGGATTCCAAGCCTGTTGAATACGTTGAAGATTCGCGTGGAGTGCTTACAACAGAGGTTTTCTCGCAAGTTCTTCCCGACAAGAAATACATTAATCAATTCTCTGACTCCGAAGTGACGTTGTTCAAATATGATGAAGCTATGTCTAAATTCGCTCTTCACGGAATTACAGAGATTGATTTAGACTACCTGAGAGATAGTTACTGTAATGAATTTGAGGGTACTGCTTCTGAAAAATTTTTTGATGCCAAAAATTGCTATGATAAATTCACAAAGCTGACCGTGTACATTCAAAAAGTAAATCCAAAGACTTTTGAGACTATAAAGTCAGATATTGACTACTTTAAAAATTTTCTTCTTAAACACGCGGAAGCAGATCATGTAATTCAGGGCTTTTGGGAATAGTAATTTGGGGTTGCTGGGGGACAGGCAGCGCGTTCCGACAGTCCGGCTTTTAGTTTGGAAATGTGCGTTGTTTAGCTTCGCCCGTCGGCGTATAAATCGGTAAGTATGTTGTTGGTCAGCTCTGCCGGGCCGTGCCTCCTGCGACAGGCGGCTCGCCGGTACGCGAAGTGCAGCCCAACTAAAGCAAGGGTGTAAAGGCAGTCAGGCCACTTGCCCAAAGCCAACTTACTCGTTTGCCATCAGCCCTTGCGGGCGTTGGGTGTTCAATTCACAAAGGCTTGTTTGCCAGCATCTTGGCGACAGGGGGCGCGTCCCAGAGGTGGCGTTTTTGGCTTCCACGTCCAGCGTCCGGGCGACAGGACAAACGCCTGATAAAGTGTGACTTAGACTTCAAAGTCCGGCTTTCGTTTGACAGAGCAAACGCTCTATAAGTGACATCAAAAATTGAATCTGTAAAAAAATTATATTATGAGTGTGCATTTTGGCTTTATAGCTTTTAAAGACAAGTCCTCTGACCCTATTGATTCCATCGTTGATTGGGGAAAGACGCTTACACGAGAGATGTTTTCTCATGTTCCTGCAAGTCGAGAATACATCAAAAATAATTACGGAGATGCTGACTCCCATTTGGCTGGTTATGATGAAGAAATAGCTAAGTTTGCCCAACACGGAATCACAGAAAATGATTTAGATTTTCTAATGTACACGGATGGCAGTGCCTACGATGGTATCAAATCAGAGTACTTTTTTGATGCTCAGGATTGTTATAACAAGTTCATAAAATTTACTGAATCATTTAAAAGATTTGAAGATCGAAGTTATTATTCGGCCCTTCTCGATTTAGATACAAACCAATTTATAACTGGTGCCGTGAACTTGAACGGCAACTGGGTTCATGCTTATGATCGGGAGAGTAGAGCGGAATTTGAGCGACATCTTGGAACACTTAAGTTAGCTGTTGCAAATCCAGAAACACGTATGTATGAACTCGGTCGGCCTTTAAATTGCACAGTTGTTGACGTTACTTTATA
>JAYUKZ010000379.1:0-1938 GCA_043763995.1 Fibrella sp.
AACTTCGATTTGGTACCCATTGTGGTGGGGGCTAAAATCACGCTCCGAAACATCTACTTTGCCCAATCGAAATATGAACTCCAAACCGAATCGTTCCCCGAACTGGACCGGCTGGTGGGGGTGATGCGCCAAAACCCGACCATGACCATCAAACTGGAAGGCCATACCGACATTATCGGCGATTTTGATGCCAACCTGGAATTGTCGCGGAATCGGGTGCAGGAAGTGAAACGCTACCTGAATACCAAAGGCATTGCTCCGGGCCGGGTAGAGGCCGTGGGTTATGGTCATTCGCGGCCCATCAACAGCACCCCCGGCAAGCCCCACCCCGAAAACCGTCGCGTTGAACTGGTCATTACCAGCACGTAAGGTGTTACTGGTTGTCTGTTTTCGGCGTAATCCCCGATGCGCGTAGCCCCATCAATAAACAACAGCCCAAGTACGTTGCGAACGCCCAGGTACGTTCCCGGTGGCTCTTTTTTTACAGCCAGTTTATGCTGCCGGTTGTTGTCTTGAAACACGACTTTATCGGATGCTTTCAGACGAACAAACCCTTGTTTCTACTGGCCAGGCTTACTCCCATGCCCTGACTAAAATCCTGGCCGACATTGCCGCCTTGGCCCCTGATACGGATCGGGAGGGGCTTTTTCCAGAGCAGGCGTTTCAGTTACTGGCGCGGGCCGGACTGCTGGCCGTGACCCTGCCTGGCCAACCGCTGGATGCCCACCTGACTAGCACACCCGCCCTGTTGACGCTGCTGAAGCAACTGGGAGGGGCCAATCTGGCCGTGGGCCGGGTGTATGAAGGGCACGTCAACGCACTTTTGTTGGCCCAAACCTTCGGTACCGACCGGCAGTGTGACCACTGGTTTGGCCACGTGGCCGACCAACACGCGCTGTTTAGCGTCTGGAATACCCAGGCCCACGATGGCGTAAAAATTCATGCTTTGAGCAATGGCACTTACGAACTGGAAGGGGCCAAAACGTTCTGCTCCGGTGCCGATTGGATTGATCGCCCCCTGATTACGGGTGAACTGTTGGCGAACGGCAAGCCTGGCGGCTGGCAAATGGCTATTCTGCCCGCCGGTGCCCTGAAACAGGCCACCGTTGAGGGGCAATTCTGGCAACCCTTGGGCATGCGGGCATCGGCCAGTTTCCGTATCGATTTTACGGGCATCACGTTGCAACCTGACGACCTGTTGGGCCAACCCGGCGATTATTTCCGCCAACCGTTTTTCAGTGGTGGGGCCATCCGGTTTGCCGCCGTGCAACTGGGCGGTGCTGAAGCCCTCCTCGATGCCACTCGTCAACTCCTGCGCGAGACGGGCCGCACCCACGATTCGCACCAACAGGTACGGTTGGCTGAAATGGCAGTGCTGGTCGAGACAGGAAACCTGTGGCTGAAACAAGCCGGGCTGAACACCGATGCCTGGCTTAACGAATGTGCAGCAACGACCGACCCGGCCCAACAGGCAGACCGGATTGTGGCCTACGCCAACATGACCCGCACGGTCATCGAAACAATCTGCCTCGACGTGATGCGGCTGGCCGAACGGTCGGTGGGGGCAAGAGGATTTTTGCGGCCTATGCCCTTCGAGCGCATTCACCGCGACCTGACGATGTACCTCCGACAGCCCGCGCCCGATGCCACACTGACCGACATTGGGCAGTATGTAGCCCACCAAACCAGCCTTGCCAATGACCTCTGGAAATAGGCTGAATCAACCCGAAACTAGCCCGGTTAACGTACCTGGCAACGAGGCTAATTTGCTGTGGAACAGTGCTATACCTACTGAAGCAAGTACCCTGGGCCATACGCTGGTGCTGGCACCCCACCCCGACGATGAATCCCTGGGGTGCGGCGGAACGTTGGCCTTGTTGCGGCAATCTGGCTACCGGGTGCAGGTGGTTTTTGTGAGCGACGGCACCCAGTCACACC
>JAYUKZ010000380.1:0-6724 GCA_043763995.1 Fibrella sp.
ATCGGCGTAGGGCGGAGGCAAGCCCGGACGCGGGACCGCCCGCCCCTACACAGGCACCGTCACACAAAATGGCAATTGGTTTCAACGACGGCATTGTAAGGGCGGGCGGTCCCGCGTCCGGGCTTGCCTCCGCCCTGCGCCGATAAACAATACGCCCATACAAACACGTCGATAAACAATACGCCGATAAACAACACGCCGAATACAAATACGCCGATGCAAATACGCCGACTCGCGAAGCCTGCGTCAATGCAAATCAGCAATAAATTTTAACCTATGAAAACACTCATAATCGGGGCCTCAGAAAACCCCGCCCGGTATGCCAACCGGGCCGCTAAAAGCCTGGCCCAACACGGACACACGGTGGCATTGGTTGGCCTTCGGGCCGGAGACATAGACGGTGCGCCCATCCAGACCGGATTGCCCGACTTGGACGGAATCGACACGGTGACGATGTATGTGGGGGCCGAAAACCAGGCCGGGTACGTTGATTACCTGAAACACTTAGCCCCCCGCCGCGTGATTTTCAACCCCGGTGCCGAAAACCCCGCCCTGGCCCGACAACTGCAACAGGCTGGTATCGAGACGGTTGAGGGCTGCACGTTGGTGATGCTGTCGGTCGGTACGTTCTAACTACTATACCTTCCTCACCACCGGATGAGGGCGGATGCCCAGGTGAAGCCGCTGCCAAACGCGGCCAGGCAAATCAGATCGCCGGGCCGGATTCGGCCTTCGGCGTGGGCTTCGGCCAGGGCAATGGGGATAGAGGCGGCGGTGGTGTTGCCGTACCGCTCAATATTGGTATAAACTTTCTCGGTGGGCAGACCCATTTGTTGCCGCACATACTCCGAAATCCGAATGTTGGCCTGGTGGGGCACCAGCAAATCAAGGTCGGCGGCGGTGTGGCCGTTGGCGGTCAGGGCTTCGTTTATTACTTCGGAAAAACGCACCACGGCGTGTTTGAACACCGCGTTGCCGTTCATGGCCACATTGAAATCACCGGCGGCAAGGGTAGCCTCGGTCAGCCAACGGCCATCGCGGCTGCTACCGGGGTCTTTGACCATCAGGTCTTCGGCGTAGCGGCCATCGGCGTGGAGGTGCGTGCTGAGCACCCGGTGGTCGGGGTTGGTGGTGGCCTGCACCACGGCGGCCCCCGCACCGTCGCCGAAAATAACCGCCACGTTGCGCCCTTCGGTGGTTTTGTTCAGCAGCGACGACTGGATTTCGGACCCCACCACCAGCACCGTTTTGTAGGTACCGCCCTTGATAAACTGATCGGCAATGGCCAGGGCATACACAAAACCCGAACACTGCTGGCGCACATCAATCACGGCGATACCCTCCAGACCCAGCTCGCGCTGCATCAGAAACGCCGACCCCGGAAAATAGTAATCGGGCGTGATGGTGGCATACACAATCAGGTCAACGGAGGCCACAGGTACGTTGGCTTGCGCCAAAGCGGCGCGGCTGGCGGCAGCGGCCATGCTGGCGTTGGTGTCTTTCCCGAAGGTAAAATACCTTCTTTCTTTGATGCCGGTTCGGTCCTGAATCCAGGCATCGGAGGTGTCCATGTACTGGGTCAGGTCGTCGTTCGTAACCACGTTTTCCGGCACGTAGAAACCCAGCCCGGTAATTTTGGCGTGTAGAGGTTCGGTCATCTTACTGGTTGGCGGGGGTGAGCCGGAAGCTGTATTCTTCCATAATAAGGTTGGCCAACAGGAGCCGGCAGGCATTGTCTACGGCCTGATTGGCAGCTTCTTCCGACGCGGCCTCGACCGTGAGGCGGATGTGTTTGCCAATGCGCACCCCGTCAATGGCATCCATGTTGAGGTTGTGCAAACCCAACTGAACGGCCTTGCCCTGGGGGTCCAGAATCTCGGCTTGGGGCATGATGTTTATTTCGGCAAGAAATTTCATATTGACGAACGAAAAAAGAGAGAAAGCACAATATAAAGACTGATTATAAGCGGAATAGCCGTAAACTGAAGCACCACTAACAATACCACGGATGCCAACAAAAAACTGTATTTGACCCGGTTTTCGGCCCAGCCGTAGCTGCTGAATTTGAACGCCATCAACGGCAGTTCAGACACCATCAGCCCCGACATACCAACGGCGTAGGCCAGCAAAAACGGTTCCGACAAGAAGAACGTACCTAGCCGCCCGGCCACCCCGCCCGCCGCCCCGGCCATGAGCGGCAACGAAGCCACCACCAGCGCATTGGCCGGGATGGGAACGCCCAAAAACTGCTCCGATTGCCGGGTGTCGATATTAAACCGGGCCAGCCGTAACGCCCCGCACACGGCAAGGGCAAAGGCCAGATAGGGCAACCAGGGATGCGCGGGGTGTTGCCCCAACAGATGAAACAGCATAAACGAAGGCAACACCCCAAACGTAACCACGTCGGCCAGCGAGTCTAATTCTTTGCCGAACGGCCCCGACACGCCCACCATCCGGGCCACCAGCCCATCGCCAAAATCGAGCAGACCGGCCAAAAGGATAAGCCAGGCCGCCGTGACCAGATCGCCCTGGGTGGCAAACAGGATGCCGATGCACCCGCAAAGCAGGTTGCCGCAGGTCATGGCGTTGGGCAGGTGCTTCAGCATGGGTCAGGAAACGGTGTAGGGATTGGTGCGTTTCTCGTGCCCGATGGTGGTGGGTTCCATATGCCCGGCGTAGACTACGTAGTCGTCGGGGAGGGTATAGAACTGCGTTTGAATGCTGTTTATCAGCGTGTTATGATTCCCGTAGGGCAAATCGGTACGGCCCACGCTACCCCGAAACAGCACGTCGCCGCCGATAACGTACCGGTCGGCGTGGTTGATGAACGCCACATGGCCGGGCGCGTGGCCGGGCGTTTCCACCACTTCCAGGGCCGTGTCGCCAAACCGAATTATGTCGCCCCCGGCCAGGTTGTGGTCACGTTCGGCGGGTTCGTAGCCATGCAGGCCGTAGAGTTGGCAGCGGTTGGCCACGTCGTCCAGAATGGGCAGGTCTTTTTCGTTGAGGTACATCTGAACGCCGTAGGTACGTTTCACAAACGCGGCCCCAAACACATGGTCGAGGTGGGCGTGGGTAAGCAACAGGTAGCGGACGGTAAGTTTCTGGTCGGCAACGTACCTGGCCAATTGTTCTTTCTCGGCCTGATCGTAGCAGCCGGGGTCAATCACCACGGCCTCGCGGGTGGCTTCGTCGGTGATGACGTAGGTGTTTTCCTGAAAAGGCGAGAAGCAAAAGGATTGTACCATCATGGGGGAAGGGGCAAAAATACAACTCAAAAGAGCAGAAAAATAGTGGGCCTCTTGTGAAGGTCGGGCGGGGCGGCTTGCCACTGCCGCACGGTCTTGGTTTGCACCAGCGCGTCGGGGGCCGTAAGGTTACTGGCCACGCAGAGACGGGTGGCGGGTTGGCAGGTGGCCAGCAAGTCGGCCAAAAGGGCGTTGTTGCGATAGGGCGTTTCCATAAAAATCTGCGTCTGCTGTTTACGGCGGGCATCGGCTTCCAGTTGGGCCAGCGTGCGGCGGCGGTCGGCCCCGTCGATGGGTAGATAGCCGTGAAACACAAACGACTGCCCGCTGAAGCCCGACCCCATGAGGGCCAGCAAAATAGACGACGGCCCCACCAGCGGTTCCACCCGGAAACCCAGTTGGTGAGCCATCCCCACAGCCACCGCGCCGGGGTCGGCCACGCCGGGGCAGCCTGCCTCCGATAGCACCCCGGCATCCTGGTTTTGGGCCAGCAGTTGGGTCAGTTGGCGTTTGGTATCGGCGGGGGGGGTATCTTTGTGGAGGTCAAAAAAGGTGGTCTCGTCAATGACGCGGCCCGTGCCCAGGCTGCTGATGAACCGACGCGCCGTGCGGATTTCTTCGACGAAAAAACAGTTGAGCCGGGCCACGGCCTCGGCAATGGGCGGGGTCAGCACCTGCCCGTTGGTAGCGGGGGCAAGCGGCGTGGGAATGAGGTAAAGCGTCGGCATCAGTGTCACAAAGTTTGTTAAAAGGCATGAGTACCGCCCCTTTTTTTGCCGAAGCATCCCAAAAATAACCCCCGATCCCCCGCTTTCACCATGACACTCGCCATTGACTGGGGCAACAGCCGCCTGAAAGCAGGGTGGTTTGAAGGCCATACACTGGTAAAAACCGCCCGGTACGTATCCGCCGCCGACCTGGCCACGGCCCTGACCGAAACCCCGGCCAGCCGCGTCATTGTCTCCTCCACAAGCCACACCGACCCCGTGCTTCGGGAAGAACTAAACGCACTCCCGAACGGAAGTAACTGGCTCATATTCAACGCTTCAATACCAGTTCCGTTGCTAAATAATTACGAAACGCCCCACACCCTGGGGGCCGACCGGCTGGCGGCGGCGGTGGGGGCGGCGGGGTTTTTTCCGGGTCTGCCGTGCCTTATTTTCGACCTGGGTACGTGCCTCACCGCCGATTTTGTGGCCGCGACCGGTACGTTCATGGGGGGGCTGATTTCGCCCGGTTTGCAGATGCGGCTGCGGGCCATGCACACCTTCACGGCGCGGTTGCCCCTGCCCCACCCCCTGCCCGGTGCCGACAACTGGCCCCCGCTCACGGCCCGCAACACCCACGAAGCCCTCTTGAGCGGGGCCATGAACGGCATGGCCCTCGAACTGGCCGGTATACGGGATGCGTATGCCAACCGTTATCCGGGTTTGCGGGTCATTGTGTGCGGCGGCGATGGCCCGTTGTTCCTAAACCGCCTCAAACCGGGTATATTTGCGATGCCGGAGTTGGTGCTGCACGGGTTAAACCGAATTTTGCTGGCTCAGGTACCCGCGTAATGCCGGTCGTTTGTTCTGTTCTTACTGCCGCCTACCGGCTTTCGATTCGCCTTGTTTTTTGTGAAAAAGTCTCTTCTTTCGGCCATCGGCCTCAGTTTGTTGGCCACCGTTTCTGTGCGGGCGCAGGGCCTGGGCAACTCTCCCTACTCGGCCCTAGGGCTGGGTGAAGTGCTGCCCTCCACCAACGTAGCCAACATTGGCATGGGTGGCATTGGCGTAAGCTACGCCAGCCCGTTCTACCTCAACAGCCAGAACCCCGCCCTGTTAGCCCGCCGCACCCGGTTTACCATTTTCGAGATCGGGCTGTTGGGGCAACAGAAAGTGATTACCCAAAACGTTCAAAATCAGCCCCTTACCCAGCGCGATTTTGGTGGCAACCTGAGTTATCTGGCCCTGGCGTTCCCGCTGTCGTCGCGCTGGAACACGGCCATCAGCCTGCGGCCTTATAGTTTTGTAGACTACCGCACCCGCACGTTTGGGCGCATCAACGGCACCATCTACGAAACCCAGTTCGACTACGCCGGCAAGGGGGCCATCAACCGGGCCAGTATCAGCAACGGCGTGCGGCTGGGCAAAAACATATATGTGGGGGTGGATGCCTCGTTTTTGTTCGGCAACGTTATCTCCACCTCCGATTCGCAGGTACTCATCAATTCGAGTACCGACCTGACCGTTTCGCGCATCAACCAAATCAATTACAGCGACCTGGCCTTTACCCTGGGGGCCGCCTGGCGACCATCGTTGGGAAAAGACTACACGCTGAACGTTGGGGCCACCTACGCGCCCAAAGCCCGGCTGAGCGGTACCGAAACCGACGTGTACCAGCAACTGCTGGGCGGGCGCGAAGTGTCGGGGGCCGATACCCTGCGGTCCAGCGTGGAGGGGTCAGTGCCGGTGCCGCAGCAGTTGCAGTTTGGCATTACGCTCGAAAAAAACAACCAGTTGGCCATCGGCATCGAAGCCAGTATGCAGTCCTGGAGCCAGTTCCGCACCATCACCAACCAGCCGGGCAACCTTCGCGACGGCCTCCACACGGCCATTGGCCTGGAATATACGCCCCGCCCCACCTCCACCCGCTACCGCGACCTGATTACGTACCGGGCTGGTTTTCAGTACAATAAGTTGCCCTACCAGGTAGAAGGCACCCAGCTTACCGACGTGAACGGCAGTTTGGGCGTGTCTATTCCGGTGGGGGCCTATTTCGTGAACCACATCAACCTCTCGTTTGTGGGCGGGCAACGGGGTGCCCTGGTGGGGGCGCAGGTGCGGGAGCGGTACTTTAAAGTTGCCGTCGGGTTCTCGCTCAACGACTGGTGGTTCCGCAAATCCGTGATCGACTGACGCTTGGTTTCTTTCTCCGGCATACACCTAATTGCGCCCAACGGCTGGCCCGGCCAAACGGTTGTGCTAGCGTTGCTAGGTACGTTGGGTTGGCTGTTGGCGGGCTGCACCGAAGATAAACCGCCCCTGCAATCGGCCCCGTATAAAGGCCCCGTGGAGGAGATCAACAACGTGAAACTGCGCTACAGCGAAGCCGCCCAGATGCGAGTCATGCTCACCACGCCCCTCCAATACCGCTACCTCAACGACGACCGGAAGTACCCCAAACAGGTGCTGATTGATTTCTATGACCCCACCGGAGCGCAGGTTGTCACCACGCTCCGTTCCGATTCGGGCCGCTACAGCAAGGCCAAAGACCTCTACACGGTGATGGGCCACGTGGTGGTGGTGAACAAAGCCAAGCAGGAAAAACTCCGCACCAACCTGCTGAACTGGAACCCCAACACCAAGAAAGTGTATACCGACCAGCGCGTCATTGTCACCAGCGAACTGACCGGCGAACGGCTCTACGGCATTGGGCTGGATGCCAACCAGGATTTTTCCCGCTATTCGATCCGCAAAGTAACCGGCGTGTTC
>JAYUKZ010000381.1:0-27581 GCA_043763995.1 Fibrella sp.
CGGTCAGTGGCATCCACTGTTTGGTCATGGCTTCGTAGTTTGGCGACCACAAAGTTGACCCCGCTACCAGTACTTTTCAATTCCCCAACACGCTCTAAAACTATATTGACCTACCCCAAAACCGGGCGTAGCACCGGGAAACGGCGTTGCAACAGGGCATAGCTACCGAAGAGTAACGTGCTGAAAAACAGGTCGCCCAGCAGGCTGTTGATGAAAAAAGACTGGTTATTGTAGAACGCCAGCCCGGCAGTGTAGCACGCCAGCAACCCACCCGCCGTTTGTGGGTAGAAGCCCGACCCCAGCCACACGGCGAAGTTGGTGATGAGAAAAAACAGCACCGAAGCCGCCACCGACGTACCCAGCACCCGGCTGGCGGTGGGGCGGCGCAACGCTACCGTGCCCAGCAGCCAGGCCACTGCCAGCGAACCGTATACCGCCCACATGGTGCTGTGGAAACCAAGCAGGGCATCGCTCAGGAGCATGGCCAGCGTGGGCACCACCAACCCCAGCCATTTACGCTCGAAAAGGGCACCGCCAAAAAGAGCCATCGCCATCACAGGCGTTGCATTGGGCGGGTGGGGCAAAAAGCGGCACAGACTGACCACGGCAATGAGCGTGGCGATGGTGGTGAGGCGGAGGTGTATGGGTTTCATGCGTGAGCGAACAGAGCGATGAATGAATGGTTTGCCGGAAGAAAAACCGCCTTTACCGGTTTATGTACGTGACGGTATAGGTTTGGTTCTGAATCACCAGCCGCGAAACAGCCCCGTAGTCGAGGTGGAGGCGGTAAGCGTTCTGCAAAGGTACGTCCAGGAAGAGGCATAGCAAAGCACGAATTACACCGCCGTGGGCCACCACATACACCGTTCCAGGTACGTTGGCATCGGCCAGGGGCAAGACCCGCTCGGCCCAAAAAGCCGTCACCCGGTCGTAAAGAGTCAGGAACGAGTCGCCACCGTGGGGGGCCTGATGCACAAAATCGGCCATCCAGGCATCCAGGTCGTCGCGGGGAATATCGCTCCAGGGGGTCAGTTCCCAGTTGCCAAACTGGTACTCGCGCAGGCGTTCGTCGTAGGCCACGGCCAGTTGCGGGGCGTTGTGGGCCAAGTCTTCGGCCAGGCGGCGGCACCGGCTCAGGGGGCTACTGAACACAACGTCGGGCCGGGCATGGAGTTGGGCCAGCACCCGGTTGCGCTGCTCCGGGTAGTTAGTGGCCAGGGCCACGTCTGAGCCGCCGTAGCACAGGCCCTTTTCCACGGCCACTTCCGTGTGGCGAATTAAATAAACGGTCAGCATGGGTCAACCAATTGATTGTAAAGACGTTGTAATGTTTCAGCGGCACTCACGCACAGACCCGGATGCACGGCGGATGTTTGCACCACCGTACTGCGCGTAGCCGTGAGCCACCGAAACCGGGCCGAAAGAGGAAGCTGACCAATAGAACCGCCCTGCTGCCGCCCGCCGCAAATGGACTCGAAAGCCCTCAACCGTTCGGTCACATCAGTGGCATCAAACGAAGGCGAAAACGCCCGTAGGCGGTCGGGAGAGATGCCGGAGAGGCTTTTTAGAAACCCTTGCCCGGCGCAATAGAGCACCACGCCTACGTTGAGGAATTCTTCGCGGTCAACACGCGGCACCACCCGAATCACGGCGTATTCATACAAGTGCAAGTCGGGCATGGTTGGCGGCGGTAACAAACTGGTCGGAACCAGCCAGGCGGATCGTTAAATAGGCGAGATACTGCGCCCGGAGAACATCGGGCGGTTGCGGTTGCCCCGGTGCCAGCAGCCACTCATCGGGGATGAGATGTACGACCTGTTCCAGCACCAAAGACGTTAGCTTGGCTTTAAAATCAGCATCCACGGCCTCTAGCTGCGTGGCCAACGGCAGCAACACATGGTCTTTCACAGGCGCAAACGGGCGCAGGGCCTGGGCAAGCCAGGGTTGGTCGCCATGGTGAAAATAGAGCGCGGCCCCGTGGTCGATGAGCCACAGTTCGCGGTGCCACATGAGCAGGTTGGTGTTGCGGGCGGTGCGGTCAACGTTGGTCACGAAACAGTCGAGCCAGACAATTTCCGAAGCTAGCCGGGCATCGATGGTCGTTACCAGGGGGTCGAAGGTGCTGGAACCGGCCAGGTAGTGCAGGGCCAGGTTGAGGCCCACGCTGGCTTTAAGCAAATCCTGAATCTCTTCGTCGGGTTCGGTGCGGCCAAAGGCGGGGTCGAGGGTGGCGAATACCAGTTCGGGCACGCGCAGGCCCAGCAACCGGGCCAGTTCGCCCACTATCAGTTCGGCAACGAGGGCGTTGGCCCCCTGCCCGGCCCCCCTGAACTTGAGCACGTACAGAAACCCATCATCGGCCTCCACCAACGCCGGCAATGACCCACCCTCGCGCAGAGGAGTCACATAGCGCGTCACGTTGACGGTGCGCAAAACTGGCTCAGGTACGTTCATGTTGGGCGAAAAACAGGTTCTTGGGCTGCGGGCAGATGCCTACAAACTTACCCAAACCAGCGATACATACGACAGATAGACCACCACTTCGGCCAGTTGTTGAGTGGCCCCCAGGCAATCGCCGGTATAGCCGCCGAGCCATTTCGTGAAGAAACGTACCAGCCGCCACCGCACCAGCCAAAGCGGAATCAGGAACGTCAAATAAATCCAGAGGCCGCTCACGGCCACCAGCAGCAGCGTTGGCCCCAGCCCAAACAGCGTGGCCACCACCAGCGGTACCCCCCCAATGCCGCCCTGCGCAATGGGTTTAGCCTTCGCGTCGGCATCCTCGCGGGCGTAGGGCATGGTGGCAATGAGGGTAGTAGCCAACCAGCGGCTCAGACTGTGGGCCGAGACAAACTTCAGGGCCACCTTCCAGCCAAAGGGTTCGCCGGGCAGCAGTTTCATCAGGGCCAGGTATTTCACCGAGAGCAACAACCCCAGCCCCACCACCCCATACGTACCCAGCCGACTATCTTTCATGATGGTCAGAATCTGAGTCTTTGTCCACCCTCCGCCGAAGCCGTCGCACACGTCGCCGAACCCGTCTTCGTGGAACGCCCCCGTGGCCCAGATCGTGGCCACCATGCTCAGCAGCACGGCCAGATCGGGCGGAAACAGCAACGTAGCCAGCCAGTAGGTGCCCACGCCAATGCCACCCACCAGCCAGCCGATGAGCGGAAAAAATACCGTAGACCGGTTTAGCAAGTCTGCCGAATGGTCGATGCCCTTCGGCACCGGTAACCGGGTGTAAAACATCAGAGCGGTGAAAAACAATGTGCGCATGACCTTACTGCGGCGTTTGTTTTTCGGGCGATTTATCTGCAACGCCCGCGCTGGCAAACGAAGCCATTTCGTTGAGCATATTCACGGCAGCAACCACCAGCGGGTAGGCCAGGGCGCAACCCGTGCCCTCGCCCAGCCGCAGGCCCAGACGCAGCAGGGGCTGTACGCCCAGGTGTTCCAGCATCAGCCGGTGCCCCTGCTCGTGGGACTGGTGAGTGAACACGCAGTAACCCACCACAGCGGGGTCGAGGGACTGCGCTACCAGCAGGGCGGCGGTGGCAATAAACCCATCTACCAAAATAACCATGCGGTAGTGCGCCGCCCGGAGCATTCCGCCCGCAATGGCCGCAATTTCCAGCCCGCCCATTGCGCCCAGTATTGCCAGCGGGTCGGTCAGGTGCTGGTAACGGGCCGCTATTTCGGTCAGGATACTGAGTTTGTGGGCCAGTTGCGCGTCGGTGAGGCCGGTGCCGCGCCCCACGCACGCCGCCAGGGGAATGCTCAGAAGCCGGTGCATGAGCAGGGCCGCCGACGAGGTGTTGCCAATGCCCATTTCGCCGAAACCTACCACGTTGCCCCCCCGGTGATGCGCTCCGTCTACCAGCACTTCCCCGGCGTTCATGGCAGCAGCTACTTCGGGCGGGGTCATGGCCGGTTCGTGGCGCATATTTCGGGTGCCGGGCCGCACCTTCAACTTCACCAGTTGCGGCAGTGCCTCATCGAACGTACCCAGCACCCCCACGTCGCAGACCACCAGTTGCAGGTCGTGTTGGCGGCAAAAAACGTTGATGGCCGCGCCGCCGCCCAGAAAGTTCAGCACCATCTGGTACGTTACTTCGGGGGGGTAAGCACTCACGCCGTCGGCGGCCAAGCCGTGATCAGCGGCAAACACCAGAATATGGGGGTTGGTCAGAGCGGGGGTTTCGGTTTGCTGGATAAGTCCCACCCGGAGGGCCAGGTTTTCGAGTTGGCCCAACGCGCCCAGGGGCTTGGTTTTCTGGTCAATCAGGGTCTGAAGACGGGTCTGGAGCGCGGGGTCAGGCAATGGCGTAAGCATGGTTTGCATCGGAAAATCAAACCGCAAAGTTGGCAATTCAGTTGGAATTAGTGGTCGCTCTACTCAACCGGCCCTTCGTTATGGACAAACTAATCGATATCAACTGGGCATCGGTGTTCATTCCCAGCAGCTCCGTGCTGGAAATAATGCTGCGCGGGTCACTCACGTACTGGTTTGTATTTCTGTACATGCGCTTTTTTCGGCGAAGCAGCGGGCAACTCAACATCACCGATATCCTGCTGATCACGCTCATCTCCGACGCAGCCCAAAACGCCATGGCGGGCACCTACGAGTCGGTCACGGAAGGGGCGGTACTGGTGGGTACGTTGGTTGGCTGGGATTATGTGATCAACTGGCTCGGCTTTCGCTACTCGCTGTTCGAACGGCTGGGCAACCCCGCGCCGGTGCTGCTGGTACAAGATGGCGTGATCCAAAAACAAAACCTGCGACGCGAATTGATTTCCGAAGACGAACTGCTGAGTTTGCTTCGCCAACAGGGTATCGATGAGGTCACGCAGGTGAAGCAGTGTAATCTGGAGGGCAGCGGTTCGCTGAGTGTGATCCAAAAATAAACCTTCGGGCCGCAGGTACGTTGCCAGCGCGGCGGAGCGTAGATTTGGGGCCAGGGGCGGCAATATGGCGGTTTTTGTGTATCTTTAGGGAACAAACAAACCACCTTTCGACCCCAATACTGACCCATAGCCCCACCAGGTTCCGGGTTGTTTCTACCCATTTTACGCTGCTCTATGCTGACCGACGACAACCAGGAATCGACTGACAACCAACCCACAAAACCGACTGAACCCGAAGCCGTTCTCCACGACCAAACGGTGGTGTCGGGCTTGTACCAAACTTATTTTCTGGATTATGCCTCGTATGTGATTCTGGAGCGGGCCGTGCCCGCCATTGAAGACGGCCTGAAACCCGTGCAACGCCGGATTCTGCACGCCCTGCGCGAGATGGACGATGGCCGGTTCAACAAGGTGGCCAACGTGATTGGGCAGACCATGCAGTACCACCCCCACGGCGACGCGTCGATCAACGAAGCCCTGGTGAATATTGGTCAAAAAGAACTGGTCTTCGACACGCAGGGGAGTTGGGGCGACGTGCGCACCGGCGACGGAGCAGCAGCGGCGCGGTACATTGAAGTGCGGCTGTCCAAATTCGGGACCGACGTGGTGTTCAACAACGACACCACCGAGTGGCAACTCTCCTACGATGGGCGCAAGAAGGAACCCGTTACCCTGCCCGTAAAATTTCCATTACTCTTGGCTATGGGTGTTGACGGTATTGCGGTGGGCCTTTCGACCAAAATTCTGCCCCACAACTTTAACGAACTTATCGAGGCTTCCATCGCCATCCTGAAAGAAAAACCCGTTGCGCTTTTTCCCGATTTTCAGACCGGTGGCTACATCGATGTCAGTAATTATAACGACGGGCACCGGGGCGGAAAAGTCCGGGTACGTGCCCGGATTGAGGAGATCGACAAGAAAACACTGGCCATTCGCGATGTACCCTACGGCGTAACCACTACTTCCCTCTGCGACTCAATTGTGAAGGCCGCCGAAGTGGGAAAAATTCGCATTAAATCGCCAGGGAAAAACATTGCCGCCGTGGTCGATAATACGGCCAAAGACGTGGAGATTATTGTGCATCTGCTGCCCGGCGTATCGCCCGATGTCAGTATCGATGCACTCTACGCCTTCACCGACTGCGAAGTGAGCATTTCGCCCAACGCCTGCGTTATTGTGGGCGACAAACCGCAGTTTCTCAGCGTCAGCGAGATTCTGACCTACAACACCCGGCAAACGGTAGCGTTGCTGAAACAGGAACTGGAAATACGGCGTAATGAACTGAAAGAAAGGCAGTTATATGCGTCGCTGGAAAAGATTTTTATTGAAAATAGAATCTACCGGAAAATAGAAGAGTGCGAAACGTTCGAGGCCGTACTCGAAACGATTGACAAGGGCCTGAAACCATACAAAAAATTATTCTACCGCGACATTACGCAGGACGATTTGATTCGATTAACCGAAATACGAATCAAACGCATTTCCAAATTCGACGGGTTTAAAGCTGACGAACTGATGCGCCGTTTGGAACAGGAACTGACCGATACCGAAGATAACCTGGCCAACCTGACGCGCTACGCTATTTCGTATTTTAAAGACTTGCAAAAAAAGTACGGCAAAGGCCGCGAACGCAAAACCGACATTCGCGCCTTCAACACCATTGCCGCCAATGTGGTGGCGGCGGCGAACCAAAAATTGTACGTTGACCGCGAAGGCGGGTTTATTGGCTACGGCCTGAAAAAAGATGAATTTGTCAGCGATTGTTCCGATATTGACGATATTATTGTTTTTCGGCGGGATGGCAAATGTTTGGTGACGAAAATTCAGGAGAAAATTTTTGTAGGTAAGGATATTTTATACGTGTCAGTTTTCAAGAAAAACGACGAACGCCGGGTGTACAACCTAGTGTACCTCGACGGAAAATCGGGCATTTCGATGGCCAAACGGTTTCCCATTACCGCCGTCACCCGCGACCGGGAGTATGACCTGACGATGGGCAACCCCAAGTCGAAGCTGACCTATTTTACGGCCAACGACAACGGCGAGGCCGAGGTGATTACCGTGAGCCTCACGGCCCAAAGCGCGGCCAAAATGAAGCAGTTCGATTTTGATTTCGCCAGCATCGGCATCAAGAACCGCTCGGCGCAGGGCAATATTCTGACCAAATACTCGATCCGAAAAATTGTACAGAAAACGGCGGGTTCTTCCACGCTTGGCGGCACGGATATTTGGTACGACGACCACATGGGGCGGCTCAACCGCGATGAGCGGGGGCGGCGGCTGGGTAATTTCGAGGCCAAAGATTCGGTGTTGGTGGTCTACCGCAACGGCGAGTATGAACTAACGAGTTTCGACCTGACCAACCGCTACGAACCAGCCGACATTGTCGTACTCCAGAAGTTCGACCCCGACGTGGTAATTTCTGCCCTCTATTACGAGGCCGCACAGAAGCTTTGCTACGTGAAACGGTTCAAAGTTGAGACGAGCACCATCGATAAGAAATTCAGCTTTATTGGTGAGACGAAAGGCGCCAAACTGCTTTTGGCCACCACCGATGCCCTACCCCGAATGGAGGTGCAATACCAGGTGAAAGAACGCGGGCCGCTGGAGAAAACGGTGTTGGAGCCAGCCACCCTCACCGACGTACGGGGTTGGAAGGCATTGGGCAACAAACTACCCTTTGGCAAAGTAAAAGAGGCTAAATTGCTCACTCCTAGGTCGCAAGCGGCTGTTGGCAACGTACCTGGCAGGGCGTTGAGTTCGGCGAATACGGAGCCGGAAGAAGCCGAGACTACCGCACAGCTGGATATTTTTTAATTGATTGGCATGACCAACGCCCGCCCCACCGTCAGCCTTGCCGCCCGCCGCCGCCGCTTGCCAACGGAGGTGGTAAAGCGCGGGGTGAAACTGGGGCTGGGCATGGCCTTCGGCGGGCTGTTGGGGGCGTTGCTCTGCAATGTTTGGGTAGTCTACAGCACCCGCAAACAAATCTATTTCGATATCCACCATCTGCCCGCCAACGACGTGGGGCTGGTGCTGGGCACGAGCCGCTACGCCAAAGGCGGCAAAGAAAACCTGTTCTTCCGTTACCGTATGGAGGCCACTGCTCGCCTCTGGAAAGAGGGAAAGGTAAAATACCTGATTCTCAGCGGCAACAACGATTCGGAGTTTTACAACGAGCCGGAAGATATGCAAGAAGCCCTGCGCAAACTGGGCGTACCGGCAGAGGTGATGATTCCCGACTATGCCGGGTACCGCACCTTCGATTCGGTGCTGCGGTGCCGGGATGTGTTCAAGCAGCACCGGATTACGATCATATCCCAGAATTTCCATAACGCCCGCGCCCTCTACATCGGCAACCACGAGGGCATCCGGGCGGTGGCATTTGCCGCCCAGGACGTACCCAACGGCTACTCGGCCCGCACCCTCCTGCGCGAGTACATGGCCCGCCCCCTGGCCATGCTCGACGTGCATTTGCTGCGCCCCCAGCCCGTGCGCGGGAATGTGGAGATAAAGTAGGGCTGTTCAGGATTGGCAACGGTCCGACGATTCGGCCTGAACAGCGTCAAGCCCACCGTTTGGTCAGAAAATCCTTCATAAACAGGTTTATCTCCCATTGACTCACCACAGGTTGGCGGGTGTAGGGCAGCGTGGGGAGGTAGCCCGGCGCGGGGCCAAATTCGCAGGTGACGGTCAGTTCGGGAGCACCGGCCAGGGTCATGCGCTGCCGGATGGCATCCCACCACCGGGCGTGGGTTTCCAGGGCCTCCTGCCACTCCGGGGCGCGGGGGTCCGACACTTGCGGGGCCTGGGGTTGCCCCACCCGGCAGTGAATGTGGTCGGTTTGGCGGATGGCGCGGCTCATGTTGTCGGCCTGTTCGGCCAAATACGATTCGGACACGTTGACCCAGTGCGAAAAATCGCCGGTGAGGCGCAGGGTCGGAAACGTGACCAGGTAATGTTGCAGGGCCGGGGCCGAATAGGAGAACCGCCCCCGGTGGGTTTCGTGCAAAATGCGCACTCCGGTACGTTGCGCCACGGTCTGCGCCACCTGAATCAGTTCGCAATTTTGTTCGTAAGTGAAATAGTCATGGCCAGTGTGGGCGTTTATGAATTGCGGCGCATGGCGGGCGGTGGCTTCCAGGTCGGCCCCGAAACGGGTTTTGTGCTCCGGGAAGTTAGGGCCACCGCCAAAGGCCATCAGGATCATTTTCAGGCCGTTATCGCGCAGCATGGCGGCGGCTTCAGCCTGTTTGTCGGTCGCAATAGCTACTTCCATGCCGTCGTACCCGGCGGCTTTTACGCGGCGGGCAGCCTCGGCCAACCCCAGCGACTCCATTCCCCAGTAGGGGCAGTAGAAGAGTGTTTTCATGGTGGTAAGGTAAGCAGTACCCCGCATACCACACAAAAATTGTAGTTTGCATCCGTTTAGCGTGGCAAAATCTGTTGGCTAAACCAGACACTATTTTTTCTACTCAAAAGTCAATTCTTCAGTCAATATGAGCGATGTAATCACCCGTTTTGCCTCTGGCGTAGTAACCGGCGATGCCGTTTCGGCCCTTTTTCGTCATGCCAACGAAAACGACTATGCCCTGCCCGCCGTAAACGTGGTGGGTACCAACTCGGTCAATGCCGTGCTGGAAGCCGCCAAAGCGGTTAACTCGCCGGTTATTGTCCAGTTCTCCAACGGCGGGGGCATTTTTTACGCGGGTAAATCGGTGGCCAACGACGGGCAACGCGCTGCCATTGCCGGGTCGGTGTCGGGGGCGTTGCATGTGCATCAGATGGCCGACCTCTATGGCATTCCGGTCATTCTGCACACCGACCACTGCGCCAAAAAACTCCTTCCCTGGATCGACGGGCTGCTCGATGCGTCAGAAAAACACTTCGACCAAACCGGCAAACCGCTCTATTCGTCCCACATGCTCGACCTGTCGGAAGAGCCGATTGAGGAAAATATGGAGATCTCGTGCCGGTATTTTGAACGGATGGCCAAAATGGGCATGACGCTGGAAATTGAACTCGGCGTGACCGGTGGCGAAGAAGATGGCGTAGACAATTCGGACGTAGACGACTCGAAACTGTACACCCAACCGTCGGAGGTGGCGTATGCGTATGAGCAACTGAGCCGTATTTCGCCCAATTTCACCATTGCGGCGGCATTTGGCAACGTACATGGCGTATACAAACCAGGCAACGTGAAGCTATCGCCCATTATCCTGAAAAATTCGCAGGATCATATCGTTGAAAAGTTCGGGACGGGGCCGTTGCCGGTCAATTTCGTGTTCCACGGCGGGTCAGGCTCCTCGCGGGCCGAAATCCGGGAGGCCATCCAATACGGCGCGGTAAAAATGAACATCGACACCGACGTGCAATGGTCGACGTGGGAGGGGGTGCTGGCGTATTACAAAGCCAAAGAGGGCTATTTACAGGCTCAGTTGGGCAGCCCCGACGGCCCCGATTCGCCCAACAAAAAGTATTATGACCCCCGCGTGTGGCTCCGCAAAGGCGAAGAAACAATGGTGGCCCGGTTAAAGACCGCCTTTGAGGATTTAAACTGTTTGAACCGGTTAGCGTAGCGACTGCCGAAAACGTTGTTATTTACAAAAAGCCCCTTACAGGTACGTAGGGGGCTTTTTGTGCGACTATTTTTTCCTTTTATTGGACCGAGAATCGATAGGCAACAGGCGACAGGCCAGTCTTACTTTTAAACAACCGGCTGAAATATTGCGGGTACTCAAAACCCAATTTGACCGCCATTTCGTTGATCGACAGTGAGGTGGTCAGCAGCAACTGCTTTGCCTTCTCAATCAACGCCTGGTGAATATGTTGCTGGGTGCTGAGGCCCGTCAGAGACCGGAGCATGTCGCCCAGAT
The DNA here is from genome assembly GCA_043763995.1 of Fibrella sp. Lineage (GTDB taxonomy): Bacteria > Bacteroidota > Bacteroidia > Cytophagales > Spirosomataceae > Fibrella. Next base: position 10,785 of record JAYUKZ010000381.1, read on the forward strand.
AAGCCGGTGACACGTTTAGTGATTCGGCAAAGTAATGAACCGTCGGTAAGGCAAGATCAGCATCATAGGCAAAATAAGCGGTCAGCATGGCGTCAAAACGGCTTAGCAGATCGTGTTCACCCGTGCGCCGGGTCAGAAACTGGCGGTGGTAAAACCGATTGGCGTAATTGAGCAGTACATCCAGTTGCGACACAATCACGTCCTGACTAAAAGCATCAATGGGCAGCGTTGCCTCGTTCCGAATAGCCGTCAGCAAGCTATCCAACAAACGTTCTTCCGGCTCTGAGAGGTGCAGGGCCTCGTTGGCATCGTAGGCAAAGAAGCGCAGACTTGCCATCTTTTTCCCCAACGGATACCTGCGCAGCAACGCCGGGTGAACCAGCAGCATCCAGCCCGTCACCGCCGATGTATCCAGCGAGGCATCGACGGTGAAGACCTGACCGGGAGCCGAAAAACCCAGCACCCCCTCGCTGAAATCATACGGGCGATGACCGTAATATAACAGCCCTTTCAGGTTTCGCTTCAGGAAAACGGTGTAGAACTGATTGATTACCGGGGCAATGACGGCTATTCGTTTTTGCGCCTGCGCCAGTTCCCGCGCCTGGCCCAAATCAATAATCGTGAGCAGCGGGTGCAGCACGGCGGGCAGGCTATAATGCAGCACGTAGTCGGTGATGGTGCTGAATACCTGAATGTCTTTCGTGGTCGGCTTCATAGGGGGGTGCAGGTATCAACCGAAGACCGGGTATGCGTCGCCGACGGTGCTGCCAACTGGTAAAACAGCTTCCAGCGCAGTTCGTTCGGCTTCGGTCAGCACAATACCGGCGGCTTCCACATTGGCTTCCAGGTACGTGCGGCGTTTAGTGCCGGGGATCGCCACCACGCCTTTGGCCAATACCCAGGCCAAAGCCAGTTGCGCCGAGGTGACACCTTTAGCCTTGGCAAACGTTTTCAGTTTTTCCACCAATTCCAGATTTTTGTAGAAATTCTCGCCCTGATAGCGGGGGAAATAACGCCGCGAATCAGACACCTCAAAGTCGTCCGGCGTTTTGATATTACCCGACAAAAAGCCCCGGCCCAGCGGCGAATACCCCACAAAGCCAATGCCCATCCGGCGCGTTGCGGCCAGTACGCCATTTTCCTCAACGCCTCGGTCAAACAGCGAATACTCCGTTTCGATAGCGGTGATGGGATGCACCGCGTGCGCCCGCTCTATGATATCGACCGGCACTTCCGACAGCCCCAGGTAACGTACCTTACCCTCGGTCACCAGGTCGGCCATTGCGCCCACGGTGTCTTCGATGGGTACGTTAGGATCGATCCGGTGGAGGTAATACAGGTCTACGTAGTCGGTGCCGAGGTATCTCAGCGACCGCTCAATGGCCTTGCGCACGTAGGCGGGCTGCCCGTTGAAGCCGTAATTCCAGGTACCGGCATCATCAATATCGAAGCCAAACTTGGTGGCAATCGTAAACTGACCGCGCTTACCGGCAATGGCTTTACCCACCAACTGCTCGTTGTGGAAAGGGCCATAAATGTCGGCAGTGTCGAGCATGGTAACGCCGAGTTCCAACGCCCGATGAATGGTAGCAATGCTTTCGGTGTCGTCTTTGGTGCCGTAAATAGTGCCACCTGGCGCATCTGACATGCCCATGCAGCCCAACCCTTCCACTGATACGCGAAGACCCTGACTACCCAGGGCCACTTGATTAATCGTTTTCATTCGCTGCTTTTTTCTATGTTGTAATGCGTTGTTTTTACCGCACAAAGGTCCGCAACGCACTCACTGCGGAAGCTACACGAATCGAATCTTCTGCAACACAAACCGCATATGCTGCACATAAAAAAGCCCGCTACGTACCTGTAGCGAGTATGTTTGGTGCAAAAGCGTGTGTACTGTGGGCTGGGGGTACCGGCACTAACTACCACCATCTAAAACCGAAACATCACCTCGATAATCAACGCATCTACTCCGCTTTGGGGGTTATTGGCCCGTTTGTACCCGCCAATGTAAGTAATGTTTCGGGTGTCGTATTGCAAGGCCGTAATGAGCGCGGCTAGGTCATGTGACCCCGAAAACCAGTCGGCAATAACGCTCAGATGCCCCACCACCGGCTGTTCTATACCCCCAATGAAACTGACCGGGCGAAGTGGCCGGATGGTCTCCGGCCCCACCCCTCCCATACGCCCCGCCCGAAAACCAAAAGCCTGCTCGGTGCCATAACTTACCCCACCCGTGAGCCGGGTACGCAAACCGGGAATGCGCCCGCTCAGGTGTCCGTAGGTCCAGATTCCGTTACCCCGCCCCTGCAACGAAAACAGCGCGTTGGCCCCAACCGTGAGTTTGAACTCCTGGGCAGCTAACGACGGAGCCAACGGTATCAGGTGTTTAAACCCTGCCCCGGCCGTAAGGTTGCCCGACCCCGGCACAGAAAGGTTGTTGAACGTAACTGTCAGTTCAGTACGGTCATTAACACCGTAGCACCAGAAATTAAAACTTGTCCATTTTAGGTCGCCATCCCACCAGTTGAACTGGCTTTCGTGGGTCATCTCAAAGTGCCCTTTGTGGGCCACACTGGCGTTAGGAATACCAGCAATAAGCGACTGAGCGCGGGCGGTTACACCAATAAAACAGGATAGTAGCAACGTACCCAGCAAAAACCGAATGCTCAAGAAATACATAACGAACGAAAGATTTGGCACCCAAAGACCCGCTGTGACAGCGACAAATGGCCGTTAGGATTACAAATTTCGATAGCATTACTACTAAAATCAAGTTTCTTCTGTCTGGTACGTAAATCCTAATTAGATTCTAATTTATAGCCGCAGCGAGTAGATCTTCACCAAAGCAGGTGCCGCTACATTGGTCAGTAGTTGATCAACATACCGGCAACCTTGGTTTTGATTAAAAAGTAACCCTGCCGTAAGGATGGCCGAGTTACTTTTTGGGCGTTAAATACACAAACGGAATGATGACCTCTTCGAGCGACACGCCGCCGTGCTGAAAGGTGTCGCGGTAGTAGTTGACGTAGTAATTGTAGTTGTTGGGGTAGGCGAAAAAGTAATACTCCGTGGTGAAAACATAGGCCGTAGACACGTTTGGCTTGGGCAGAAACAGCCGTTCGGGTTTGCGGGCCACGTAGAGGTGGTCTTCATCGAAACCCAGATTTTTGCCCTGTTTGTAGCGCAGGTTGGTGTTGGTTTCGCGGTAGCCCACAATTTTGGCAGGTTTCTGCACCCGAATCATGCCGTGATCGGTAGTGATGACGAGCCGCCCGCCTTTGTCGGCAATCTTTTTGATGAGTTCGAACAACGGCGAATGCAAAAACCACGAGCGCGTGAGGCTGCGGTAGCCCGCCTCGTCGGGGGCCAGTTCTTTAATCATGGCCATGTCGGTGCGGGCGTGGCTGAGCATGTCTACGAAATTATAGACAATGGCATTCAACTGATTCTGCATCAGGTTGTTCACATTGTCTACCAGGGCTTTCCCTTGGCTTACGTTCAGGATTTTGTGGTAAGACGACTTGATGTTAATGCGGGCTTTTTCGAGCTGCCGTTTCAAAAAATCGTCCTCGTGGTTGTTTAGCCCGGCCTCTTCGTTGTCGTCGTTGACCCACAAATCGGGGTGCTGCTTCTCCATTTCGCTGGGCATCAGCCCCGAAAAAATGGCGTTGCGGGCGAAGCTCGTCGTGGTGGGCAAAATGGAATAGTACGATGATTCTTCCTGCACCGTAAAAAAGTCAGCAATGAGGGGTTCAATCACCTTCCATTGGTCGTAACGGAGGTTATCGACCAGGATAAAAAACAGCGGGGCCGAAGGAGGGCCGGTTTCGGTGGTGTTCAGGAGTGGGAACACTTTTTTGCGCATCAACTGGCTCGACATCACCGGCTTGTTAGCTTTGGGGTCGTTGAGCCAATCTTCGTAGTTGTCGATAATGAACTTGCAGAAGTTCGAGTTGGCCTCGCTTTTCTGCATATTCAGCACCTCAATCATGCTGTTGTCCTGCGCACTGTCCAGTTCCAGTTCCCAGTAGATCAGTTTCTTGTACACGTCGGCCCATTCGGCGTGGTCCATCCGGTCGTTGAACTGCATGGCCAGGTTACGAAAATCCTGCTGATAGCCAATGTTGGTCCGTTCGGTGACGAGGCGTTTGTTATCGAGGTTTTTTTTCAGCGACAGCAGCAACTGGCTGGGGTTGATGGGTTTGATGAGGTAATCGGCAATTTTACCGCCAATGGCCTCTTCCATGATGTGCTCTTCTTCGCTCTTGGTCACCATTACCACGGGCAGGTTGGGGCGCATCTGCTTAATCTGGGCCAGCGTTTCCAGGCCGGTCATGCCGGGCATCATCTCGTCTAAAAGCACCAGATCATATTTTTCCTGCTCTACTTTCTCCAGCGCGTCGGCCCCGGAATTAACCGGTGTTACGTCGTAGCCTTTGTTTTTCAGAAAAAGGAGGTGTGGTTTCAGCAGATCGATTTCATCGTCGGCCCAGAGGATCGTGTAGTGTTGCATAGATAGCTTTAACTCCTAACGCCGGGGTGTGTTCAAACCGTGCGGGTTTATGACATTTTAACACGCCGCCCAACCCGCCTGTCAAGGATGCCAGGTACGTATCAGCGGGTCAACACGTTGAGCAGATCGTCGGGCGTATCGATGCCGAAACTGTCCAGATCGGTTTCGACCACCCGGATTCGGTAGCCGTTTTCGAGCCAGCGGAGTTGCTCCAGGGCTTCGGCCTGTTCCAGGGCGGAGGGCAACAGGCCGGTAATCTGGGCCAGCGTATCCGTCCGATACGCATATAGCCCGATGTGTTTCCAGTAGGGATGGTGGGCCAGCCAGGTAGCGGGTTCGGCCTGACGGTCGCGTTGAAACGGGATGGGGTGGCGGCTGAAATACAGGGCCTCGTGGGGGTGCCCGTGGCGGTGGCTCACCACCACTTTGGGCGTGTTGGGGTTGAGCAGCTGGGCCGGGTTGGTAATTTTTTTGATGAGTGTGGCCAGTTCCGTTTCGCCATCCAGCACGGCCACCAAACTATCAATTTGGCGGGGTTGAATGAAGGGTTCATCGCCCTGAATGTTGACCACGTATTGATATGTACCTGGAAGCTGCGTGAGGGCCTCCTGGCAGCGGTCGGTGCCCGATTGGTGGTGTAACCCCGTCATAACCACTTCACCACCAAACGCCTGCACGTGATCGAAAATACGTGCGTCGTCGGTGGCCACCACCACACGGCTGAGTGAGGCAGCTTGCCGGGCCTGTTCCACCACCCGCCGAATCATACTTTTACCGTTGATGTCTACCAGGGCTTTTGCCGGAAAACGGGTGGAGGCGTAGCGGGCCGGAATGATACCAAGAATGTCCATACAGGCGTTTTCTTACAAATATGACTGCTTTTGTGGTTAATTTTACCAAGAGCCAATAACAAGCGTTGCCGACACCAGCTACGGGCACCAATCCCATGAATCAATACCTGAAACGTACTTTTCTGACTTTAACAGTCGCTTGCTGTACCTGTTTATCCGGTACCGGTTACGGCCATGCCCACCCCTCCATTCCCGCCGATTCGGTAGGCATTGAGAAAAAAGATGGCCGTAGGTACGTGTTGCACCGCGTAGACCAGGGGCAAACGCTCTACGGCGTGGCCCGCCGCTACGGAGCCAGTCTGGAAGCCATCCGAACGGCCAACCCCGACCTGACCGAAGCCGGGGGTGTGCGCTATGACCAGTTGCTGCGGGTGCCGGTGGGCGAAGCAGCCCCCGCCGTCACAACTACTGTCGCCGTTCCGGTGGCCCCGTCGCGAAAGGAGCAGCGTGAGGCTGAAAGGCTGGCCCGTAAGGCTGAAAAAGCCCGCGAAAAAGCCGAGCGCGAAGGAGCAACTGCCCCTCTTGTCGCCGCCGCGCCAACCACAGCCAAAGCTAACGTACCTGGAAACGGCCTCCACCTGGTTGAAACCGGGCAAACGCTCTACAGCCTGGCCGTGCGCTACAACGTGACGATGGCCGACCTCCGCCGCTGGAACAACCTCGGCGCAGACGGTATTCAGGTGGGCCAAACGCTGGCCGTAACTGAAACCGCCGCCACCGACCCCCGCCCCGCCGAACGCCCCGCCGTAGCCAAAACCAAAACTCCGCCCGTAAAAAGCACGCCAACGGAACCGGTCAGGATTGACACCAAACCCATTGTGGTGCCTGACCCCGTGGCCACGCCCGGAAGCAAACCAAAACCCCGCCCCGCCGAGCCAAAACCAACCGAGAGAACCACCGAACCCCGGCCCGACAAACCCGCTCCTGCCGCCCCCAACAAGCGTGTGCAGGGCCAAATTGGGTTTGCCGACGTAATTGACGGAGCCGACAATTCGCGGAAGTACCTGGCCTTGCACCGGTCGGCACCGGTGGGTACGTTGGTGCAGGTGCGGAACGACATCACGAACCAGAGTTTGTACGTGAAAGTGATTGGTAAACTGCCCGACACGGGCCTCAACGACCAGGTATTGATCCGGTTATCCGGGCGGGCATTCGAGAAACTTTCGCCCAACGGGCAGCGTTTCCGGGCCGAAGTAAGTTATGCCAACTAGCCCGACTCACGCACCGGAATGGAAACAAAAGAAGAACGGGTAGCCCGGCGGCACCGCGAACGGGATGCCAAAATGCGGGCTTCGGCGGGGTTCAAAACCTTCAACGTGCTGTTCATACTCTCCTACCCGTTCATTGCCGTGTTCACCTTCGTCATCTCCTCCATTTTGGCGGTATTGTCGGGCGTGTCGCGGGCAGGGGCGTGGCTGGCAAGCGGCGGGCGCAGCAAGTGAGCCACCCGCCCCACCCCCACGTACCTGGCGCATTGGGTGCTTTTTTAAACGAAAAAGCGGCTTTCTACAACACGCCCGCCTTCATTGCCCGCGACCCCATCAGCATTCCGCACCAGTTTACCCGCTTGCAGGATATTGAGATCATGGGGTTCTGGGCGGCAGTGCTGGCTTGGGGGCAGCGGCCCGTTATTCTGCAAAAAGCGCAGGAGTTAATTCAACTCATGGAGGGGGTGCCGCACGATTTTATCCGGCACCACGAAGACAGCGACCTGCGGCGGTTTCTGGCCTTCAAACACCGCACCTTTACCGCCACCGACACGCTCTATTTCCTGCATTTTCTGAAGCAGTATTACCGCCACCACGATTCGCTCGAAACGGCGTTTTTGCCGACCGGTGGCGGTCAGGACAGCCCAACGGTGGAGCCGCACCTGCGCCATTTTCACGACCTCTTCTGCGACGCTACCGGCGAACAGGGACTTTTCTTCCCCGAACGTACCCGGAAACACATTGCCACCCCCGCCCGGCAATCGGGGTGCAAACGGCTCACCATGTTTTTGCGCTGGATGGTTCGCCGCGACGATGCCGGGGTTGATTTTGGCCTTTGGCAACGAATCCGGCCCGACCAACTCATTATCCCGATTGATGTGCACGTGGGGCGCGTGGCCGCAAAACTGGGGCTGCTGGCCCGCAAAAATGATAACACCCCCAAAACCAACTGGCAGGCCGCCCTTGATCTCACGGCACAGCTCCGCCAATTTGACCCCACCGACCCCGTTCGCTACGATTTTGCCTTGTTCGGGCTGGGCGTGGAGGGTGAATTATGAACGTACCAGGTTCAGGCTTTAACGGCCAACTGCGCATCGATCAGGCCAATGACGTGGGCCAGATCAGCCGGTTGGTTGGCGTAATCGAGATCATTCACATCAATGATCAGCAGTTCGCCCGCCGAATACGATTGGGCGAATGTTTCGTAGAGGTTGTTCAGGCTGGCGAGGTAATCCGGGCTGATAGCCTGTTCAAAGTCGCGCCCGCGTTTTCTGATTTGGCGGGTCAGCTTGGGCAAATCGGCCCGGAGGTAGATCATCAGGTCGGGGGGGCGCACCAGGCCCACCATGTTTGAGAACAGGCTCAGGTACGTCTCATAGTCGCGGGGGAGCATTTTTCTGGTATCGAACAGGTTTTTGGCGAAGATGTAAGCATCTTCGTAGATGGTTCGGTCCTGCACAATGCTCTGCCCCGACTCCCGAATTTTTTGTACCTGTTCGAAGCGGCTGTTCAAAAAATAAATTTGCAGGTTGAACGACCATCGGGCCATATCGCCGTAGAAATCAGCCAGATACGGATTTCCCTCCACGGCTTCGTAGAGAACGTCCCAGCCATAATGGGTGGCCAACAGTTGGGCCAGGGTGGTTTTGCCGGCACCAATGTTTCCGGTAATCGCAATGTGCATCTGAGTACGGGGGGAGTTGATAGTGCTACGGTATAAGGCAAAAATCCGGCTTTCGCGCCACTTTCACAACTGGTAACGCTTAATTTAGCCGGGCGGTTGATGGGGTGACTCTTCGAGTAAGCGTAAGCCGGACTGGTTGGGGGCGAACAGTGATATTTGGCCAAATCTATTCAGCCCCAAAAAGAGTTTATACCCACAGGCGGCAGTCATGCCCGATGCCGCCCCTTTTGCCCGACCATCCGGCATTATCGATGAAAAACCAACGTCTGTCCTGGGGAAGTCTTATCAGTATCTGGCTGGTTGCCAGTACGTTGTCGGCCCAGCCGGGGCCGTCGGTGTTACAAGATGGGCCGTGGGTGAAAATCGGGGTGACGCAAGCGGGCGTTTTCCGGCTCGACTACCCCACGTTGGTCAGGGCTAACCCGGCGTTTGCGGGGGCAGACCCGCGCCGGTTCCGGTTGTTTGGCAACGGCGGCGCACCCCTGCCCCAACCCAATGCCGCCCCCCGCCCCACCGACTTGACCGAGAACGCCATTCAGGTACTGGGCGAAGCCGATGGCCGGTTCGACCCCGCCGACGCGCTCCTGTTTTTCGGCCAATCAACCACCAGCATCCGGGCACAGGCGACGGGCCAACTCAGCCACCAACTGAACCCCTATACCGACACCACGTTTTATTTTCTGACCACCGGCACGTTGGCAGGGCAGCGCATGGCCACTTTGCCGCCAGGTACGTTGGGGGCCACCACGCCCATCAGCACGTATGACGACTATGTTTTTCGGGAAGCCGAACTGGTGAAGCCCCTGGCATCGGGGCGGCAGTGGCTGGGCGATGCGTTTCAGGGCGAACTGTCTCAGAGCAAGACCTTTAGCTTCTCGGTTCCGGGTCGGGTGCCCGGTGCGCCGGTCTTGATCCGGTCGGCGGTGATGGCGGCTTCTACGGCGCAGACCACCTATTTTTTGCAACTCAACGGCACCACAATCGGCAGTCAGACGGTGGAGCCGGTAGGCAACGCCATTTCGCTGTATACCACCAAAGGCATCCTGAACACCACCCTTTTTTCGGCCACGCCCACCGCCACCGACGACGCGCTGACGCTGCAACTGACCTCCAACCGACGAGGCGGCAACGGCGCAACGGGCTACCTCGATTTTTTGTCGCTCCAGGTGCGGCGCGAGATTCGGGCGTATGGTCAGCCCGCTTGGGTACGTACCAGCACGGGTTCGTTTGTGGCCCGGCAAGCCCCGGCAACGCTGCGCATCTGGGACATCAGCAACCCCCTGCGCCCCGCCGAGCAGACCTACACGCTGACGGGCACCGAGGCCAACTGGGCATCAGACGGGGCACTCCGCCACGAGTATTTTTTGTTCACGCCAACCCAACTCCAGGTGCCGGTGGCGGTACTGCCGGTAGCCAACCAAAACCTGCACGGCCAACCCACGCCCGACCTCCTGATTGTGACCCCCAACGCCTGGCGGGCCGAGGCCGAACGGCTGGCGCAGTTTCGGCGCACCAACGATAACCTGACGGTGCTGGTGGCCACCACCCAGCAGGTATACAACGAATTTAGCGGCGGGCAAGCCGACCCAACGGCCATCCGCGATTTGTGCCGCTACCTGTTTCAACAGAAAAGAGACGGCCTACGCTACCTGCTCCTGATGGGCGATGCCACCTACGATTACCGGAACATTGAAACGCTCCTCTCCCCCACCGAACAGGCCAACACCGTGCCGACCTACGAAAGCCGCGAATCACTACACCCGCTGCTGAGCTATTCGTCCGACGATTATTTTGGTTTTTTGAAAGATCAGGACGGCGAATGGGCCGAAACCGCCACCGGCGATCACTTGCTTGACATTGGCGTGGGCCGGTTGCCGGTGAAGTCGGTGGCCGAGGCCCGGTTGGCGGTCACTAAACTTATCAACTACGCCCAGGATAAAACCCTGACCGGCAACTGGCGCACTAATTTGCTGCTGGTGGCCGATGACGGAGACGATAATATTCATCAGCGTGATGCCGATAACCTGGCCAAAACTGTTGAAACGCAGCACCCCACCTACCGACCGGAACGCCTATTTCTGGACACCTTTACCCAAACAACCGCCACCGTTGGCACCACCGTGGTGGAGTATGCGCCGTTGGTTAACACCCTCATCCGCAACCGAATAGAACAGGGGCAACTCATCGTAAACTATACCGGCCACGGCAGCGTGAGCGGCTGGGCACAGGAGCAAATCCTGACCCTGACCGACATATTAGCGTTGAAAAACACCCGGCTGCCGCTGTTGGTCACGGCCACCTGCGAGTTTGGCCGCTACGACGACCCGGCCAGCAATTCGGGGGCCGAGGTGGCGTTGCTCAACACCACGGCGGGGGCCGTTGGGCTGCTCACCACCACCAGACCCGTTTTTGCCGATAAGAATTTGCTGGTGAATCAGGCTTTTTACAACAGCGTATTCCGCCCCGTGGCCGGGCAAATGCCCCGGCTCGGCGACATCATGCGGGCCACCAAAGCCAACAGCCTGGCGGGCGTACAAAACCGAAATTTTGCCCTCCTTGGCGACCCGTCCATGCGGCTTGCCTACCCCGCCGCCCAAGCCGTGCTGACCCAAATCAATGGCCGTTTGCTCGCCGCCAAACCCACCGACACACTCCGCACCCTGCAACCCTACACGCTGACGGGCCTGGTGCGACAGCCCGGCACCACGCAGCCCGACACCAGCTTTTCGGGAAACATACAGCTTACTCTCTACGATAAACCCACAAGCCAAATCACGCTGGGCACCGAAAGCAGCCCCAAAATGACTTTCAGCACCTATGCTAACGTACTGTATGCCAGTCAGGTAGCGGTAAAAAACGGGCAATTTACGGTAACGTTCACGCTGCCCAATACCCCCGATACCACCCTGCGGCGGGGGCGGCTCTACACCTATGCCATCCGCCAAACCAACCCACTGACGGATGCCGCCGGGGGCGTTGACCTGCTCATTGGCGGCAACGCCCCGGCCCCCCTACCCGACACCACGCCGCCCACTGTGGGGCTGTTGCTGGCCAACCCGGTGGCCAACCAACCCGTGCCCACGGCCATCGGCCCCACCGTTGTGCTCCTGATTGACCTCAACGATAATGAGGGCATCAACCTCTCGCAGTCCGGCGCGTCGGCATCCCTGACGTTGCAACTCGATCAGCGTCAGCCGGTTGCGCTCGGCACCTACTACGTACCCACTACCCCCGACGGTCGACAGGGGCAGGTTCGGTACGCGCTGACTGGCCTCAGCGGCGGCACCTACACCGTTCGGGTGAAGGCAACTGACCTCAGCAACAACCAAACCGAGCGTGTGCTGACGTTCGTTGTTCTGGACAAGCCCCCCCTATCTATCCGGTCGGCAATGGCCTCCCCAAATCCATTTCGCGAGCAGGTAGGGTTTAGCCTGGAGCACAACCGGCCCGGCGAAACCCTCTCCTGGACGCTGACGGTTGTGAATGCGCTGGGGCAACGGCTGCACCAGCAAACGGGGCAATGCGCGGCCTGCCCAACGCCCTTTACCGACATTAGCTGGGACGGTACCGGCAGCACGGGCAACTCCCTGCCACCGGGAACGTACCTGTACCAACTGGAACTCCGGTCCGACGAACCACCTATTAATCAGGCTTTTTTCAGTGGTAAATTATTGATTGCCAGGTGATTAATGTCACATCGACCCTGGGCGATTATTTCTTTCCGAAGAAATACGTCAGGCTCAGGCGGGCGAAAAAGGGAGTACCGGGCGTGAAACAGATTTCGGTAATGGGGGCAGCTTCGCCCCGCAGGCGGGTTTCGGTGGCAAACTGGGTTTCTTTCCAGCGCACGTTGAACAGGTTTTGCACCGATAGTGCCAGCGTAATATGTTGCCGACTGTAATTGGCTTGCAGGTCATTGACAAAATACCCCCGCGCCACAATCGTGTTGTCTTCGTTGGCCGGGCGGTCGGCCATATACCGGTAGCGCAACGACCCACTGAACCCCGACGGGGTTTTGAGCGACAGCCCCCCCACCGAGGTGAACCGGGGGGCCAGCGGCAGGTAATTCTGGCCCGCCTCCACCCCTACCGAGCGCGGGTTGGCGGCGTTCAGGTCCAGATCGGCAAACAGGAATTTGGTCAATTGATACCGAACCGACACATCGACCCCCGCCCGCCGCGACTGTCCGCTGAGTTCCACCACGTTTTCGTCGCCCACAAAAACAAACTCCTGCGCCACCCATATGTACCAGGCGGCGGCGTTGATGAGCAGGCCCGGCAGGGGTTTCACCAGCACCCCCAAATCAGAGCCGTAGGCGGCGGGCAATATTTCTTTCCCGCTGCGCGGAACCACCACCCGCGCATCGTTCGAGTGAAACCCCTTACCGGTGTTGAGGTACAGTTGCAAACGCGGGTTGGCGGTGTAGTACAGACTTAATTTAGGCGATATAATGCCCTGCGTGGCCCGATTGGTGGCGGGCGTGGCCAGCAGCCGGTCGGTATATTGGCTCCTGAAAAAATCGAGCCGGATGCCCGCATTCACCGTAAACCGATCTGATACCTGCACCAGTTCGTCGGCGTAAATACCCGCGTTGAGTTCGTTTACGTCGCCGAAACTTTTGCGTTCCAGCGTCTCAGTGCGGTTTTTAGTGTGCGACAGTTCGGTTCCGTCCGTCAAATCCTGCCGGTATTGGAGGCCCACGGTGGTAGTCCAGCGGGTACGGCCACGGGTTGTTTCGGTCGAGTAACTACCCGAATAGCCAAACAGATTGCGGTTTTCTTTCTGCCGAATCTGATCGCCGTTGAGGGTATCATCCCTGAAAAACGTGAAGTTAGAATACAGCTCAAACCCGTAGTTACTGTAATAAAACTGGTTCTTGAGGATGTGCTGCCGAGGCGTAACCGTCACGAGCCGGGCATTAAGGTTTGTGCGGCTGGTTTCGCCGCCTTCGTTGGGATCGAGCGAGCCAAACCAGCCAATCAGCCCCTCTTCCACCGCCCGGTCGGCAATCTGACCGGATGCGTTCCATTTGCTGTAGAACGTTGACCCGGTCAGGGTCAGGTTGGTATTGGCCGCCAGGTGCCCGTGATACGTACCCAGCACGTTGAGCCGCTTAAATTGCTGCGGATTATCGAAATACGAATTTGAGTACGAATACTCCGAAGCCAGGTAGGCCGATTGGTTGCGGGCCAGACCCTTTTGGCCCAGCAAATCCAGCCCGCCCACGGCGCGGTAGGTGTCGTACTGCCCGGTTTCGAGCTTAACAAACGAGCAGTCGAGGGCGGTACGGGTGCGGAAATCGACCCAACCGGCGGTAGCAAAATTGCCTTTATCGGCGTTGTACGGCCCTTTCTTGAAATCGGCCCCTTCCACCAGTTCGGGAATCACAAAGTGCAGATCGGCATAGCCCTGCCCGTGGGCGTGCGAGACCATGTTGACCGGTATCCCGTCTACCGTCAGGCGAATGTCGGTGCCGTGGTCGAGGTCGAAACCGCGCAAAAAAATCTGTTCGGCCTTACCGCCGCCCGCGTGCTGCCCGATAAACAGCCCCGGCACCAGCCGCAAAATCTCCTGCGAGTTGACAATGGGCCGGAGTTTAACATCCAGACTGCTAATCAGTTGCTGATCGTGCGCCCGTTGGGTAGATACCTGTATTTCGCTCAGGTCAATGGCTGCGCCGCTCAGCATCGTTTTGACGGTCGTTGTCTCATCGTCGCGCACCACCACGCTGATGGTCTGCGCCCGGTACCCCAACGCCGACAGGGTGACCGTATACGTACCTACGGCCAAGCCCTGGAACCGGTACTGACCCAGTTCGTTGGTGGCGGTGGTTTTGTTGAGGTCGGCCAACTGCACCCTCGCGCCCACAACGGGCTGGTTGGTGGCCTGGTCGTAAACACTCCCGGAAACACTACCCAAATGCGCGGAGGCATTGACGATGAGGCAGTTGACAAGAAGAAAAAACAGAAGTAAACTATGTTTCATGGGATGATTTCTCTTGGGCAGCCCTCCGAGTCTCGGCCCGGAATAGACTGCATGGAATGGAATGCGCGCTCAGGGCGGGCTGCACCGGTGGGTGGCCTGACCAAAAAAAGCACGGCGCAGGCAATGCCCATAGGGGTTGCCCGCTAAAAAAAGAGAGAGAAATCAGCCCACTCTGGGCGGGGGGTAATTGGCCCAGACCATACCGGGCGAACCCAAAAGCAAGCCACCACCGGGCACGGGGCTAGCGGGATGAAACGGGGCCGCAATCAGCCACTGCATCAGAGCGGGCAGGTGGTGGGCATCCACCCCATGTACCACCGAAATCAGTTGGTGTTTGGGTGTGGTGGGCGCACTCTGGTACCGGCTCGCCAGAGCCTCGTTGAGTAACTCGTCGAGGCCATCCATGCGCATGTAGCGGCACTCCTGATAATGTTGTCCAGGTACGTCTGTTTTTACCAGAATAAACGTCTGCCCGTCTTCCGGGCGGCTCAGGCACCCCATTGCCCCCACTAGCACGTAGTTGGCCAGGAGCAACAAAGCAAGCCAGAGACGGGAAAACATCGGAGCCGTTAATTAAGCGTAAAAGTGGGGTTGGTTTTGCGGGCAGCGGCAATCAGTTTGTTTCCCTGACCGGCGTTGCCCATAGCCAGCTCAACGGCTCCCGCCTGCCGCAGCAATTCGGGGTCTTTGCTGCCTGTGCGCAGGGCTAGCAGCATGTGCTCGTGGGCTTTGGCAAGGTTTTTTTGGTTGAAATAAACCCAGGCCAGCGCATGATTGACATCAATATTTTTGGGCCGTTTCTGGTACTCTTTCAGGCCATAAACACTGGCCGAATCCAGTTGCCCCGTTTGAGTGTATAACTTGCACAATTCCAGGTCTACTACGTGGCCCGACCGGGCATCCTCGCCCAGCATCTTGACTACTTCGGCGTATTTGCGGGTTGCTTTGGCAGAATCGCCCTGTAAGGCATAAATCTGGGCCATCTCTTCGTGGAAGGAGAATTCGGGCATAATCTTCGCCGCTTTTTCCAGCATAGCCAGGGCTTCGGGGTACTTTTTGCGGGCTTTCAGCACCTGAGCCTGCCCCCGTAACGCAAAGGCATAACTGGGCCGCATGGCCAGAATACCGGCATATTGTTGTTCGGCCAGAGCCAGTTGGCCGGTGGTTTCGTACAGGTGGCCAAGCGTATTTTTACTCCAGCATTGGGGTTCAGACCCCGGCAGTCCCGCCTGCACGGCCAGTTTCATGGCGGCAATGGAACCGGGATAATCACCGTAAATTTCACGCAGGTACGAGGCCCGTGAGTACGATTCCAGCGACGGTTTCATCATCTGCATTTTGTCTGACATGGCCACGGCTTCCTCATAATTGCCCAACTCCACGTTGGCATCTACCAGCACCCCATACACATAGGCGTTGTCGGGGTTTATTTTCAGCGCATTTTGCGCAATAGTCCGCGCTTCGGCAAACTGATGCTGCGACATTTTGACGGATGACTTGAAGGTCGTAGCCTCAAAGTTTTTGGGGTCAATGGCCAGCACCCCGTTCAGAATGGTCAGGATGGCGGGGTAATAATAGGGGTGTTCACCCGTGATGCGGGCCTCCGAGAGGTAAATCACCGCCAGTTGCAGGCGGGGTTTCACCTGACCGGGGTCTTTCCGGATTCTCTTTTTCAGTTCGTCTACTTTTTCCTTCGTCTTTGGCCACTCCGCCGCACCCGCCAACTCGCCCGTGCGCTCGAAAAGCGAAGGCATATCGTAGCTGTTGACCGGTTGCGAGGCCGTACTTTTTGTGGCTTGCTGACAGCCCGTTTGCCCCCCGGCCAGCAACATCAGCAGTAGAATAACCCGTAGGGGCAGTAAAAAATGTACACGTGTCATTGATGGTAGTGTCTTGTCAATCAATCTATTGGCAGTAATATTGGCAAAAAAAACAGGGCATACTGCGTGGAAATTTCGCCGTATGCCCTGCCAATATACCTTAGTTTTTCAGCAACTTAACCGTGGTGTATGGTTTATCATCAACCAACAACGTTGCCATGTACAAGCGGGGCGACAAATGGCCACCGTTCCACTGAACGGTATAACTACCCGCACTCTGGTAGCCCTGATTGAGCACATCGATTTGCTTACCGCTGATGTCGATCATTCGGATGACCACGTTCCCGTTGATGCTCATCTTGTAGCGCAACGCCACCGACGACTCAAATGGGTTTGGCCCGGCCACCATCACGGCTTCCGGCGCGGTTATTTCCAGTTTCTTCGTAGCTGTTACGACCGATGGTCCTTCATAGCTAGGTCCGTTGAAGCCCCTCCAGGGCGATTGCAGGTAGGGGAAATTAGCCTTAAACGTAGTGTCGTTCTTGGTGATTCCCGCGTCAAACGTCAACACTCTGACCAGGTTGGGTGTAACCGGGCTGGGCGTAGTACCAGGTACGTAGTCGTCGTAGAAAAGACCGATAGCGGCCAGTGCCACGCCCCCTACTGCCTGCAATTCGATGGTAGTCACATCATCCTCCAGCCGACGACCGTTGGGGAAACCGTCCATGTTGGG
>JAYUKZ010000382.1:0-27526 GCA_043763995.1 Fibrella sp.
TGGGTTTCCGGGGGGCCGATCTGCTCACGGCCTGCTTTGGCCAAACGGTATCGGTGTTTGGCCAGTACCGCCTCGTGGAGAAACCCAACGGCGATGAAGTCACCGTGGCCGAACTCCTCGAACTGGCCCGCGAGTCGGCCTTCAACGCCATCGTGGGCGATATCGACACCGACGACTACACCCGGTTTTACCTGGGCTGGCTGCAACTCAACGGCTTTGCCGAAGCCGACCACGACGACGTGCGCCGCCTGGTGCAGGTGGGCCTGAGCGTAAACGTGGCCGATATTGAAGGCCACCGGCTGCTGCTGCAAAACGGTAATCGCCAAACCCTGGCCACCGGCACCGACCGTGCGCTGGGAAACAGCCGCACGCTGGGCCAAAGCGAAACCGACCCCATGATCGACAAACTGCATCAGGCCATGTTCCGCTGGGCCGGTCCCGACCGTCGGTCGTTGGTGCACTACATCGAGCAAACCGCCCCCACGCCCGAAGCTCCGTTCTGGCGAGTGCTGGCCTCGCTTTTTGAGTTGCTCCCGCGCGGCACCGACGATCACCGCGCCGCCGAGGGCCTGCTTTCGGGCCGCGACAGCCTCATCCGCGAAGCCCGCGCCGCCGGTCAGCAACCCACCCCAACCAACGCCAATCAGTTGGGTTTGGGGTTTTGACGTAATTAATGCTTCGCGCTACGTGCCCTTCGACAGGCTCAGGGTGACAGGAAAGACAAGTTCGTTGACCAATAAACTTGTGTTAGGCTGTCACCCTGAGCCTGTCGAAGGGCACGTAGCGCGAAGCAGTACACGCGAAAGCAACTACAACCCAACAACGTATCTGCCTACGAACACAATAATCTGAAAAACAACTATTTACTCATGACCTCACACAACGAATCACTCTTCAAAGCCCTCGGCCACTTCATCGACGCCTTCCGGCTTTACGCCGTCTCGCTGCTATCGAAAAACGAAGGCGACAAATGGCCCGCCGAATACGCCATGAAACTCGGCACAAAGCAGCGCGAAGCCTGGGACATGGGCCTGAAAAAAGGCACACTGCCCGAACACCTCATCGACTTCGGCAACATAAAAAGCTTTGCGCTGTCGTTCAAAGACCTGCTGAAACCGGATTTCGGCAAAGACGTAAACAGCCTGGCCACCTGGCTGGACGATATCACGGAGGTGCGCAATAAACTGATGCACTTCAACGCGGAATTGACACCCGACGAGGTGACGAACGCTTTTTTCAACATGACCCGCGTTGCCGACAAAACCGGTATGAGTGAGTTGAAAGAGAGCCTGAAACGCCTTCAATCCGGCACAACGCCAGTCCCCAACGTACCTGCCAACGTACCTGAGCCTCCTGTCAACGTACCTGAAGCAGATGTTGCTTCGCGCTCTGTGCCCTTCGACAGGCTCAGGGTGACATCTGCGTCCGTGCCTGTCACCCTGAGCCTGTCGAAGGGCTTAGAGCGCGAAGCTACGTCAGCAATACCCGTAACCGAAGCAACGCCAACTGCTCCCGTCACCCCAACCCTCCGCGCCACACCCACCCCCGGCCCGTGGTTTGGCGTGGTAGAACCGCACCGGGACATCAGGCAAGGCCACCTCGACGAATCGGTTTTCGCCGCTAACCTGGCCGACGTGGCCCAGGATCTGGGTCCTGAGGTATATCGGAATGCGCTGCTTTTCTTCGAGAAGACGTACCCAACGGCGGGTTTACGCACGGTAGCCGGTCGGGTAATCAACGGTCTCAACGGCGGGCAATCGGCCGACAACCGGGTTATTTCGTTGCAAACCGGCTTTGGTGGTGGCAAAACTCACACCCTCATCAGCCTGTATCATTTGGCCAGGATGGGGAAGAAAGCCGCTGATTATCAGGCCACTCAGTCGCTGCTGGCCAAACTCAACGCACCCACGTTCGAGTCGGCCAACATCGCCGTCTTCACCAACACGACCAACGACCCCTCGCAGGGCCGCAAGGTAGAGGCCGACATTACGCTACACACGCTTTGGGGCGAACTGGCTTACCAGTTGGGTGGCCGTGCGGGCTACGAGCTTATTCGGGTAAACGACGAAAACCGGGTAGCCCCCAAAGGGCTGTTCGGGCAGGTGTTGGCCCTGTCGCAACCTGCGCTGCTGTTGGTCGATGAACTGGCCGATTACTGCATTTCGGCGTCGGGTATCCCCGTGGGTACGCTCACTTTGGCTGACCAGACAACCAGTTTTTTGCAGGAATTAACCGAAGCCGTTGCCAAGTCGGACCGTTGTGTGCTGGTGGCAACCCTGCCCGCCAGTGTGGCCGAGGTAGCTTCTTCGCCCAATGCCGCCCAGATTCTGGGGAACCTGCAAGCCCGCATGGCCCGCGTTGGAGCCGACACCAAACCGGTGGCCGACGATGAGATTTACGAAGTGGTTCGGCGGCGGTTGTTTGAAAGCCTGGGCGACGAGGAAGAGCGCGAGGCCGTCATTTCGGCCTACATGGACCAGTATAAGAAAATGGCGGGCGAACTTCCCAGCCAGGCCAATCAGACCAGTTACCGGGCGTTGCTGCGGCAGGCGTATCCGTTTCATCCCACGCTCATGGACGTGTTCCACAAGCGGTGGGCGAGTCACGGCGATTTCCAACGTACCCGGGGTGTGCTGCGCCTGCTGGGGTCGATTGTGTCGGATTTGTGGCAGCGAAAAGGGTCATTGTCGGGCGGTACGCATTGGCTTATTCACCCGTCAGATGTCAATTTCGCCAACCTCGATGCGCTGACGGGCCAGATGAAGAAGCTGTATGGCAACGGCTACGACGCTGTTTTGCCCGCCGACGTGGTGGGTGCTACCTCCAATGCCGGCCGCCTCGACAGCGAACGGCCCGACGTTGGCCGATACGCCCTCACGCAGGGCATTGCCACCACTATTTTGCTCAACAGCTTTGGGTCTACCGGCCCCAGGCAGGGCATTGGTGTTGACGAACTGAAACTGGCCGTGATGAAGCCAGCCTCATTCAACCATAACGATGTCAACGCGGTGCTCGACGCGCTGGAGGCCAATGCTTATTACCTTTATTACAGCAACAACCCGCGCCGGTACTGGTTTTTCACCAAGCCCAACCTGAACATCCTGGTCAACCACGCCCGGCACGAGATCACCACGCCGATCATTCATCAGGAGATAATACGGCGGCTCAACGACCGAAAAAACACCATCCAGACCTTCACCACCCTGATCGACCCCGCCGACGACATACCCGAGCAGCAAAAGCCCACCCTGATCGTGCTGGGTCCCGACAAGCCCGCCACCAACGACGCTGAGGGCGTATCGAAAAAGGCACTCGAACGCATCGAGCGGCTGGCCACCAAGCGCGGCAACAACGAACGGCTCTACCGAAACACGCTGCTGTTCCTGTTGCCTTCTATGGCGGGCATCGGTAAGTTAACCGAGTGCGTAACGGCCTATTTGGCCAGTCAGCGCGTCAGTTCCGATTTTGGCAGTCAACTGGATGCCGACCAACGAATTGATCTGAAAAAGCGAATCGAAGAAGCCGGTCAGCAGATCGAAAAATCGTTGGCTGCCGCCTATTCGGTGCTGGTGAAATATTCGGCCAAAAACGGCATCACCAAAGTAGAGGCCACACAATTCCGCGACACGTTCGATGCCCAGGTAAACGCGGTGTTGGTGCCGTTACTGAAAGAAGGCAGCCACGATATTTGTCTGCTGGAACGAGTCAGCTTCAACACCTTATCGAAAGCACAGTTGTTGCCAACGGCCACGCAACCGGTGCAAGCCAAAGCTATTTACGAAGCTTTTCTGCGCTACGACGATAAAGACATGATTGTTGGCCCGCAAGCCCTGCAAGACAGTCTGATGCGCTACTGCACCACCGGCGAATATGCCATTGGTGCGGGCGACGGCACTGATTTCAGACGTATTTTTTACCAGGAAGAGGTGCCGTTTTTCGATGTCCAGGATCCTACCTACTGGCTCCTGGACAAGGGTCTTTACCAGCCCAAACCGGCTCCTAATGCGCCCAACGGCGGTGGCGAAAATCCCGGCCTTCCGGGTGCAACCGGGGCGGAAGAAGGCGGGCAACCCGGCCTTGTTTCCTCGCCTGCCACACCCGGTCAGGTTTCGGGTCCCCGGCCGGTTCAGACAGTCACCGTTCATGGTAAGGTCGATATTGCGCAGTACAGTCAGGTTTTTACGACATTTATTATGCCGTTGGCGCAAAACGGCGTTGAAATCGAGATCCGAATCAAGGGAAAATCAACCACCGCCAAGCCTTTAACCGAAACGTCACCGGAATACAAAATAATCATCGAAGGGGCAAGCCAATTAGGATTGGCCGTAGACGAAACGTAGAGGCTTTACGGGGCGAATCTGCTGACGTGTGTGGGTGTGAGGCCCGAAATTTCTACACGAAAATTGTGTATCAAAAATGTATCAACTATTGACATGAAAATCAATAACTGATACATTTTTGACGATATTATGGCTCATAACGACTGTTTTAGGGCCTGGCACAGTGCTTGCAACCTACCCAGTATACCCAAACCCCTCGCCCTTCATGCTTCTACCATTACCCAGCACCGAATTTCTAAACCAGTTTCTGACATCCAGGCAACTCACAAGGCCCACTGGTAAGCCTCTGTATACCTACAAAACCAGCCGGGCCGAGTATGAACAGCTTCGGACGCTACTGGTACGGGCACCCTTAACCGATACCACATCGGCTTGTTTTATCCTGTTCGCAGCCGAATGGTGGCGGCGTAACTATGACGGCGGACATTGGGAATGGAATCCCATCTTTGAGGAAATTCAGCGGCCTGAGTGGGGCAACCACAGCAAGCGGAACCAACTCATGAATAGTGGTTGCCGGTACTGGCAACGGCAGTTATTTCAACACGAGAAGGGCAACAACTCGCTGTTGGGTACGTTGTTTTTCGAGTCAGGAATTCCCGTTGGCGTGCTGACCAACGAGAGTTATATCAAGGCATTGGTCACTAAATCGTTTTCATTTCTGGAAACGTACAGCACCCAGCGTGCCGATGCGTCTGATTATATAAGAGACCTGGCCCGCGCGAATCAATTACCTAACGCGCTGAACGTTGATCCGTTTTATGAGTTGATCTACAAGGTCATCAAAGCCTTGCTTCATCTCAAAACAACCTGCCAACTGGGCAGTCGGGAGCAGCCGCTAACGTACCTGAACGAGAACGTACCTGACTGGCGGGAATCGTTGCCCCTCCGCATCGACGATCACGCCGGAGCGAGTGCTTTCCTTGATTCCCTGCTAGTCGACGTGGCTAGGGCAAACCGGCAGGAGGTTTCTAAAATCGGGGTAACCTACAGCCTGATTCAGGTGCAGGATATCTGGATGATAAAGACAGCCCTTCGTGTTCCCAACGGACTCTACAAACCGGCCCACCTTCAGGTTGATGAAGCTACTCTGGCCGGTTTTTCTACAAAGTTGCAGTTCAAAGTCACTGCCGACACGACAGAAACAGTGCTAGGCTATGTCTTCAAAAACGGTAACGGCGATGTATCGGTGAGCGGGTTAAGCGACGTAACGCTGCCCGGGCTGATCTACGCAAAACCGTGGCGTTTGCTTATTGCTGATGGTCGGTCAGACAAGCAGGCAACTATCGATCTTCCTTATTCCGATGGCCTCGATCCGGCCATGCCCTGGGTATTTGCCGTTCAGGAAGAGGGTGCTGCTATGCTGAAAGGCGTGGGCAGTACCCGGTTGTCGGCGAGCCGGGCATTTGTCGTGTGCCCTGCAACGTTTGTCATCGATGCTGACGAAGGGACCGTTAAAAAGGAAGGGGTTTTTTCAGAAAGCCAAACGGTTTACGCGCTTTCGGCCACTTGTGTATTCCGCGACGAGCGCGACGGTCAGTTGTTTCGGGTACGGCTTTCAGAACCGACGGACGACAATTTTTACGTGGCTCTCCATCCACAAACGAACGGTCATTGCCTGCCTTTTTTTCAGAAGTTAAACGCCAACATCTTCCTGGGGTTTCCGCGAATCCGCCGAGTGCACAAGTCAGGCGGTTTCATGCTGGCATCCAGAGATACCATTCAGTACAAAAGTTCTCAACACAGCAACTGGCAGGATGTGGCTGAGACAAGCGGGTTGTTGGGCCGGTTCAAAATCAGAAGCGTTGGCCCCGAAGGCGACGTGTTATTCAGTAAAGAAATAGCTGTACTCCCGGCCGATTTCAAGGTTCAGTTCAACGCTGTCGGTCGGTCTGTGGTGCTGGAAGGTGCGGCGGCTTTCGGGCTGAGTATTCGTAATGACGAGCCGGGTCAGGACTTGACCATCACAAAGGCCGACACTGCGTATCGGATTGCTATAAGTGGGGAAAATCAGAGTTCGAAACTAACCATGTTGTTATCTGCTGCCGGGGCCAAAGACATAACCCTGCATGTTCCGTACCCAACGGCTTCAGGTACGTTCCGTGACCGAACCGGTTTGGTCATGGCCAATGGTCAGGCAATTGACTTACAAATGTTGCAGGGTGCCAGTCTGGTGCTGACCAATGTGTCGGCCACGACCCAAATCCATCAGATCACGCTCACCCTCAGCGACAAACACAACCGCGAGTCGTCGGCTCATCGTATTGATAAACCTGTTTCAATACCACCGTTTGGTACTGTAGAGGTGTCGCTGATGAAGTACCTGAATGCCATCGAGCGGCTGTTGTCTTTTACCCGCACCGTCGACGCTGCTGTCCGGATTCAGCACAACCGGGGCATCAGCGTAAGTGTGTCGCAGTATATTCATCAGGCCCGCTATGACCATGATGCCCGCCTTGTTGCTATGGAAAGCAACGTGCCGGTGAATGCCGCCACACGAATTCGGGCGTTTCCGCTGGCCGAACGGTTTACTACCGACAGGCTTATCGACCTGGAAGTTGGTGAAGAAGGCTGGCGATTTCCGGCTTCCTGTGCGGAGGGCAGCAAATGGTTTTTCTTTTCGGCCACCGATTCGGCTGTTAGTCTGCGCCCGGCGGTAGCAATTCGAGATGATTCGGCAACAGCGACAGACACCCTCGAAACGGTGGAGGAGTTGCATCAGGCCACCAACCATTCGTTTAGCAACCGGCTGACCGTGCTGACCGATTTGTTCGACCGCATGGCCGCTGACTTTGGCAATGTGAACTGGAAACCGCTTCAACATCTGCACGAGGCCACCAAACACCTGCCCCTGAACGCCCTCGATGTTTGGAAGGCAATGGTCTGCTCGAACAGGGGAATGGTGGCGTTTTTTCTTCGCTCCGATTCAATCCTGATTAACAAAGTGAGCCAGGCATTTTCGGTAAACTGGCCCGGCATACCTGTAACTGTTTGGCTGAATGGGTTTCAAACGTACCAGGCTCATTTGAAAGGCACTATGCCCAATGCCGTAGCCAGCCCGATACTGGAAGCTAAAGTAGCGGAACTGGAGAGTAGCTTTTCGCTCACCAGCCTCGGCCAGATTATTCGGATAACCCTGCTCGGCCAACCAGCAAGTCAGGAGTTTACGGCCAGCAGAAACGCACTATTTGTTAAGTACGGCTTGAGCGGGCCAATCCTCGGCGGTGGCGGGCAACCAGGGCTGTTGCATCAGACCAAAGAGAAATTTCCGGTCAATCTATCTCCCGAACTGCTCAACGCCTTTAAGCAACTGCCCGCGCCAATTCAGGATTTGCTGCCCGCGATTCCACCCAATTTCGGTTATATCCGACCGGTGGCCTACCTGCCCGTTTTGCTGGCCTATCACTCGGTTTGCCCCGATGCACTGCCTATCTGTGACTGGGACAGGCATAAAATGATGCAGTTGATCGACTTCGACCCCGAGTATGTCGATCATATTTTCAACCTCGTTCAATCATTCTGCTGGCTGACGCTGGCCAACCAACCTACCGTATGAGCCATCAAAACTACTTCCAACCCCTTTTCAACGATATCCGCAACCGGTCGGTCGAGGCCACGCTGGGTACGTTAGCTATTAAGTCTGACCCGTTGCGAAATCATGTTCGCCATCAGCTCGCCAATGAACTCGACACGGGCAACCGCATCATTGGCGACCCGGTTTTTGAGGCCGTTTTCCCCTGGACTGCCGGTGATGCTACCTTTCAGGAACTGGCCGACAACGGTACGCTGCGACCAACGCTGGTGCAGGCACTAGACAGTAGCGGCCGCAAGGTCAACTTCGACGACAAGGTGCTGAACCTGTCGGAACAGGCATTAAAGTCCTACTACAAACCGTATACCCATCAGCTACGGGCATGGGCAACGCTGGCCCTGCCGGAGAAAAAATCCATCGTAGTTACCAGTGGTACGGGGTCGGGAAAAACAGAATGCTTTATGGTGCCCATTCTGAATGATCTGGTGGGGCAGTTGGAGCAGCCATCAGCACCGGGGCAATTGGTTGGGGTTCAGGCCCTATTCATTTACCCACTCAACGCGCTTATCAACAGTCAGCGGGAGCGGTTGCTGGCCTGGACCTCGCCCTACCAACATAAGTTGCGGTTTTGTTTATACAACGGCAACACCGACCAACGTCTCAACGCGGTCACGATAAACGGAAGGCCCAAAAGCGAGGTCCACGACCGGGAGTCGCTCTGGCAATCGCCTCCACCCATCCTGATTACCAACCCTACGATGCTGGAATATATGCTGATTCGTAAGCAGGACCGGCCCATTCTGGAAAAATCGCAAGGGACACTCAAGTACATCGTTCTGGATGAAGCCCACACGTATATCGGTTCGCAAGCCGCCGAGCTATCACTACTCATTCGGCGGGCATTGAACGGTTTTGGGGTGGCGGCCAAAGACGTTCGGTTTATTGCTACCTCGGCCACGATTGGCTCTGACGGTCAGGCCCAGAAGAGCCTCCGAAAATACCTGGCCACGCTGGCGGGCATTTCCGAAGACAGCATCGAGGTGATCGACGGCCTGCGCAACGTACCTGCACTGCCTCCCCTCGCCGCGCCAAACCAGTTCAGTCTGGACGAGTTGAATGCCCGGCCCGAAACCGACCGGAAAGCGGCCGTCTATGGCAACGCTATGGCCCGGCGGGTACGTAATTTTCTGATCCAGAAACGCGATGATGGACGTCAACAGCCCAGGCAATTGACCGACCTGGCCAATCAGCTTTTTCCGCACATGACCAGCCCGGAAGCCCGGCAGCAGGAAGCCCTCGGCTGGCTTGATATGGCTTCGCAGGGAGATCTGAAAGAGAACGATATTCACTTTCTGCCGTTGCGGGGCCACTTTTTCCATAAAGTCCTGCACGGATTTTGGGCCTGCGCCGATAAAAACT
Source organism: Fibrella sp. (assembly GCA_043763995.1). Classification (GTDB taxonomy): domain Bacteria; phylum Bacteroidota; class Bacteroidia; order Cytophagales; family Spirosomataceae; genus Fibrella. Next base: position 9,289 of record JAYUKZ010000382.1, read on the forward strand.
GTCAACGGAAGCAGGGCACTCCCCTCATCGATTCGGACTGGGGGTTTGGGTACGTATACACACAGCAGCGGCTTACCTGCGATTGCGGGGCACCAGTCTTTGAACTTGTGTTTTGTAATGAGTGCAACGCGGGTCACCTGCGGGCCAGAGTAGAAACACAAAACAGCGACAGGCTCCTTGTTCAGGCCGGGCAACATGAAACCGACGATTTTCAGTTTGACCTGGAAACCGACGAAGATGCCGGGAATGAAGCCGGTGAGGGCAATGACGGGGACGACCAGCAGAAATCATCGTTTACCCTCCTGAGCCAGCAGTACCACTCTGCCTACACGCTCTCCAGGCTTGACTCAGCAGGCGTTATCGACAATCCAAAAGCCGAAAAAACCATTGCTGTTTACTGGAATGAGCAGGATGGGTTCTGCGCCGCCTGCGAGAAGGGAAAAGGTCGGAAGGATGCGTTCCGACCGGCGTACCTGGGTATGCCTTTCTATACCAGTGCCATTGTGCCAACCCTGCTCGAACATATTCCTGATGGGTCGGACCCGATGAGTAAACCCATGCGTGGCCGCACCCTGCTGACCTTTACAGACAGCCGACAGGGAACGGCTCGTATTGCAGTGAAGATGCAGCAGGATGCCGAACGGGTGAAAGCCAGAGGACTGGTTTACAGCACGATTCAGAAGAACAGCAAGGCTACCGAGATTGAAAAAATTACCGCTCAAATTCAGGCCCTCCAGGTGATTCCCGACCCTGTGCCTGCCATAGCGCAACTGATTCAGGATGGGCACGAAAAATTGGCTCAGTTGGAGCAAAACACCATTGGCTGGGCCGACCTAGTCGAAAAGCTAAGTCAGGACCCTGATATTCAGCACATATTTAACTACAACCATGAGCAGGTTCCGGGCGTATTCAAGGAGGTTAAAACGCTGGTGCAGGTCCTGTTGGTGCGTGATGTTGGCCGACGGCCGCACCGGGGTAACTCGCTCGAAACCCTGGGCCTGACAGCCGTAGGGTATCAAGGGCTGAACACCATCAACGACGTACCTGCAACGTGGGCCGACCGGCAGTTTAGCCTGGCCGACTGGCGCAATTTCCTGAAAATCTGCCTCGACCATCACGTTCGTGACGGAGGTTTTATTAGCATCGACCTTGACTGGCTGAACTGGCTTGGCAGTAAGTTCACCCCCAAGTATTTGTTGGCTCCCAATAACCCCGATGGTAACCAGGGGCTTAACCGTCAGTGGGTAGCTTACCAAGAAAGCCGAAAAACACGGCAGCACCGTCTGGTTCGGCTACTGGCTCACGCTTTACAGATCGATCTGACCGTTTCTGTTATTACAAGAAAGGAGATCGGCGCACTGAATTCGCTCATGGAGCAAGCCTGGAATGCGTTGGTGAAGGCACAAATTCTGGAAGGCGATAGTAATGGCCGGTTTCAGTTGCGGCTGAATAAAATGCAGTTTGGTATCATCTCCAAAGCCTGGCAGTGCCCCGTCACGATGCGGGTACTCGACACCACGCTAAGGGGTTTTACGCCCTACCTGCCTATTGACGCTCAACCAGGCTCGCACCAATGTACGCCTATACAGATGCCCGAAAAACCGGATATTCAGGCACAGTCTTATCAACTCATTCTGGACGAAGTGCGGCAGTGGCTGTTGAGCGATGCTACCGTGAAGGAGATGCGTCATAAAGGAGTGTGGACCAATTTGAGTGATCGTATTGCCGAGGGTGGCTATTTTTACCGGACCGCCGAGCACTCAGCGCAACAATCGGCAGATAAACTTCAGAAATATGAGGGCTGGTTTAAAGCCGGAAAAATCAACGTACTGAGTTGCTCGACAACCATGGAAATGGGAGTTGATATCGGAGGCCTTACCATCGTTTGTAACAACAACGTGCCGCCCCACCCGGCCAACTACCTGCAACGGGCGGGGCGGGCTGGCCGCCGGAGCGAATCGCGGTCACTCTCGATCACTTTATGCAAAAACAACCCGCTCGATCAGCAGGTGTTTCGCAATCCGCTGTGGCCATTCACCGCCACCATGAAACAGCCCAACATCACTCTCACAAGCGAACGCATTGTGCAGCGACACCTGAACGCCTGGCTGTTTGGCTACTTCATCAACCATAAACTCAGCGTGGCCGGTAATGCGATCACCCTGAAGTCGGACTGGTTTTTCAACAGCACCAACGAGAAGCCATCGGTCTGTCACCAAATGAAAGCCTGGCTTACTGAACTGACTATCAACGGTGTAGATGCCGTGATACAAGCAGCACTGAACAGCATACGCCACGATAGCATACTGGCTACTAAAGATATCAGAACGCTTTATCAGGAGTCTGTAGCCTGTCTGGATAAGATAGACCAGAACTGGACCCGTGAGCTACAGGAATTGGAAGCCGAATTACAGTCCGCAACAGGTGAAGACAAAACACCTTATGGCAAACGTATTACCTTTGATATCAGTCGGCATAAAGAAGAATACTTGTTGTCGGAACTGATTACGGGCGGCTACCTGCCGGGGTACGGCTTTCCGACCAACATTGCCACGTTTAATCCCTTTACCATCGACAGTTTCAGTGCCAGACAAAACCGGGGAGCGGATGGAGAAAAAAAGCAGCGGGAAGACAACCGGTCACGTACCAAAGACAAACCCTCGCGCGACATTGCCGTTGCCCTGAACGAGTATGCGCCGGGGGCGGAGATTGTGCTGGACGGTAAAGTGTATACCTCAAAGGGAATTACCCTGAATTGGCATAACCCCAATGATGGAGTTCGGGAAGAGCAGTTACTGCAAACAGCCTGGCGTTGTCATCATTGCGGCGCATCAGGTGTGGGCAAAACCGGATTTAACAATCGCTGCACGAGTTGCGATAAACCTATTGCTTCGGATAATAGGCTGGAGTTTATTGAGCCAACGGGTTTTGCTACTGGTTTTTACGAGAAGGTGACCAACAATGTGTCGCAACAAAAGTATTTACCAGTTCAGATTCCCTGGATCAACACCAAAACAGCGGTACAACCGTTTCCAAATGCGGCGTTGGGTTCGTATAAGAGCGATCAGCGGGGCGAAATTTTCTACCGAAACTCAGGAGAGTGGGGCCAGGGATTTGCCGTTTGTCTGGAATGTGGCTACGCAGACTCGATGCGTGAAAAGAACGGACTATCAACCGGACTACCGACCGGTTTCAACGCCCACAAGAAGTTGAGGGGGAAAAAAGCAGGAGGTCGCAATGAAGATGCGTTAACCTGTGCTCCCGCAGCCAGTAGTGTCCGGCACAACCTTCATTTGGGTCATGTGCATCATACCGATGTGTTTGAATTGTACCTCAAAGACACCAACAATCAGTTTCTGCGAACCGACATTCCTCAGAATCAGGGAATCTGCTGGTCGCTGGGGGTTGCATTGCGGCATGGCCTGGCCCAATCGCTGGGTATCAACGTGGAAGAAATTGGTGTACAGGTGAAGCAGGTCAAAAATCAGCAACTCGATACGCAGCCCGTCTACGCCATTTGCTTTTATGATACCAACGGCGGTGGTTCGGGATTTACCTCCCAGGCTCCTCATTTTTTGCAGGAGATGTTCACAAAGGCCCGAACACTGCTGGAATGTCCCGCCCGGTGCCAAAATGCCTGTGAAAGCTGTCTGTTGCAACACGACACACAGAAGGTAGCCAGTAAGCTCGACCGGCACAAAGCCCTGAATTTCCTGACGGATGACTTCCTCAACCAGTTGGGACTTCAACCAGAGGATCGCTTACTGGGAACCGCCTCGCAGCACTGCATCTATGATTTGCGTCAGGCATTGACGTATTACCGCACTCAACCGGGCGACATACTACAGCTACTCGTGGATGGCGACGCAGCAAAGTGGGACATTGGTGACTCGGCTATTCGCAAACGGGTTAGTGAGTACCTGAAAAAATTTGCCAGAGTCGAGATTTGGATGGATGCCAATAAACTAAACCTACTGGATCCCGATAGTAAGCGCGATTTGTATAGCCTGCTGGCCATTGACAAACAGGTTCAGCTTCATACCTGGAACAGGCCAGTTACGCTGAAAACCGGTTCGCTGGTAAGTTTTATTACCAACGCAGACATTCCGAAAATGGCTTTCGCCACCACAAAAGCCGAGGCCCTCGAATTCAGTGAAGGTTGGGGCAATACAGAAAGTGAACTATTGGTCCGATCGTCTGCCTTTACCCAAACCCTGACCGGCACCATGATGGATAAACACATACTACTGCCCGTCCCAAGTGCTGACGTAGCGGAGGTCGTGATTTCCACCGGTTTGAACGGCACACTTGCCGATTTTGGAACTAAGTTCTGGGCATTAATACAACAGGAGGCCCCTGGAATTGTGTCTAATTTTAGCTCACAGACAGTCTTGTCAATTGCCTACTCAGATCGGTATCTGGCCACGCCGCTAACGGTCATTCTGTTCTCGCAGTTGCTCAAATCCATGCCGTTTGCTGCGTCCGGCGATTGCTCAATAAATCTGCACATGCTGAAAACACAACCAGAGAAGCAACCGCAAAATGCCCGTTGGGTTCACAGCAACTGGCATCCGCAGGAAGCTGACGATCGAAGATTATTTACTGAGGCCATGTTGTGGGATCTGGATCAGCATTGCGATGTGATGGTTTATGACTATGCAAAGGAAATGAGTCATGCCCGCAACCTAAAACTGACTTTTAGCAACGGCGGACAACTCATCATCCGGCTCGATCAGGGCGTTGGTTATTGGTACAATGATACTAATCCGTATCCCATCTTTCCCTTTTCCAGTACTGTTGAGGATCAATTGGTATGGGTAGAGGATAATTTGACGAAACTTCGGGTGAGAAATGGATTACAGGAGCCAACATATGTCTTTGTCAGGAAGAGCTAATACTAATTTTGATTTGACTAGCCTTATTGTACTTTGACCTGCGAACTAATCAATACTGACCACTGAAACAGAAGACGAACTAGCAGTACCTGAACAAGTCATCAATTGAGACCGGGTCTGCTTCTTTAAGTAGATGATCTAAAGTAATGTGGTAGTTTTAACCCCAAAAGTATGCGCTACGTTCAGTTAACGACTCAACAGAGTGAGCAACTCACTCAATTCTATAAAACCAGTGCCGATCATCGAGAACGCCAACGCGCGCACGTCCTGCTGCTGAGTCAACGCAATTATGAGTATTTCGGAGTAAACTGGCCGAAATACACATTCGGGCTGACGGGTACTGAGGGCTGGCTCAGGTAAGCTCATAAATAGTTCTTTATCAGCTAGTTGCAATTTGGCAGTCAGTGACTGCCAAATCTGTGGGTACGTCAGATAAAACTGTCGGTATTGACGAAGCATCCGGTCGGATGTGCCTTTAAGCCCGCGCTGTTTTAACTCAGCTGATAACCGCTTGAGTAGTTGCTGCCCATAAGCAGCCCGGTCGTGGCCGTTCTGTTCAAACTCAACAATGTAGAGGCCAAACAGCCAGTTACGGAACGTAAGTAGCTGATCGGCTTGCCGGGCGGCCTGTAAACTGAGCCGGGTGTTTACGTGTTGAAGGGCTACAATAAGGGCTTCAAATTGCATGGTCAGGCGGGGTCAGGATTGTAAAAAACGGCTAAAATTCTCAGATACGAATCATTTTTGAGTGAACTCAAATCGCGGTAATACTGCCCCGACTGATCGAGAATGGTGGTGATCTCCCGCTCGCTCTTGTCGCGTTGTACTTTCCGGAATCCTGAGGTTGTTTCGTCGCCAAAGTCAACCTGGAGTTGCCGGGTTGCGTCGGCCCGCCAGCGGTCGAGGTGTTGCTGGTAGCGGGTCAACTGTCCCTCGCGCCGTAGGGCTTCCCGCTGTTGCTGTTGTTGCATATACAGTGCCTGCCCAAAGTCAATAGCATCGGGCAGCAGGCTTTGCAGGTGCGCCAGTTGCCGTCGGGCATCAATTCGGTGTAGAGCCTCTCGGCCAGCCCATACCGGCTCATAAACGAGGACAGCGGTTCGGGCCGTTCGCGCAGTGCGCCATCGACGTAGCTCAGCGTTACCACAAAGAACTCTGACAGAACGGGTTGCCCCAACTGGTTAGACACCTGCCCATGAAGCACATACGAAGCCGATTGGGCGGGCAGCAGCCGCAACCGGGCCACCATCGCCTGGGCCTTATCGACACTGACGGCCAGCTTATTGAGCAGGTAGCGTATCACCGGGTGCTGATCGAACATGGGTTGGAATCTGGCCCACTCACCCCGGCGATTGCGCGATTCGGCAATGCTTTCCTGCACCAGTTGACGGTTGGTTGTGAGCCGGTAACAATCCGTAACGCCAGGTTTTGCCTGGGGCGGCAAATCGTAGAGCAGGCGGTTCAGGTCGGGGGTATTAGTCAATTCCAGGTACGTGCTGTCTACTCAGGTTGCTTCATTATTATTCAGTTGCCCTACACTCACCAATTGGTCGGTCAGTTCGCGGTAGAACGCCCCATCAGACGGGTAAAACGTGGTGGATTGCAATACGGCAGGCTCCGTAGTGGATGCCGCATTGAGGGCGGGAGTGCTGTCGTCCTCGTCGTCAAACAAACTGCTGTAATCCAGTTCGGCCTCTTCAACGGCGGCTTCTATATGGTCAAAAACGGCGGTGTCTTTGTTGAGGAGCGCGTTCTCAATGATTTTTTCTTCCTGTTTGGCATCATACAGCTTCATCACCGACCCCACATCGCCCAGTGTCCGGTGCACTTCCTCTTCCTTGCGGGTCAGGATGTCGATAATGGTCAGGTCAGTGCGCAGACTACTTTTTTGTTCCGTGGCATCACCTGCTTGCTGACCCGCCACTTCGGCCACCAGGTAGTATATAAACGGCGGTTTGGTCTGGCCGTACCGGTCAATACGGCCGTTGCGCTGTTCGAGCGTGATGAGCGACCACGGAATATCGTAGTTGATCATCTGGTGGCAGAAATAATGCAGGTTCACTCCCTGCGAACCGGCATCGGAGGCCAGCAACAGCCGAATGGGGGAATCTTTCTTGCCAAAATTTTCGACCACGGCTTGCTGATCCGTATCCGACAAACTACCGCTAAAGAGCGTTACCCGGCTATCGTCGATGCCAAAATGATGGGTAAGCCGCCCTTGCAGGTACGTCAGTGTATCGATGCGTTCGGCAAAAATCACGAGCCGTTCGTCGGCCTGTTTACCGCGCCAGTTCAGGCTTTCCAGCAGCGTCACCAGCCGGTCGGAACGAGCATCGCGCTGGTTATCAAATAGTTTGTTTAAGTCGATCAGCAAATCGGCCATATCCGCTATGGCATCGGGTTTAGGTTTGGTGGCGGCTCTGAGTTTAGCCAGGCGGTTGGTGATGGTTTCTTTGGCCGCGCTCGGCGACGACAGATACGCTTTGAACAGCCCGATGGCAAAGAGCTTGTCAGCGGTCCGGCGGTCTGATCGTGCGTCGTCCTGTAATGCCTGAATTTTGAGTTGCTGCTGTTTTTCCAGGAAGGCCACTTCTTCGGGGTAAAGCTGCGTACCCAGCCGCACCACTTCGCGTTCCTGAAAATTGGCCCGCACCCCGGCATCCTGAATATGGTGCTTGAACCGCCGGACATAGTAGGGTTCCACATCGGGCTTTCCATACGTACCTGAACGCGGAATGGCCGTGGGTTCGATCAGCCGGATCAGGTTGGCAAAAACTTTCGGGTTTGCCGTTGTGGGGCGTTGCCGACAGCAGCACCAGCGACTCGCATTGGTTGGCCAGTCGCTGCGCCAGTTCGCCCCGTAAGCTGCCCTGGTTGGTCACGGTATGGCACTCATCGATCACGATAATATCCCAGCGCGACCGCTCCACGAAGTATCGGAACCGGGCATTGTCCTTGAGGGTATCAATGGAGATAATCGTTTTGTCGTAATAGTCGAACGGGTTTTTGTTCAGCGGCAGATCGGCCCTGATCCGGGCAAGCCCGTCGGAGTCGAGCCTAACGAGGGGGATCGAAAACCGATGCCATAATTCCTGCTGAAACTGCCCCAGCACCGATTTGAGGGCCAGTACCATGATGCGCTGCCCCCGGCCCCGCCGGATCAGTTCGGTAAGCAGAATACCCGCTTCGATGGTTTTTCCCAGTCCCACCCCATCGGCAATCAGCAACCGGGGACGGGGGAGTCGCAGAGCTTTTAGGGTTGGCTCCAGCTGGTAATCCGACAGGTTGAAAGCTCCTTTGTGGGCGAGCGTAATTCGGTCTGATGTCTGACTGGCCTGCCGGAGTGCGGTTTCCAGAAAAAGGCGGGTCAGGCGATAGCCCCCTTCGCGGTCGGGCCGGAGGGTGGTGTGGGCCGGATTTAATTCTGCCACGTCGGCATCGAGGGCCGTATCAAAGCAAAAGGTTTGCCCGCGTACCAGTTCACTGAGTCCTTGGGTATCGAGCAGATAATGCGCTCCCGACGCTTTAACGCTGGTAATCAGGAAGTCTTCACCCCGAACGCTGATTCGGGAGCCAATGGAGAAGGTTGTCAAGCAGGTAGTATCGGGTAAACGTTGGGTAACAAGTTTAGATAATTCTCCACGTTTGGGAGTTGATGCCGACGACGGGCATAACGTCGTAGCCGATCTGGATTTAGCGCAAACCGGCTATCAAATTCGGCGTAGACGTTGGGAATCTCCTCCGCAAATAAGTCGAATATGTTGCGGTCGGCAACCAGGTCAACCAATAGTTTCTCGGCGGTCGGTACGGTAAGGACGCTACTATCCTGCTGAAGCGGTGCTTCGGATATGAGCGGCTTGACCAGCAGGGAAATGGGTGAGTCCGCGTTGTACCGTTGAGCCAGTTTTACATCGTTGGCCCGCAGGACAGGAGCCTTCCGTAAGATGCCGACCCGATGTTGACGCAGGATGGTATCCAAGACGGCATCCACGGCATCGCGTTCCGTCTCAACCAGCCAATAGGCAACAAGAGGCTGCTGGATGGTGACACTGTGCAGGTTGGCCGTTGACCAGCAACAGATCGTTAGCACGGGAAACTGCCTGGTGAGTTGTTGCGCGAGCCTGGTTAGTTCGTCGGGCAGCGTGGGCACAAACGGTTGTCGGGCCAACGGAGACGTAGCCACTTGGTAACGCCCTCTTCCCCGGCGTACCAGTTGCCCCTCTTCGAGCAGCACGTGAATATGCCAGTCAAGGGTAGCGGTGGCCGCTTTCGGATACTCTTTCTGAAGTGCCGAGAGCAACGCCGACCGGGGTATTAGCCTATTCGGCTCGAATGCTTGTAAAATGCCTCTTCGCTGCATTAAGACTTACATTAAAATTTTGGCAAACATAGAAATAAATGCCGTATTTTGGTTAAAATTCATTTCAGCATTATGGCAGGCGTGGCTTAGACACGTGGAGAGTAAATCGTCTGTTTATGAAGCTTTTATCTCTTGTAAAGAGTAGGTTCGCCCAAATCGAGATGGGCACAATCTTTCCAGTATCTTCCACCAATTCGGTATATTCGTTTTTACGGACCCGTCAATCAGGATTGCTATACGGTTATAGGGCATTCAGGAAAACTTTGGCTTCCTCATCATCGAACGAGCCTAAGTAGCTTTCGGTGGTCTTGATGTTGGTGTGGCCGAGCGACTTGGATATGAACGCTAAAAGGGCGTTACTCTTGAGCAGGCTGGTGGCGAAGGAGTGCCGGGCCGAGTATGTGTTCACGTCAGCATCGATGCCCAGTTCTTCGGCAATCCTGCTCATCCATTTATTTGTCATTTTCACGGTCTGTGAACGGCCTGTTTCTTCTGGTGGTCGGTCATGTCGGCGGTGAGGAACGGAAAAACGTACCCAGACGGGCGTTTATCGGCTGTTCCCCACCGGTCAATAATGGCAAGGGTTTCGGGCCGTAGGTGGGCTACTACGGGCGTTTGATTCTGCTTTTTGCTCCGGGCGGTCTTTTGCCGGATGAAGGTTAGTTTACTTTCTTTGGTATCTATCCGGTTCCACGTCAGACGGCATATGTCCGTTAGGTTGGCCCCGTTGCAGAAGTAGGAGAACAGCCATAAATCGTGGCTCCGTTGCTCCATCGTGCCGGGTATGGGCTGGTAGGCCTTGATTTGCTCAATGTTGGCCTTTGGGAGTGCCTTCTTTGTGTTGGCTCCGGCTGGTATGACGTACCTGTTGCGCCCGAAGGGGTAGGCATCACGGCTCATCAACCCGGCTTCTATAGCATCATTGACAACGGCCCGCACGTGCCGTAAGTAGATACCTACGGTGGTCAGGCTGGCACCTGTTGCGGCTCCAAACGCTTTCTGTGAAGCCTTACCACAATGTTGCATCCATTGTTCATAGGTGGTCAGGAAATCGGGCGTAAGGTGGTTGAATTGTAATACAGCAACCGGGCGCGGCTGGCTTGATCGGCGAGGAATGGGAATGTTCAGAAACTCTTTCCGTTCGGCATCGGTGAAGGAATCCACAAACCGGCGCAACGATTTTGCGGCCAACTCATAATTTACGGCGTTCCCGATTCGTCCGGCATTGGTCATACTGATTGCCTTTGCCAGTAGTGCCGCTAAGAGGTCAGTTTGCTCGGCGGGTTTCTCTTTCTCCTTACCGAAGTCGGCAAGGCTTTCGGCAAAGGCATCGAAGGTGAACCGTTCATTTAACTGACCAATGACGGTTTGCGCCCGTTTCAGGTAGCCCGTTTGTGTTTTGCCGGTCAACTCATCCCGGAAGGTTTCGCCTTACATCTCATGCCAGAGCCGTATTTTATCCTCACCCTTGATCCGGTTATCCAACTTGCTTTTGCTGTTCTGCAAAAACTCCCATTCGGCCAATGCGACTTTGCGCCCGGTAGTGAACAGCCGTTGCTTCCGATCAAGGCAGACAAGCCATTTTATTACGCCTTGCCCGTCTTTGCTGGCCCGCTTATCGAAGAATAGGTTAACCGTTGCCTTGCTCATCGTGTATGGCAAGTTGGCCGTTAGTTGCAATACAACTTGCAATACAAAATTACAGGATCAACGCACAATACTAATAAACAGCTATAAAAACATTATGGTTAACAGCTTGTTTATCAGCACGTTTAACTACTATTGATAAAAAGATAAATAGTACTAAATAGGGGTATGGTTACGACTGTTAATCAGAGGGTCGCTGGTTCGAGTCCAGCTTCGGGAGCATTGATAATCAAGCAGTTACGTTCATTCGTGACTGCTTTTTTTTGTGTAGCGTGAACACTGTGTTGTACACTGCGTTTTGCCCAATTCCTCTGAACACCCTGAAAACTATGCTACAAAAGCCCCGACACATGGCCGGGGCGGGTAAGTCGAAACCTAAAAAGGTTCGGTTATTGTAACTCTGTTCGGGTTTGCGGTAGACGTTGTGCAGAACAGGGACCCCTTCCCCTGGTGTGGCCTGGTGGCCTTCTTTTCCCCGCTTGCGCTGGTGGCAGATGTAGCATAAGGGAGCAAGGTTAGCCGGGTCATAGGGTAAACCGCCTAGCCGGATGGGTTGTATGTGGTCAACCATTTGGGCAGGTGTCGGTATGTGTCAGCTCATGCGCTCACAGCAAAAGGGTTCGGCATCGCGGTTGGTTATTGGACGTTTTTAAACTAGCGATGCTTGAGTGAGTTAATATCCACCTGGCTAAAATACGAGTGTTGTTGTTGCTGGTCTTGAAAAAGCTTTTCCTTGATGCATGGCACGGGTTTAATGGTTGCCACTGCGCCGGGGGGATGACTGCGGTGAAATCTCCCACTATAATGTCTGAACAACGTACCTGTCTGCATATCAGCCAAAAACCGGAGTCTTACCGGTTATTTCCTGAATGTGCGGAACTTGCTCTTCTGCCTGGGGGCCGGAGCGTCGTCTAGCAGGTTGGCGCGAGTGTCGGAGAGCAGCGTTTTGGCCAGGTCGGGGCGGTTTAGTTTGGCCAGGCGGTTTTTGATCCAGCTTCTGAATTCGGGTTTGTACCAGAAAAAATAGTTGTTCTGGTTTTGTTTTTCCTCGCGGGTTTTGGCCGTATGAACCGGTTGCAACGTGTAGGGATGTACGCCGGTGTAGTAGATCACCTCGGCCACGGTCATGGGCGTGGGCGTGAAATCCTGCACCTGCTCCAGCCGGAAACCCAGGTCTTTGGTCTCAGCAGCAAGGTTGGCCATGTCCTGCTCTTCACAACCGGGGTGCGACGAGATAAAGTACGGAATCAGCGGTTGGTTTAAGTTATATTTGGCCTGAATTTGGTCGTATTTGGCCTTGAACTTCCGAAAATATTTGAACGACGGTTTCCGCATCACCTTCAGGGTGGCATCGGAGGTGTGCTCCGGGGCCACTTTCAACCGGCCCGATACGTGGCGCGTCACCAGTTGCTCCATGTACTGGTCGTGGTTGCCGTCGGCGTTGTTTTTGTTGAAATCATCGACCAGCAAATCGTAGCGAACGCCCGACCCCACGAAAGCTTTTTTGATGTCGGGGTGGTTATCGACCATCTGGTAAATCTTCGTCAGCGGCGTGTGCGACGTGTCGAGGTTGGAGCAGATGACGGGGTTGATGCAGCTTGGAGCCTGGCAGCGGGCGCAAATCGACTCGTCTTTGCCCTTCATCCGGTACATATTGGCCGACGGCCCGCCCAAATCTGAGATGTAGCCTTTGAATTCGGGGTGTTTTGTGATCTCGTCTACCTCCTTCATGATCGATTCTTCGGAGCGCGAGGCCACAAACTTGCCCTGATGCGCCGAGATTGTGCAGAAACTACACCCACCAAAACAACCCCGGTGCATGTTCACCGAAAACTTAATCATGTCGTAGGCCGGAATGGGGCCACGGTTTTTGTACTTGGGGTGGGGCAAGCGCGTATAGGGCAGGTCGAAGGAGCGATCCATTTCGGTTTCGTCCATCGTCTTGAACGGCGGGTTAATCACCAGGGTGCGGGTACCCACCCGCTGCACAATTCGGTTGGCCTGCCACTTGTTCGATTCCACCTCCACGATCTTGAAGTTGGCCGCATACTTCAGTTTATCCTGCAAACAAACCTCGTGGCTGGCCAGGGCAACGGTGTTCCAGGTGGCGTGGTCTGGTACGTTACCCGCCGAATCGGCAGTCTCGTCCAGATAGGCAACCTGGTTCACGTCACGTACCTGACCAAGCGGAACGCCGCTTTTCACCAGCCGCAAAATCTCGCGCAGGGGTTGTTCGCCCATGCCGTAGACCAGCAAATCGGCCCCCGAATCTTCCAGAATGGTGGGCATCAGCCGGTCATTCCAGTAGTCGTAGTGGGTCACGCGCCGGAGCGAGGCCTCGATGCCGCCAATGAGTACCGGCACGTCGGGGTAAATTTCTTTCAGAATTTTGGTGTACACCGTGGTGGCGTAGTCGGGCCGGAAACCCGCCTCGCCGCCGGGCGTGTAACTATCGTTCGACCGCAACCGTTTGTTGGCCGTGTAGTGGTTCACCATCGAATCCATACAGCCGGCCGTAACCCCGAAAAAGTATTTCGGCTTGCCCAGTTTTTTGAAGTCGCGCAGGTCGTCGCGCCAGTTGGGTTGGGGAATAATGGCGACCCTAAAGCCCTCACTCTCAATGATTCGGCCAATAACGGCGGTGCCAAACGACGGGTGATCGACGTAGGCATCGCCCGAAATCAGGATCACGTCTACCTCGTCCCAACCGCGCTGGTCGATTTCTTTTTTTGTAATGGGCAACCAGTGCGTAATGGGCCGTTCCCGAATTGTAATCATGGCACGAAATCAAGGTATGCTAGACCAACAGCTAAGTTGGTGGATGAGTTGCTGAAAAGGGAAAAAGGAGTTTTGACACGGAGTTTCCTCGTAATTTTGCATCCATGTACAAAACCACCGAGATCACCTCCGCCGACATTGCCTCTGATAACCCCGTGCATCAGCGGCTGCTGTTCCCCTACACGCAGGCGGCCAAAATGGTGCGTGGCAACGTGCTCGAAATTGGCTGCGGCTGGGGCCGGGGGCTGCAACTGCTCACCCAAGCCGCCGACCACTACACCGGCATCGACAAGAACGCCGCGCTCATCGGGTCACTGCGGGAGGCTTACCCGGCAGGTACGTTCATCCAGGCCAACATTCCGCCATTGGCTACCCTGCCCGACAATACGTTTGATTTTGTGGTCACGTTTCAGGTCATTGAACACATCGAAAATGACGCGCTCTTTATCCGCGAATGCCACCGGGTGTTGAAGCCGGGCGGTACGCTGCTGCTCACCACGGTAAACAAAACGTTCTCGCTCTCGCGCAACCCCTGGCACGTGCGCGAGTATTTGGCCGAAGAACTTAAACAACTGATTAGTAACAACTTTGGCATAGTCAGGACGTATGGCGTTCACGGCAACGAGAAGGTCATGGCCTACTATGAGCAGAACAAAGCGTCGGTCAGAAAACTCATGCGCTGGGATGTGCTGGATCTTCAGCACCGCCTGCCCCGCCGCCTGTTACAAGTGCCCTACGACCTGATGAACCGCCTCAACCGCAACCGATTGCTGGAGCAAGACAGCCTTGCCGCCCAGATCACCGACACCGATTATGTGGTGAGCCTAGATCCGGCCAATAGCCTCGATTTTTTCTACGCAGCCATAAAATAGGCCCGTCGCCAACGTACCTGGCTAGGCTGTTTGGGCGGGCACGGGCGCGACAGTTACAACCGGGGTAAGGCGGGGAATGTAATGCCGGAAAAAGCTGTGTATTTTCATCTGGATTACGCCCAGAATGGCTTCTTTGAAAATGTGCGTCGACATTTTTGATTCGCCTTTGGTGCGGTCGGTGAAAATGATGGGTACCTCCGTGAGCCGGAATCCGTATTTCCAGCACGTAAACTTCATCTCGATCTGGAAGGCGTAGCCCACAAACCGGATGGGGTTTTGTAGTAAAATTTCCAGCACCGGGGCGCGGTAACACACAAAACCCGCCGTGGGGTCCATGATGGGCATTCCGGTAACGAACCGCACGTAGACCCCGGCAAAATACGACATCAGCACCCGCCCAATGGGCCAATTCACCACGTTGACCCCCTTGATGTACCGCGACCCCACGGCCACGTCGGCCCCGGTTTCGCTCCCGTCGCGGCAGGCGGTATAGAGCCGAATCAGATCGTCGGGGTTGTGCGAAAAATCGGCATCCATCTCGAACAAATACGCATATCCCCGCGAAAGTGCCCACTTGAACCCGTCGATGTAGGCCGTGCCCAGCCCCAGTTTGCCGCGCCGTTCCAGCAGGTAAAGCTGCCGGGGGAAGTCGGCCTGAAGCTGCTTCACCGCTGCCGCCGTGCCATCGGGCGAACCGTCGTCAACAATGAGCAGATCGAACGGTAGGGGCAACGCTAAAACGCGCCGGATAATGGCTTCGATATTTTCGATTTCGTTGAAGGTGGGGATGATAACAAGCCGGTCGGTCACGGGGTAGGTGGGTGGGGAAGTAGGTACGTAGGGTAAGGCATAAGGTAAACAGCCCTACGGCTCAAAAAAATGCAACATAACCATTAAATCTTGTTAATTACCACAGCCTTCGCTCAACTTCGCGCCCAACGCACGGGCATTGCCGATGCAGTCGGAGACCGACACGCCGCCGAGCCAGTTGGCGCAGACGTGCAGCGTGGGGTCGGGTAGTTGGTTCACTAACTCCTTCACGGTCAATAAACTACCGTCGTATTGCGGAATGGCGTGTGGCCACGGAAAAGACTCCTGCCACACCGGTGCTTCGGCCCGGATACCGAACGATTCCCGCAATTCGGCGTGGACGTTGGCCCGAATCTCGGCGGGGGGCAAACCGGCGTTGGCCGCTCCCTGACTCCCCCCCACAAAGGTGGTAAACAGCACTTCGTTCGCCGGGCACCGGCCCCCAAACAGCGAACTGCTCCAGATGTGGCCTGCTGCAAACCGGTTTTCCACGGCGGGGTTCAGCCCCCCAAACCCGTTGAGGGGGTGGGCCACGTCGGCGCGGCGGTAGGCGGTGTGTACGGCTACCATGGGCGGGTAGCTGACCCGCAGCAGGGCTTGGGCCAGCGCAGGTACGTGGGTTGCCAGCAAGCGGGCGGCGGCGGCGGTGGGTACGGCCAGCACCAGCCGCTCAACGGTTTCCGGGCCGTGGGGCGTGTGTACCGTCCAGCCGGTTTGGGTACGTTCCAGCCGCTCAACGGGGCAACCAAACCGGGCGTGGGTAAGCCGACTGGCCAGGGCGACGGGCAACGCCTGCACCCCCTGCCGAAAACTGAATGACTGCCGACGGGCGGTTTTGCCCTGGTTCTTGATTAGCCCTTTCAGTACCGAGCCGTAGTCTTTTTCGTAGGTCAGCAAGCTCGGAAACGTTTCGGAGACCAGCAGTTTTTCGGGGTCGCCGGCGTAGATACCCGCCACAAACGGCCCCAGGGCATAGTCAACGAGTTCGCTGGTGAAACGGCGGCGGAAAAAAGCGGCCAGCGTTTCGCCGGGGGGCGAGGTGCTGCGGATGCTGGGTTCGCGGAGCACGGCCCACTTTGTTTTCCAACTGAAATATGAGCCAAACAGCAGCGCGGGCGGCGTGGCGGGAAGCTGCCGGTACTGCCCCCGCCGAAAAATGTACCGCGCTTTGCTGACCGGGTTGGCAAAAACCAGGTCGGGCATGAGGCCCAGCGTGTCGAGCCAGGTCAGCAGCGCGTCGTCGCCCAGGAGTGAGTTTGGCCCCAGTTCGCGCAGGTAGGGGCCGGTTTGTTCGGTGCGGATGTAGCCGCCGGGCTGGTCGGTGGCTTCCCAGAGGCGGTAGGGTTGGCCGCGCTGTTGGAGTTCGTGGGCCAGGGTGAGGCCCGAAATTCCCCCGCCAATAATGCCGATACTCATGCTTTTGGCCGGGTGGCTACCTGCACGGCTTTTGCCCGTTCCCGCGCCCGTAGGCTGTCAACCACTTCCAGGTAGATGTTGGTCAGCAACGCCGGGCGGGCCGAATAGTAGGTGTAGCTGTGGTTATAAACGGCGGTATCGGCACCAATTTTCTTGAGCATATTAAAATGTAATCTATTGTATATCAACGCGATGGAGTCGGAAGAAGACAGGCCCAGCTTGCTCACGCGGGCTTCGTTCAGGTGTACTTCGGTCAGGATGCGGGCCATCGTCTTGCCGTCGAGCAGCCCTTCCGGTTTGCGGTCTGCGCCCGACTGGCAACGTACCAGCAGCAGGTACAGGCAAAGCAACAGACAATAGCGGGTAGTCATCAGAGAACTGAATTCAGGGTGTACATTTACAACTAAACCCCAACGGCGGGGCATTTCGTTTGTGCCGGGAAGGCGTTAACGTTTTTTTTGACCGCTAGCGCCGTTGGCCGGGGCTACAGCCTGATTGTATGGACGATTTTTTGGTGAAGGTACAGGCGTTCGAGATCCGAATCCGCAAGGCGGTCAGTTCGCAGTTGCGGGGGAATTTTCGGTCAATATTCAAGGGTTCCGGCCTGGAATTTGCCGATCTGCGCCCCTACCAATACGGCGATGACGTGCGGGCCATCGACTGGAACGTGTCGTCGAAAGGGCACGGGGCGTATGTAAAAGTGTTTCGGGAGGAGAAAGACCAGACCGTTTTTTTTGTGGTCGATGTCAGCGCATCGCAGCAGGTAGGTACGTATCGGCGGGCCAAACTGGATACCACCAAAGAGGTGTGCGGCACGTTGGCAATGGCCGCCCTGCGCGAGGCAAGCCACATCGGGATGTATTGTTTTTCCGACCAGAAGGAGCAGTACCTCCCGCCGGGCAACACCCAAAAACAGGGCTATCAACTTATCCGAACGCTGGGGAAATTGCAGCCCGAATCGACCGGTACGGCCATTGCCGCCGCGTTGCTGTTCACGCTTAACAGCCTGAAACGCAAGAGCGTGGTGTTTGTGCTCTCCGATTTTATTGACCAGGATTACGAGCACAACCTGAAAGCCCTGGCCCGAAAACACGACCTGATTGTAGTGCATTTCTACGACCCCCGCGAGGTGAATTTGCCCCGGCTGGGCGTTATTCCCGTCCACGACCCCGAACGCGGGCAAACGGTGTGGGTCAACACATCGTCGGCAAGGTTCCGAAAAAACTTGCACGATCAGTTTACCCAAAACCGTACCCGGCTGGAACGGCTTTGCCGCCAATACGATGCCGATTACGTTGCCCTGGACGCGCAAGCCGATTTTGTACCAACCCTGGCCGAGTTGTTTCGGGTCAGGAAATACCGATAAGTACTTGGACGAAATTATTTTAACACAGAGGCACAGAGGAAATAGAGTTTTTATTTACGTAATAAACTGATTTTTAGTTATTTACAATTATTTT
>JAYUKZ010000383.1:0-1911 GCA_043763995.1 Fibrella sp.
ATCCTGAACCTACCCCTCGGCGACACCACCGCCCACGGCCCCGCCGCGATGGTCAACCTCCTGGGCGAACCCGGCCACACCGGCCCCGCCCATTACGACGGGCTGGGTACGTTGCTTGCTATGCCCGGCGTGTCGCCTTTTTTTTATGGAAAAGCCCAAACCCGCCCCGGCCGCAAAATGGGCCACGTCACCGTGCTGGACGAATCGGTGGAGGGGCTGAAAACGAAAGCCACGCTGGTGAAAGAAAGCATCCGGGTGGTAAGCCAATAAATTGCTTTTGTGAACAAGGCGCACTAACGTACCAGGAAATCATTGGCTTGGCCTAACCACCGGTAGGCGTGTTTTGGGGGTGAACCGAAAAAAGGCGTAGGTACAAAAGCTGCTCAGACCCGCCAACAAATGCCAGAGCGAATGTCCCTGGTAAAGCGAGTGGGGGTCGCACCCGATTTTTTGCACATCCAGCGTCCGAATTTTTAGGGCCACCACAATCAGTACCAAACTCAGCACGCCAAATAAACTAGATCGGTCGCGCCGAAATTGTAGGTAGTTGACACAAATTAACGCCCAGGCCAGCAGAATTAACGCGGGTAATAAAATTCGACTCGGCACCAACAACGCAATTTCGTAAAAAAGTAAAATTACCAGCAAAATAATCCCGACGAAGAGTTTTTTTTGGGTATCGGTAAACGTTATTTTGTGAAAAACATGATACAGTGCAACGCATAACAGGCTGATGCTGAGACCATACACGCCGTTCATGTCGGCACGTTGCCCGGCCCACGTCAGCGACGCATGAAAAAAAGCACTCCCCACGCTGAGGTAGATAAAACACGTACCCAGCAACCCCGACAGCAGCGGAAATGCCTGCATCCTGTTCGCGCTGGGCGTGTTTTGTTTATGGTCGTAAATAGCTAGCTGACAGATGAATATGCCGAAGAAAAAATACACCAGATTCGAGTACGTATTCATCGACTGGTGAAAAAACCGGCGCACGTCGTTAAACTCGCAATATTCAGCCGTCAACGCCGATTTGCTGACTACCATGCCCGCCCAGACGGTACCGTCGAGGGTGCTGTTCAGCAGAAAATAAACCACCAACATTACCGCCGTATACAGCGCAGAGCGAAACGTCAGGGTGCGCAGCATGGAATCGTTAAGGCAGCAACACGCGCTCGGATACCTGCTTGCCCCCGGCACTGACCCGCAACACATACGTACCGGCGGGCAACGCCGGGGTCTGGATGGTCAGGGCGTTTTCGCCTTTCTGACACGACCGTATTTGCGTATGTACGGCCCGGCCCGCCGCGTCGGTCAGCAGCACGTCGGCCTCAAGTTCCGAAGGGGTGGTGAGCGTGGCCCGAAGCAACCCGTGCGTAGCCGGGTTGGGCGACACCGTCAGGTACAAGGCTTCAGCATCAATCACTACCGACTGGATGTTGGAGTAGGCCACCGTACCGTCCAGGTCGGTTAGTTGAAGGCGGTAATAGATCGTACCGGCGCGGGGCAGTTCCAGATCATCGGCCTGGTACGTGGCCGGGCCATTTGCCGTGCCTTTGGCCAACACCACCGCCCGGTCAACAAAATTTCGCGCATCCGTGGCCCGCTGCACGGTGTAGTGGGCAAAGCCTTTTTCCTGCGCCGACTGCCACGACAGACGTACCTGACCGGGCATGGCGCGGGCGCGGAAGTCCATCAGCGTTACGGGCAGCACGTTGTTGGTGCCCCGCACCCAGACTGAGTAGCTTTTGGGCGGCAGGTCGATATAAATCCGGTTTTGCCCATCCACTACCGCCGTGGGGAACGCCGAATTGGCCAGAATATCGGTGAACGTAGTGCCCACGCCAATGCCGTTCTGGATGGCAATGGCATGGTCGACCTGCATGCGGGTGGTGCCGGTGTTGATAGCCACAA
>JAYUKZ010000384.1:0-1910 GCA_043763995.1 Fibrella sp.
CCAAACTCGCTGTGCCAGAGGGCTTTATGCCCAGCCGCGCAGCGCGACCGCCGGAGGGTAAGCGGGTTGGTGTTGCCCGTCAGCGTGGCCGATACCCAATCGCAGTGTTCAACCCAGGAGTAGGCGCGTTGCCGCACGGCCTCGTCTTGGCGGAGGGTATGCAGGATTTTGGCCCAAAACCACTCCGACGAGTAAATGCCGCCAACGTACCTGGTATAGTCTACCGGCCACTGATGGGCGAGTTGGTTGATCTCGTCGGCTTCGGCGTTGGCGGTGTGGTCTTTCCAGAGAATAAACATCGCGTTGGGGTTGTCGGCCATGTCGGGGTGCAGGGCGAGGGGCAGGCCGGTTTCATCCACGGCGCAGGGCGTAGAGCCGGTGGTGTCGATGGATAGACCAATCACCTGCTCCCGAACCCCGGCGGGGGCATTGGCGAGTGCGCCGGTAATGGTGGCTTCCAGCCCGTCGAGGTAGTCGAGCGGGTGCTGCCGGAATTGCGACCGGGCCGGGTTGCAGTACAGGCCCTGTTTCCAGCGGACGTATTCATAAACGGCGGTGCCGACGGTTTCGCCGGTATGCGCGTTAACGAGCAAGGCCCGCACGGAGTCGGTACCAAAATCAACCCCAATGACATACTGATTTTTCATACCAAAGACAGTTTATGCGGGTTTTATGGCTGAGAGTTCGGGCAGGAAGGTGAAATTTCCACCCAGGTATTGTTGGTATTTTTCGGCGTTCAGGGCGTAGAGTTGCGCTTTTTTGGTGCTTGACCGCTCATCTTTTTCCCCGGTTCCAAGCAGTAAATCCGTCGCCATGATTTTACGGCTGAAGTTTCGCCGGTCTAACTGCGTATCATAAATGGCTTCGTACAGCTTCTGTAATTGAGGAATGGTGAACGTTGGGGGCAACAGTTCAAACCCAATTGGGTGCAGGGCTGCTTTGTAGCGCAGGCGTTGCAGGGCCGTTGCCACCATCTGATCGTGGTCGAAGATCAGGGCGGGTTTGTTGGCCAAGCGAATCCAGGATGCCTGATGGAGTGCGATGGCGGCAGTGTCCTGATTTTCGATATTAACCAGCGAATAGTAGACGACCGAAATTGTTCGTTCAACCGGGTCCCGGTTTACGGCACCAAACGTTTCCAACTGCTCTAAATAATTGTTGCTCAGGCCAGTAAGGTCAAATAAAATTCGCCGGGAAGCCGCTTCAAGGTCTTCTGTCTCGTTCAGAAACCCGCCCATCAACGACCATTTTCCCTGTTCCGGCTCAAAATTCCGCTTGATGAGCAGCAGTTTCAGGGCCTCCCCGTCGAACCCAAAGATGATGCAGTCTAAGGCAACCAGAACACGGGTAGTATGTTGATAAGCTGAGAGCATAAAGAAGCTTTAAATCGAGAACGTGTATTTTTGACACAATATTAGAGAAATGTTTGGTGTATTGTTGCTATAAATTCTCTTTTGTACAAGACTGCTCACTGAACTGTGTCAGGGCTGAGGGTGAATAGAAGGGAAAATAAAAACAACTGATTGTAGCAGGACATGACCCTCGAAAAGTGGTCGGAATCGACTCAGAACTGCCAAAGTTTGCTGGGATACCCGAATCACCGCATTTGCCCGGCAATCAACTAACCCAACTCCCCGCCGAGCTGGGTAAGCTGACCAACCTCTCGTCGCTTGACCTGGGGCTGAATAAACTGACCAAGCTGCCCGATCAAATTGGGCAACTGGCCAGCCTCAAAAATTTTGACCTGTCAGGTAATGTGCTCAACAGCTTGCCCGAAAGCATCGGTAAACTCTCCAGTCTGAAGCAACTGAATCTGGGTCAGAATCAGTTGACCACCCTCCCCGAATCGCTAGGACAGTTAACCAACCTGCGGTCGCTGCATCTGCCCGAAAATCCGTTGCAGCAACTGC
>JAYUKZ010000385.1:0-88788 GCA_043763995.1 Fibrella sp.
CGGGTCTACCCTTTACCAACGCATTATGCCCGACGAACGAACCCTTGTTGATGGCTGTCGGCAACAGGACCGACTTGCCCAACGGCTGCTTTATGAGCAGTTTGCGGGCCGGTTGTTTACCGTCTGCAAACGCTACGTAAAAGACTCCGACGAAGCTGCCGACGTGCTTCAGGATTCGTTTGTGAAGATTTTTCGGCACCTGGACAAATTCCGGTTCGAGTGCCCGCTGGAAGCCTGGCTGAAGCGCGTGGTCATTAACACGGCCCTCAAGCACTTGCGCAAAAACAAGCCTTTCGCCCACATGACCGATGTAGACGACCTGGCTCACACCCTACCGCAGCCCGACCAAAGCCTGCCCGCTTTGCACTATACGTACCTGCTGGGCCTGGTGCAGGAATTGCCCCCCGGTTGCCGAACGGTGTTTAACCTCTACGCCATTGAAGGCTACACTCATTCGGAAATCGGGGCGTTGCTGGGCATTTCGGAAGGCACGTCTAAATCGCAATTTTTTCGGGCCAGGGGCCTGCTTCAACATAAATTAACGGACGATCAGTCCATCCGCAATGAACCAGTCTGATGATCTTTTTCCGCCCCCCGGCGGAACGCCCAACCCCCACTGGGCACGTGCTTTTGAGCAAGCGGCCGATGCGCCCCCGCCCCGCGTGTGGGAGGGTGTGGAACGGCAACTGGACCTGGACGAGGCCGACGGGATTCTGCCCCTTTGGCAACACCAACAAGGGCGGCAGTCGATGCTGTTTGGCCGGTGGGCTGCCAGTGTGGCCGCCTCGCTGGTGCTGGCCGCGCTGGGCTGGTGGGCCTGGCACCGCGAAGATGCCCTCCGGCCCGATGCGCCCACAGTGGCTACCCGTCAATTGACCCGCGCGACACCGCCGTCAATTGTTCCCTCACTTTCGGAAAACAGAACCAGTCCAGGTACGTTAGCAGCGCAATCAATTGTTGATGAACAAATTAGAGTCGAAAAGATGCCACTGAATGTGGGGAAACGTAGCCCTGCAGAGGAAACGATAGCTGCGCTGAACCCCGCCCGCCACCGGGTGGCCGTGCTCGCCAATTCGTTGGTTTCCAACTCAATACGGCAGCAAGGCCCATCCGAATCAACTACTGTGGCACAACCTGCCTTGCCCGCCCACGGAAGTCTTGCCCCGCCCGCCGTTCCCACACTGACCCAGGCCGAAACTGCCGCAGACCGCCCCGTATTGGCCGTGGTTCCGTTGGCCCACCGGCCCATAACCCAGCGCGACATCAGCATTGACCGGATTGTTTGGTACCGCGCCGAGGCCTCTACCGACGTACCTGGGGCAGTTTCGGAACAGTTTACCAACAAAAAGAGTACCTCACGGGTATGGGTTTCGGCGGGAATAGCCACAGCAGCGTTCGATGCCGGAGTGATGGCCCGCACCACCGCCAACTCGGTCAGTTACCAGTCCAACGCCCTGATGATTTCACCGAATGACCCGGCAGCAGGGCTGCAAAGTCAGGTGGGGCAGGTTCTTGCGGTTCAGGCAAGCATAGGCGTGGCCGTAGGGCGGCGGTGGACGGTTGAAACAGGCGTTGCATACACTGCCGGGCGAAGCGATGTCTGGAGTCCGATGCGGAATGCCACCGCCCTGGCCAAGAGCAGGGACGGTGGCAGTGCCAATAATTTATATACTGACCTGCTTCAGCAAGCCACCGCCCCCCAACCCACCGCCGATCAAATGGCTTTTGCACCAATGTACCAGGCCGAGAACGTGGCGGCCAAATTGGGAGCGAGTTACACCTCAACTAACCCGCAGGTAGTGGCCAACGGGTATCAGTTTGTGCAGGTGCCGGTGCAGGTAGGCTACGAACTGCGCCCCCGCCGAAAACTGGGTCTAGCCCTGCTCACGGGCGTTGTGTCGAACTGGTTTGTGCGCAACACCGTGGCCGACACCAGGATACTTGATGCCAACGCGGGGGTGTACCGGCCCGTCACGGTGGCGGGGTCGGCGGGAATGCGGTTGCGCTACCGGCCCGGCAAAAACTGGTCGGCCTCAGTGGCAGGTACGTTCCAGCAGAGCCTGCAATCGCTGACGCAGACAGAGGTGGGTTTCCGGGCCACACCGCAGCAGCTAGGGCTTAGTTTCTGCGTAGACCGGCATTTTTAGACCAGGACTTACGCACTTTGCTATATCGAAGCTTCCGCCTTCAATAATCAAATATGCTTAAGCCTTGTATACCTTAAAATGCGCTCCTCTCATGTTCCGAAACGTGCTTCCGAAATTGTTTTTGTTATTGATAGTCAGCTTATTTCTAGCTAGTTGTACTTCACCCCAACCCACCCTCACCCCCGTTGGCGAAGCCGATAGCGTTGCCGGTACCTGGCGGCTGACCAGTCCTGCATCAGCCTATCCGGTTAGCCTGAGTCTTACCCCGGTGCTGGCACCTCTGGCAGGTTTTTTTGGGCTAGATATACGGGGCGAAGGGCCGGTGAACAGCTACTTTACCACGGCATCATTCAGCAAAGGCCCTTCCATCGAGTCGAGCGCAACGGGCACGGGGCAGGTGTCGGCCATTGGAGCTACTCAACGCGGCGGCACCCAAGCGGCCATGCAAGCCGAAGACCTGTATTTCAGCCGGTTAGCCGCCGTGAACCGGGTAGAGTTGACTAGTGCCGATCAGCTACGGCTGAGTTACGGCGGGCCATCGCCGGGCGTACTGGTCTACGAGCGTCAGTAGTTATTTTGTGTAGGATTCATTTGCCCGGTAGCCCTGCCACCGGGTAAATTTTTTTACGGCCCTCCAACGGTCTGACCCTGAGCCGGGTCATGGCGTTAAGAAACGTTAACATCCGAATTTTATGAACCGACTGCTCTCCCTCCTGCTACTGGCTTCGCTGGCTTTTCTTGATTCGGCCTGCACCGACCAATGCACCGAAACCCGCACGTTCCGGCAATACACGCCCGTTACCTTCACCGCCACTCAGGTACGTCAGGGCGTGTATGTGAGCGCGGCGCGGGGCCTAGTAAATCCCGGTAAGCTCTACACCAAAGACGGTTTTCTGTTCATCAACGAACTGAAACAGGGCATCCACATCATCGACAACCGCAACCCAACCAGCCCCAAACCGCTGGCGTTCGTCAACATTCCCGGCAACGGCGACATGGCCATCCGCGACAATTTTCTGTATGCCGACAGCTACATGGATTTGGTCACGTTCGACATCAGCAACCTGGCCAATATTGCCGAAGTGGCCCGCACCCGTAACGTGTTTTCGCAAGGCCAGTTCGACGGCGGCCGGTGGTCATACTACCCTTCCAGCACCAACGATCTTATTCAGGATCAGCGCGTTGACTATATTACCCAAGCCACCCGCACCAACTGCGAGGCCAGCCCCGGCACCAACAACGGCGGCTGGGGGCGCGGCGGTATGATGTTCGCGTCGGCAGATGCGGGTTCGGCCAGCAAAACCGGCGGGTCAACCAACGGCGCGGGTGGGTCAATGGCCCGGTTCACGCTGTACGACAACTTCCTGTACGCCGTGACGAATTCGGACATGAAACTTTTCGATATAAAAAAACCCGCTACCCCCGCTCTGAGCAACACCATCAGCATGGGCTGGGGCATCGAAACCATTTTTCCCTACAAAGACAAGCTGTTCATCGGCTCGCAGACGGGAATGTTAATCTACGACAACGCCAACCCCGCCAACCCCAAGCAACTGTCTGTGTTTCAGCACGCCCGCGTTTGCGACCCGGTAGTGGTGCAGGGCAACACGGCCTACGTCTCGCTGCGCTCCGGCAACACCTGCCAGGGGTTCACCAACCAACTTGACGTGGTGGATATCAGCAACCTGACCAGCCCGCGTTTACTGAAAAGCTACCCTATGCGCAACCCCCACGGCCTGGGCATCGACTTTCCAAACCTGTTTATCTGCGAAGGAGCCTACGGCCTGAAATCGTTCGATGCCAGCGACCCGCTCCGTATAGACGCAAGCCTGAAGCAATATATGGACGATTTTCAGGCATATGACGTAATTCCAATGGGCAACGTATCGGGCCTGAAAGTACTCTTGCTGATCGGAAAAGACGGGTTCTACCAGTTCGATTACACCAATCCGGGCCGTCTGCGGTTGTTGAGCAAAATTCCCGTGAGCCGCCCCAGCCTGACCTGATATGCGCCCGACTTGGATTTGTTTTGGCCTCCCGGCACTGTGTTTGGTGGCCGCCGCCGCCGTGGCGCAACCCGCGCCCGGCAAACGTACCTACCCGTTTGTCAACTACACCGAGGTAGGCGGATTATTTGGCCGCGTAGCCTCCGACGTAATGGGTTGGAGCAACACCGGCTCAGTTGTGGTGTCGGAAACGGTTGAGAACCGGTTGAGCCTGACCCTGCAAACCTTTGCCGGTATCCAGGTACGTCCCCGTCTGGCGGTGGGCGGCGTGGTGGGGGTCGATTGGTACGCCAGTGCCCTGCTGCTACCTGTTGGGGCCGGTTTGCGCTATGACCTGGCCCGGCCCAACCAAAAAAACGTGCGCTTGTTTGCCCTAGCCGACGTAGGCTATGGCCTTATCTGGCTCGACCGGGCTACCACCGGCAACGAACTCACGCGGGGCGGGCTGATGCTGAACCCCGGTTTGGGCCTGCGGCTGGGAAATCCTGGCAAAGGAGCCTTCACGCTAACGGTCAGCTACAAACGGCAAGCCGTAGAAGCCGGCCGCCCCCTCCAAACCAACGACATACGCCGCGACGAAAGCCGGGTCTACAACCGGCTGGGAGTACGTTTGGGGGTAAGCTTTTGAAGGGATTTGGGATTGTGGATTTGGGATTTGGGATTGTTGCTTACGCGTCTGTTTGCTCGTGCGTAAGCAACAATCCCAAATCCGATATCCCAAATCCCCAATCTTTTATGCCATTGCGAATTTCTTCTCGTTGCGTTTCCGCTCGTTTTCGTCCAGGTAAATCTTGCGCATCCGCATCGATTTGGGCGTTACCTCCAGGTATTCATCTTTCTGGATGTACTCCATCGACTCTTCGAGCGAGAACGTGATCTTGGGCACAATACGAACGTTGTTGTCTGAACCCGAAGCCCGCATGTTAGTCAACTGCTTGGCTGTCTGCACGTTCACCACAATGTCGTTCTGGCGGTTGTGCTCGCCAATGACCTGTCCGGTGTAAATTTCTTCGCCCGGATCAACAAAGAACACGCCGCGATCCTGGAGTTTGTCAATCGAATAGGCCGTGGCGGCTCCGCTCGTCATCGAGATCAACGACCCGTTGATGCGTTCTTGGATGGGGCCTTTGTAGGGCTGGTATTCCTTAAACCGGTGCGACATCACGGCCTCGCCAAACGTAGCCGTGAGCACGTTGGAGCGCAAGCCAATCAGCCCCCGCGACGGAATATCAAATTCCAGGTGTTGCAAATCGCCTTTGGGTTCCATGATGAGCAGTTCGCCTTTGCGTTGCGTGGCCAGTTCAATCACTTTACCGGCGGTTTCCTCAGGTACGTCTACCACCAGGGTCTCAATTGGCTCTAGCTTCTGGCCGTTCTCGTCTTCTTTGAACAGCACCTGCGGCTGCCCTACCTGAAGCTCGTAGCCCTCGCGGCGCATGGTCTCGATCAGCACCGAAAGGTGCAGAATACCCCGGCCAAAGACAAGGAAACGGTCTTCACTATCGGTGGTTTCTACGCGCAGGGCCAGGTTTTTTTCAATCTCCTTGAACAGCCGGTCGCGCAGGTGGCGCGAGGTGACGAACTTGCCTTCCTTCCCGAAAAACGGCGAGTTGTTGATCGTGAAGAGCATATTCATCGTCGGCTCATCGACCGAAATCCGGGTCAGGGCTTCGGGGTTTTCCAGGTCCGTGATGGTATCGCCAATCTCGAACTCGTCCAGGCCCGTAATGGCGCAAATGTCGCCGCACTGTACTTCGGTCACTTTCTGCTTACCGAGGCCCTCAAACGTCTGCAACTCTTTGATTTTTACCTTCTTAACGCTCCCATCCGACTTAATCAAGGCCATGTTGGCTCCCTCTTTCAGTACGCCCCGATGCACGCGCCCGATGGCGATTCGGCCCACAAACGCCGAATAATCCAGGGAGGTAATCTGCATTTGGGGTTCCCCTTCATTGACGGGCACCGGCGGAATGGTGGCCACAATGGTATCCAGCAGGTACGTTATGTTGTCGGTGGGGGTGCGCCAGTCCGGCCCCATCCAGCCCTGCTTCGAGGAGCCATAAACGGTGGGGAAATCGAGTTGGTCTTCGGTGGCACCGAGGTTAAACATCAGATCGAACACCTGCTCATGCACCTCGTCGGGGCGGCAGTTTTCTTTATCGACTTTGTTAACAATCACGATGGGCTTGAGACCCAACGAAAGAGCTTTTCCCAGAACAAAGCGGGTTTGGGGCATGGCTCCCTCAAAGGCATCTACGAGCAGGCAAACACCGTCGGCCATTTTCAGCACCCGTTCCACCTCGCCGCCAAAGTCGCTGTGGCCGGGGGTGTCGATGATGTTAATTTTGATGTCGCCGTAGCGCACCGACACGTTTTTGGATACGATGGTAATGCCGCGTTCGCGTTCCAGGTCGTTGCTGTCGAGAATCAGGTCCTGGAACTCCTGGTTCTCGCGAAAGAGTTTCGAGGCATGAATAATCTTGTCGACCAGCGTTGTTTTGCCGTGGTCAACGTGGGCGATAATGGCAATATTGCGGATGGATTGCATACAAGGTCTGAGTTGGTCGGTTTCCTTTCTGGTTGAAGACCAAGCAAATTTCCCGCAAAGGTACGAAGTACTGCGCTGAAAAACAGTTTTTTACCATTTATTAATGCCTGATTACGCCTATGGCCGTTTTGTACTGTTAGAAGTACAATTTTCACTTAGGCAAGAACATGGAGGTAATATTGGCGAAGAACACCGCAGGTACGTCCCTATTTGCGCAATAAATCGAATAAGGCCGTGTTGATGAACAGGGTCTCTTTCCAACGTTTTTCCGCCCGCAACACCCCTATTTCTGTCAGGCTGTGCAAGTATTTCGACGCTGTACGACGATCAACCACGAGACGATTAACCACATAGTCTATTTTGCTATACGGGTATTCAAAAAGTAACTCGATCAACTCTTTACTGTACGCCTTCGGCAACTGAGTACGTACCTGCTCAACTGTTTGCTCGAACAGAGCTTGAATTGCCGCAACTCTGTCAATTGTTTGTAGAGCGGTTACTTCCACCGCTTTCAACATAAACATTACCCACTCGGCCCAGTTATTGTCTGTTCGAACGGCTTGTAACAACCGGTAATAATCACTTTTGTTCTCTATAATGTATTGGCTCAAATACAGAATTGGCTCAGATAAAAGATCGTGAAGGATCAGAAACAGAACATTGATAATGCGTCCGGTACGTCCATTTCCATCATAAAATGGGTGGATGCTTTCAAATTGGTAATGCTGAATGGCCATTTTTATCAACAACGACACATCATCTGCCGACGACACGTTGAGATAATTTTCCAGGTTGTGCATCAACTGATTGAGTACATCCGTATCGTCCGGAGGCGTATAAATAATCTGGTTGGTGCGGCCATTGCGTAGGCTTGTTCCGGGTAAACGCCGAATGCCCGCCCGATTTTGTTCCAGTTCCTGTTGAATCTGCAGAATGCCTTTAGTACTCAGAAAACCATTCTCCCTTATAAACTGGTAGCCCGTATAAAGTGCTCTCCGATAATGCAGTACCTCTTTGGTAGCCTTATCGGTAGGCCCTTCACCGGCAGTCATTGCCCGGTAAAGTTCATCATCTGTAGTGATGATATTCTCGATCTCCGAAGACGCTTTTGCTTCCTTCAGGACCAGCGCGTTGACAAGAATGGCGGGATTAGGCAACAGACGGCTTAGTCCCTTCAGCTCTGCCAATGCCGCCGCCGCCCGGCTTTCCTGTCGCAAAATGTCAATCGTTTCAACTAACTCACGGGCAGGTGGAAGGTGTGGAAGTTGATTGTAGGGCTGGTCAGTCAGGAGGTTTATCATGTACAAAAATAGTTGAAAATTGTACGCGACAAGTACGTCATGTATAGTTTTTGTACATGATACAAGTAGCCTACCCCCCACTTACCCCAGCATGGGCAGTGCGCCGAACCGCTTTTGGTAGTAAAGCACCACAGCTACCGACGTACCCAGCCCCAGCAACGACCCGGCAACAGTATCTTCCACGAAGTGCTGAAACAAATACACCCGCGAGTAGCCCGCCACCCCCGCCAGCAACGTACCCAGCCACCCCCACGCCTTGCGCCGCCACAAAAACGCCAGCATACCAAACAGCGCAAACGCCGACGTAGTATGCCCCGACGGGAAACTGTTGTACTGGTTGATGTGCAGGTCTTTGATGAGGTGATACTGCCAGGCCGATTGGGCAAAATACCGGATGGGCCGCAGCCGGTCGGGAAAAACAACCAGCTTGAAAAACAGGCTCAGCAACCCGGAAAGGGCAAAGCTGACCAAAATAAGCCATCCGGCACGGCGGTTCAGCACCAGCACCAACAACCCCACCGGCACCACAAACGCCCCATCGCCCAGGTACGTCAGGTAGGGAAAAAGCCGGTCGGCCAGGGGGACGTTATGGTCGTTTACAAACCGGATTAGTTCCTCTTTGGTGTAGAGGAGCATGAGCACACCCACGGCCCCTAGCAGCGTCAGGTACGTTGCAAAAAAGGCGCGGTTGGCCCGAAACAGGGCAGAAAACGTCATGCGGCAAAGATAAACCGGCTTTCTATTATTTACCGGACTCCAGGAACCGGCACAAGCTCTGTTATCTTTGACATACGATTCGCGTCCGCCTGCGCGTTGTGTTGGCTGAACGTTCCAGCAATCTGTTTTTACCGTTAGCTTCTGTTTATGACCATTCTGCTCCAGGTCCCGGCCCTCACCGCCACCACCGATTCCACGGCCACGGCCATCAACGGGGCGGCAACCAACGCCCAAAGCCTAGGCCTGTTCGACCTGGTGGCCAAAGGCGGCTGGGTGATGGTGCCCATTGCGTTCCTGTTTTTTTCAACCCTCTACCTCATCGTGGAACGCTGGATTCTGATTGGGCGGCAAGCGAAAGTAGACGCGGGGTTTGTCGATAATGTAAAGGATATGCTTTTGCAGGGCAACGTGAAATCGGCGGAGTCGTTCTGCAAAAACCAACGCACGGCCATTGGGCGCGTGTTCGAGAAAGCCGTGGGGCGCGTGGGCGTGGCTTCCAATAAAGAAATAGAGAGCACCATCGAGACCGTGGGGCAGATTGAACTCTCCCGTATGGAGCGCAACCTGGGCTATCTGGGTGTCATTGCGGGCATTGCGCCCATGCTCGGCTTCATTGGCACGATCTCCGGCATTATCCGCATCTTCTACGATATTTCGCTGTCCGACAACATCAGCGTGGGCATCATTGCAGGGGGGCTGTACGAGAAAATGATTACCTCCGGCGCGGGACTGGTGGTGGGCGTACTGGCCTACACGGGCTACCATTTGCTGAACATGATGATCGAACGCTTCACGCTGAAGCTGGAAATGAATGCCTTCGAGTTTATGGAAGTGCTCCAGAAACCCACCGAAACGGCACGGGCGAGGTAGGCCCCCTGCCCCCCAAGGGGGGAAACGGCACAGCACTGGCTCGTGGCGAGGAGCAGACTCTTTTTTTACACGACTAAAATTTCCCCTTTGGGGGTTAGGGGGCTATGATACTTCGCCGGAAACGAAAATTTGCTGCTGAGGTGGCCACGTCGTCGCTGAACGACATTATGTTTTTTCTGCTGCTGTTCTTCCTGATTATCTCTACGGTGGCTAACCCCAACGTAATCAAGCTGTTGCTACCCAAAGCCGCCGCTACCCAGCAACTGAGCAAAAAACAGGTAACGCTTTCGGTAGATGCCAACAAGCAGTATTTTATCGACAAGCAACCGGTGGAAACGGCCAACCTGGAGGCCGAACTGAAGACCATCATGGGTGGTATCGACGAGCCAACCATCGTGGTTCGTTTCGACAAAACGCTTACCGTTCAGGATTTGGTAGACGTGCTACAAACGGGGGCAAAACTCAACATCCGAATGGTAATGGCCACGTCGAAGTAAAGGAGTTTTTCCGTTGGCGGTCAATAGCCGTTAGCCAGAAAACCACCGTCGATGGCCAAGACCTGCCCCGTGATGTAGCTGGCGGCGGGCATACTCAGGAACGACACCGCCGAGGCTACTTCTTCCGGCTCACCCACGCGGTTGAGAGGCGTTCGGGCCAAAATAGCCGCTAGCTTTTCGGGATTATCGAGCACGGGGGCGGCCAATGGCGTGCGGATATACCACGGAGCCACGGCGTTGACCCGGATACCATCAGCGGCCCATTCCACGGCCAAGTTGCGCGTGAGCTGGTTCATGGCCGCTTTACTCATGCCATATAACGACCCGCTGCTGGTATGGCTCATGCCCGACACCGACGACACAAACACCACGCTGCTTTGCCCGGTAGCTTTCAGCAGGGGATAAATGGTTTTAGTCAGTTCGTAGGCTGAACGCAAATTGGTGTTTAGCACATAATCATAATCGTGGTCAGAATAATCGGCGGTGGGTTTGCGGATATTGGTGCCTACGTTGTTGACCAAAACACCCACGCTGCCCCACACTTCTTTCACGGTGTTGGCCAGGGTGAGGGCGGCACCGGGCTGGCTCAGGTCGAGAGCCAAACCCTCCACAATGTGGCCCTGCTGCCGGTAGTCGGTCAGTTGTTGGGCAAGCAAATCGGCATCGCGGGCAACAAGGAACACCGCCGCACCCAGTTGCAAAAACTGCTTCACCACGGCCTCGCCAATACCTTTGGTGGCTCCAGTGATGAGTGCCCGTTGCCCTTGCAGGGAAAAAGTTGCGTTCATTTCCGGCTGGTTTTATCTAGCTTTTCGGCCAACGCTTTGCCAACGACCAGCACTACCAGTCCCGGCAACAGAATGGCCCCCGCCCGGAAGCCCGCCCCAGTTAGTTTGTATAGGCCCGAATTGAACTGGTCGAAACTGATTATGAGCCAGTAAATAGCCAATACAAACAGAGCCATGAGAGCGAGAATGCTGACCAGCCGCCCGGTTTTGCCCAGCAGCCACACCACCGCGAGCGTACCGCCCACCACACCCGCCACGGTGCCCAGCGCACGCGGGAAAGTGCGCAGGTACGTATAATCGTAGAACAAAATACCGGCTCGCCCCACCAGGTTTGGGTGCGACATGAGCCAGCCCGTGAGCACCACCAGCACGGCCAGCAGGATAAAGAAAAACGGATTTTTCATCGAAAGCTTCTACACGGCTACCGGCTTCAAATACCGTTTCAGCCAGGTTTGCGCGGCAGGTACGTTCCAGTTGGCCAGATACTCGACTTTGGTCTTGACCAGGGTGTTGAAAACGGGGGTTTCCGCCGTCAGTGTACCATCGACAAAGGCGGCTTTCAACGCTGACAGGGGTAAGCTATACACCTCACCGTTAGCCAGGTACGTTACGGAACGGTCCAGAAAATCGGCCCCGACCTGCTGCCCCACGGTCTGTACTATTTGCACCATCGAATCGATTGAGCAACCACTGGGCAAACCGGCCCCTTCTTCCACGCCAACCAGCAAAAACCGGTTCTCTACTACCCGTGCCGAAGCCAGCAGGGGGTGGCCGTGGGCTGCCCAACTTGCCAACGCCGTTTGCATACCGACCTCAACAGTGCTGATTTCGGCGGCGGTCAGGGCGCGGTTGGCCTGGTGTACCCACAGGCGGGCAGCGGGCGTAAGTTCATCGAAAGAAATGTACATGCCGTTTATTCTTTACAAGCCCGCGCCTTGCGCAATCAGTTCCGAAATGTCGTAGACCTTCACGGAATCTTCGCGATTCTGGTTTTTCACGCCATCGCTCATCATCGTCATGCAAAACGGACAGGCCACGGCAATAGTGTCGGCACCCGTGGCCAGAGCTTCCTGCGCCCGCTCGATGTTGACTTCTTTTTTGCCCGGTTCGGCATCTTTAAAATACTGCGCCCCGCCCGCTCCGCAACACAGCCCGTTGGCTTTGCTACGTTTCATTTCTACCAAATCGGCATCCAACGCGGCCAATACCTCGCGGGGGGCCTCGTAGACTTTATTCGCCCGGCCCAGGTAGCACGAGTCATGAAACGTGATCCGGCGACCTTTGAAGGCTTGCCCGTCGGCCACGCTTACGCGCCCTTCGTTGATGAGTTGTTGCAGAAACTGCGAGTGGTGAATGACCTCGTAGGTGCCGCCCAAATCGGGATATTCGTTCTTTAGGGTGTTGAAACAGTGCGGGCAGGCCGTGACTATTTTTTTCACGTTATAGCCGTTCAGCACCTGAATGTTGCTCACGGCCTGCATCTGAAACAAAAACTCGTTGCCGGCGCGGCGGGCGGGGTCGCCGGTGCAGGCTTCTTCCGGCCCCAGCACGGCAAACTTCACGCCCACGTGGTTCAGGATTCGCACAAAGGCCAGCGTGACGCGCTTGTACCGGTCGTCGAACGAACCGGCGCAACCTACCCAAAACAGAATTTCCGGCTCCTCGCCAGCAGCCAGGGTATCGGCCATTGTGGGCACGGTGTATGTTTTTTCAGTTGTCATATGCTTTGGGTGCATCGGCGTAGCCCCCCGCCCTAAAGGGAGCCTGCTTGCGCGTCAATACGCCTTCGGCGAAGCTACGCTTGCGCAAGCAGGCTTGCTTTAGGGCGGGGGGCTACGCCGATGCTATTATTTTGTTGGTTGATTTATCTCGTCGGCCCAGTTGAAGCGGTCGCTGGGCGAGAATTTCCAGGGAGCCATGTTGTTTTCTACGTTGCTGAACATGGCATTCCAGGAAGCGGGGGCCTGGGCATCTTCCATGACCTTATACCGGCGCATCTGAAGAATAATATTCAACGGGTTGATGTTGATGGGGCAGGCACTAACGCACGCCTGGCAGGTGGTGCAGGCGTTGATCTCTTCGACCGTGGTATAATCGCCAAGCAGCGATTTTTCGTCCATAAAATCGGGGCCGTGCTGCTGTTTGGCGGTCATGATTTCTTCGGCCCGCCAGCGGGTGTCCATCATAATCTTGCGGGGCGACAGTTTTTTGCCCGTAATGTTGGCCGGGCAAGCGGCAGTACACCGCCCGCATTGGGTGCAGGAAAACGCGCCCATAATATCGACCCACGAGAGGTCAGGTACGTCTTTGGCTCCAAATTTACCCGTGTCGGTGGGGACGGTGCCGTTTTCGTTGGCCTGTTGGCCCTGCCCCGTGGTGGGTTCGATGCCCAGGGCCAGTTGCACCTCGTTGGTGATGGTGGGCATATTTTTCATTTCGCCTTTGGGCACCAGGTCCGAGAAATAGACATTGGGAAACGCCAGGCCAATGTGCAGGTGCTTGGAGTAGGTGACGTAGGCGGCAAAGAACAGGATGCCCAGGATATGAAACCACCACGAAAACCGTTCGTAGGCTACCAGTGCGCCATCGGAAAAACCGGCAAAAAGCGGCTTAAAATACTGGCTGATAGCGAAGTCGGGAATCATGCCCTTCAGGTCGCCGTAGTAGCCCACGGCCCGGTCGCGGAGGAGCGAGTCGGAAGCGTTCCAGGTGAGGAAGGCCAGCATAAGCACAATTTCGAAGACCAGAATCAGGGTAGCGTCGAGGCGGGGCCACTGGGGCCGCATTTCTTCGTGGTTTTCAGGTTGCAACCGCCCCACTTTGGTCAGGTAGCGGCGGCACAAAAAGACCACGCAGACAGCCAAAACCCCAAAGGCCAGCACCTCGAAGACGTTGATCAGGAACGGATAAATGGGGGCAATGTAGGGCGCAAAAACCCGGTGCGTACCCGCCAGCCCGTCGATGATGATCTCCAGAATTTCGAGGTTGATAATGACAAACCCCACGTAGATGACCAGGTGCATGAGGGCCACGGTAACGTTGGTAAACATCTTTTTCTGCCCTAGGGCCACCAGGGCCATGATTTTGAACCGCTCGGCGGGGTTGTCGCTCCGGTCTTCGGCCCGGCCCAGGTTGATGGCCCCGGCAATGTAACGTACCCGGCGGGTGATGAAAAACGCCGCCACGCCCAGGGCAATGGCAAAGAGAAACTGTTGGATTAGGTGCATATGTTTCGACTGGCTAAGGTACTAAACGGTACCGATAGGGCGGTTTTGTTGTTCAGGGGTGAATATTTTAGGGCATCTGCTTGCAGGTAAGGCCCGTTGCGGCTACTTTTGCACCCACATTTAATACAAACAGTACGCGGTGATGTAGCTCAGTTGGTAGAGCAAAGGACTGAAAATCCTTGTGTCGGCGGTTCGATTCCGTCCATCACCACCGCGAAAGAAGCCTTCTCTACACAGGGAAGGCTTTTTTGTTGCGTCGGGTTCCATTGGGTGAGCCAGTAAATAGTATGCATGCATACGGTTTTTTCGTAGCACAAATATACGGCAGCCCCGTGTAGGGGTCAACCCGCAAATGGGCTAAATTTGAGGACGTTGACCCAACTGCTCTCATGCGCTTTTTTCTGTGCTTACTGGTTGTTTTGTGGGAATTGCCCAGCCCGGCTTACGGCCAAACACAGCCATTTGCCCTTCCTGCGGCCCAGGTACGTTGGCAAACGGCCCACCAGAAGCCGGACATCGCCATTTCCCCGCTCGACTCGATTTTGCCGCCCGCTACCCGCGCTGACACCCTCAGCCGCGCCACCCGCCACCGGCGAACAGGCCTGCTTTTCGGTTCGTCGGTGCTAACGTTGGGGGCTACGTATGTGTATCTGGATAAAAAATGGTGGGGCGAAGGGTACACCAATTTTCATCTGGACGATGGCCGCGACTACCGCTACGCCAGCAATATTGATAAGTTCGGGCATTTGCTGGGCGGCGTTTTCACGGCAGATGTCTACTACGCCGGGTTCCGCTGGGCGGGCATGCCCGTGCGGAAGGCGGAGTGGTACGCGCTGGGGGCCACGGCTTTTGTGCAGCTGAACATCGAATTCAAAGACGGTTTTTCGCCCCGCTACGGCTTTGCCTGGGCCGACGTGGCGGCGGGCACCGTGGGCGGGCTGTGGCCCATGCTCCAGAACCGGTCGGCGTTTTTGCGGGATAGTCAGTGGAAGTTCAGCTACTGGCAGCGCACCACCAAATATTTCGACCATCGGGGCATCAGACCCCAGGCTTTTTCGATTGATGATTACATAAACCAGACATATTGGTTCTCTTTTTCGCCCAGGTACGTGTTTGGCCCACGCTTGAAACGGGTATGGCCCGCGTGGTTGCAGCTTTCGGTAGGCGTGGGGCTGGAAGCCCAAACCTGGAGTCCTACGCGCAATGGCGAGGGCGGGCGGTGGGAGGTTTACCTGGCTCCCGACATTGATTTGGTGAAATTATTTCGACCTAAAAAACCGTTCATGCGCTCGGTGTGCCGGGTGCTGAACTACGTGAAAGTGCCCCTGCCAACGCTGCAATTATTACCCCGTCCAAAAGGGTGGGGGCTATTTTTTTAACGAACGACCTCGCCATGAATCGCTTCACGATGCTGCTTGCGGCCACGGGCCTGACCGTTTTGGGCCTGACATTTTTGCCAAAACCAGCCAAAAAAGGCCCCGGCGACGTGGATTGGCCCGATTACCTGGGTGGCCCCGACCGGGCGCACTACTCGCCCCTGACCCAAATCACGCCCCAAAACGTGCAGAACCTGCGCGTGGCCTGGACCTACAACGCCCCCGACAGCGGCCAAACGCAGTGCAACGCGCTGGTCATAGACGGAGTGCTGTTTGGGGTCACGGCGGCGGTGCAGGCCTTTGTGCTCGATGCCGCCACGGGCCGCGAACTGTGGCGGTTTGGCAGTGGCCTGAAAGCCTGGCACAGCACGAGCCGGGGGGTGGCCTACTGGCAAAACGCCAGCAAAACCGACCGCCGCATTCTCTACACCCTGGGCAGCGACCTCTACGCCCTGGATGCCCGCACGGGCCAACCCATTCCCACGTTCGGAAACAACGGGAAGGTGGATTTGCACACGGGGCTGGGCGAGGCCAACGCCAACAAATTTATTATCTCGAACACGCCCGGTACCATTGCCGGTAATCTGATTATCATGCCGGTTCGGGTGGCCGAAGAGGCGGGGTCGGCACCGGGGCACGTGCGGGCGTTCGACGTGCGGACGGGGCAACTGGTCTGGACGTTTCATACCATTCCGCGCCCCGGCGAGGCGGGCTACCAAACCTGGCCAAAGGATGCGTATAAAAACCCCGACATTGGCTCGGCCAACTGCTGGGCGGGCATGGCCTACGATGCCAAACGGCAGCTTGTATACGTACCTACCGGCTCGGCCTCGTATGATTTTTACGGAGCCAACCGGCTGGGGCAGAACCTGTTTGCCAACTGTTTGCTGGCCCTGGATGCCCGGACGGGAAAACGCGTCTGGCATTTTCAGTTCATTCACCACGATATCTGGGACCGCGACCTGCCCGCCCCGCCCACGCTGATGACCGTGCAACACCGGGGTAAACCCACCGACGTGGTGGCGCAAACCACCAAAGCGGGCTACGTCTACGTGTTCGACCGGGCCACGGGTGCGCCCATTTTCCCGATTGTGGAAACGCCCGTGCCCAAATCGTCTATACCCGGCGAGGTAGCCTGGCCCACGCAGCCCATTCCTGTGCGGCCCGCGCCGTTTGCCCGTACCGTGCTGACGGTGAAGAACTTAAATTCGTTTTCGGTCGATAAAGATTCGCTCAGAACGGTGTTTAATGCCATAGACCACCGCCCATTTGCGCCCATTAACCAAACCACTGGTACGTTGATGTTTCCCGGCACCGACGGCGGGGCCGAGTGGGGCGGGTCTGCCGCCGACCCTGCCGGTACGCTCTACGTGAACGCCAACGAAATGGCCTGGATTTTTCGGCTCAAGGCCACGCCCCGGCAAGACCAATCGGCCATGCTTAGCCCCGGCGAGCGGGTGTATACCGTGAATTGCCAAAACTGCCACGGCCCCGAACGCAAGGGCAACCCCCAAAGCAGATTTCCGTCGCTGATGGACGTGGGTCAACGCCGCAGCCGCGCCTACGTGAGCCAGATTATCAGCGGCGGAAAAGGCATGATGCCGGGTTTCAGCCAGCTTTCTGCCGACGAAAAACAGGCCCTGACCGCGTTTCTATTCGACGAAGAGAAGAAAGAAATCAGCGCGGCCCCCGCCGCTGCCGGGGAGCAACCGGCGCAGATGCCCTACAAAATCACGGGCTATAACCGGTTTGTAGACAGCGAGGGCCTCCCCGCCATTGCCCCGCCCTGGGGTACGCTCACGGCCATTGACCTCAACACCGGCGCACACCGCTGGCGCGTACCTCTGGGCGACGTACCTGCCGTTTCGGACAAAAATGGCGGCATTCCTACCGGCACCGAAAACTACGGTGGCCCGGTGGTCACGGCCACGGGCTTGTTGTTTATTGCCGCCACCAAAGACGGGCAGTTCCGGGTGTTCGACACCAAAACGGGCAAAGTGCTCTGGCAAACAACCCTCCCCGCCGCCGGGTACGCCACCCCCACCGTCTACCAGGTGGGCGGCAAACAGTTTGTGGTCATTGCCTGCGGCGGTGGCAAATTGGGCACCAAGAAAGGAAACCAATTTGTCGCGTTTTCCTTGCCGTAGAGACGCATCCTTGCGTCTGGGGCCGTGTTGTAGAGACGCGATACTCGCGTCTGGGTAGTACGCGAAGCAGTGGGGTAGAATCAATTTCGGCGTATGGCTTCGCGTACTACCCAGACGCGATGTATCGCGTCTCTACAGCAGGGAAAACGCGCCCCTACGTTTAGCTTTGTACTATGAAAATCTTTCGTAACACCCTGATTATCGTGTTGTTGATGGCCCTGGGGGGCTATGCCGCTACTTACACCAATCCGTTGGCGCACCTGCGCAATTTTGTGACCTGGGGGCCGCACTCGATTTATGATTTCCGAACCCACCCTACGCGGCTGGTGGCCAACGGCAACGTACCTGGCGTGGATGCACCCGAACCCTGGCCGCTCGATTCGGCCTATGGCAAGCTGACCATCCCGCAGGCGTTGGTTGATAGTATAGAGAAACAAAACACGCTGGCGTTTTTGGTGTTTCAGAACGGCAAACTGCGCTACGAACGGTATTGGAACCACGGGAAAGACTCGTTGAGCGGGTCGTTTTCGGCGGCCAAAAGCATCATCTCGCTTCTGATTGGCATTGCCATCGACGAAGGAAAAATCAAGAGTGTAGACCAGCCCGTGGCCGATTTTTTACCCCATTTTGCCGAAGGCGACCTGCGCAAAGTCCGCCTCCGCGACCTGCTGACCATGAGCAGCGGCCTGAGTTGGAAGGAGTCTGACAAGGGGTATTTCAGCCTCAACGCCAAAGGCTATTATGGCGACGACGAAGCCTACGTGGTTGACCAAATGCAGGCTAATGAACCGCCCGGCCAAAACTGGGAATACCGCTCCGGCGACACGCAGGTGCTGGGTTTGGTGGTCGAAAAAGTATTTGGCCAGTCTATTTCGACGCTGGTGTCGGAGCGGTTTGCCAAACCGATGCACTTTGAACACAACGCGCTGTGGCTGCTGGACGGGGCCGAGAAGCACGAGAAAGCGTTTTGCTGCTTCAACGCTGTGGCCCGCGACTACGCTCGTTTTGGGCAGTTGGTGCTCAATAACGGCACCTGGAACGGCAAACAGATTGTCTCGCCAACGTACCTGAAGCAGGCCACCACCCCCGCCGCCTACCTCAAAGACCCCACCGAAGGGGGCCGTTCGGTGGATTATTATGGCTTCCAGTACTGGATCGTGAACCACCCCAACGGCATGAAGATTCTGTCTATGAATGGCCTTTTTGGGCAGTACGTCTACATTCTTCCCGAAAAAAACGCCGTCATCGTCCGGCTGGGCAACTCGCGCATCGAGCGGTTCGTTCACCACTACCAGCCGGAGAATTTCTACTACATTGACGCGGGTTTGAGCGTGTTGAAGTAGTTTTGTGGGGTTTCGGCGTTGTTTCCGACTAGTTTTTTATGGCTCAGGGGGCGCAACCTATCTATTTCAAAGGCTTCAACGGCATCCGATTTATTGCGGCGGCGGCGGTGATCGTGCATCACATCGAAGAGTATAAATCGGTGTTTTTGTTTGGGCGCGAAGACCTCTGGGCACGGCCCTTCGTGTACCAACTGGGGCGGCTGGGGGTGTCGTTGTTTTTTGTGCTCAGCGGCTTTCTGATTACGTACCTGCTGCTGGCCGAAAAGCAAAAAACGGGGGGCATTGCCATCCGTAAGTTCTACATCCGGCGCGTGTTGCGCATCTGGCCGCTCTATTTTCTGGTGGTGGGGCTGGGGCTGTTTGTCTGGCCCCACATACCCCTGCTTCAAACGCCCACGCTCATGGGCGATGCCGGTGCCGATTTTTGGCAAAAACTGCCGTTCTACGCCCTGGTGCTGCCCAACTTTGCGGCGGCCCTTTACGGCAACGTGCCCATGGTATCCCATGCCTGGTCTATTGGCGTTGAAGAGCAATTTTACCTCATCTGGCCCTGGCTTATCCTGAGCCGAAACCCCAAACGCACCCTGCAAGTGGGCCTCACGGTGCTGGGCGGGCTGGCTATCTGGTTTTTGTACGAACGCTTTGTGGCCCGCGATGCCTACCTGGGCGACAACCCCGAACGAACGCCGTTTGTGGTGCTGGCCACGTTTCTGGCGCAGTTTCGCATTGGCTGCATGGCCATTGGCGGGCTGGGGGCGTGGCTGCTGTTCAGTCAGCACCCGGTGCTGCGGCTGGTCTACCAACGCCGGGTGCAGTGGGCGGTATACGGCGTGCTGTTCCTGTGCTTCGTGTTCAGCGTGCGGCCACCGGGGTTCAACTACGAGTTTTACGCTGTCTTTTTCTGCTTCCTGCTTCTGAATCTGGCCGGAAACCCCGCTTCGCTCGTCAAGCTCGACACTGCCGTCACCCGGTTTATGGGCGACATTTCCTACGGGCTGTATATGTACCACCCGTTGCTCATCACCCTGACCATCAGCCTGCTACTACGCTATTGGCCCGGTGCCGTGGTACAGCAGGAGTCGGTACAGCCGTTGTTTGTGGTGCTGCTCTACGCGGGAAGTTTCGGGCTAACCACGGCGGTAGCCTGGCTGTCGTTTACGTATTTCGAGAAACCGTTTTTGGCCTTGAAAGACCGGTTTGCCGTGGTGGCTTCCAGCCGCCGCGCTGCACCCGTTTCCGC
Organism: Fibrella sp.; assembly: GCA_043763995.1. GTDB lineage: Bacteria > Bacteroidota > Bacteroidia > Cytophagales > Spirosomataceae > Fibrella. The sequence continues at coordinate 20,208 of JAYUKZ010000385.1, forward strand.
GCCCGCGCCTACTTCCACCGCCCCATAATTGACTGTATATGCTCATTTTGTTGGCTAAAGGCATTTGTTCAGTGGTGCTGACGCTGGTGTTGGGGCTACTAATTTGGCAACGTCCCCGCGCCGAACGCTGGCTGGCCACCCACCAACTCCCCTGGATTCCCGTCTTTTTCGTCCTTTTCCGGTTGGTGCCTTTCCTGGGTACGTATGTGGTACTGGGCTACGAACCGCAATCGGACGTGAAGGAATATTTTTACCGAATCGCCTCCTCGGCTCTGCGGCTGGAAGTGCCCTACCGCGACGTTTATAGCCCATACAGCCCCTTTTTCGGCTATTTTCTGGCCATTCCGCTAGCCTTGTACAACAACGTCCGGGTAATTGTGCTAACGTTTCTGGTGCTGGAAACGGCCACGGTCTGGCTCACGCAACGTCTTTTCCTACCCGCCATGCCCCGTGGCGAGCGGCTGTTTCGGTGCCTGGTTTACTACCTGCTGCCGGTTTCGTTTGTGTTTTCGGTGTTCAGCGGGCAGGAAGATGTGCTGGCTTGGGGCCTGTCGGTAGGGGCCATTTGGGTGTGGCACCAACGGCAAAATGCGTTTGTGGGTGGGGTGCTGTTGGGGCTGGGGTTGCTCAGCACCAAAGCCACATTTGTGCTCCTGCTGATTCCGGTTTTTCTGATTACCAGCCGCAAAATTTCGTTTGTGGCCGGGGCGGCGGCGGTGGGCTTGCCCGTGCTGGCGTGGCTCTACCGCACTGGCGGCACCCTGTTCCTGGAGCAGCCCCTCGACGAGGGCGACTACCTGAAAGCCCCCAACTGGCGGTCGGTACTAAACCCGTTACTTTCAGGACCGGTGGCGGTCAATGGCAACGTGGGCAAATGGATTACCCTGGCCCTGCTCCTGCTCATCATTGCCGCCGTTACGCGTCAGGTACGTCGGAAAGAGGCATTAATTGAGTATTTTCCGATGGTATATATTGCCGTTTTTGCAGCCATGAGCGTGTTGCAACAAAACGCCATCAGCGTCTATGCCTATGCCTTCATGCTACCACTGGTGTTTTGCCTGACCAACTTCCGCAACCGCACCGAGGTAATTATTTTGCTGGTATTCAATTTATTAGCAGCCAACCATCCGTCTATCTGGTGGCGAATGGGCCAGCCCTACCATACCTTTGGGGCGTTGGGCCAGTGGCCAAACCTGGCCGAATACACGATGGAGTGGCTCATTCTGGCTGGGTTCGGCTGGTGCTTTTGGCTAGCCATCCGGCAACTGCAGCGGGGGCCGGTGCCCACCCTCACTCCACCCGCTTGAACCGCCGTTTAGCCTCCTGCCGCGACATAGCGTTGAAATGCCACCATTCGTAGTCGATGGGCATGAACCCGCCCGCCCGCATGGTCTGTCGCAACAGCCGCCGGTTGGCCACCTGAGCCGCCGTGAGTTGCCCGCTTTTCAACAACGAAACCTCCAGTTTGGGGTAGGCTTTGGGGCCGAAAAAATCGTAAGGCGTACCCATATCCAGCGGTACGGGTTTGCTAGTAGGGCTACTGGCCGTGGCCAACGTCAGGTCTACGGCGCATCCGTAGCTGTGGATAGACCCCTGGCGGGGGTCGGCCACGTAGGTACGTCGTTGCCGCTCCGAATACTGGGGCAGCGCGTTCCAAAGTGCCCACTGGGCGGCTTGGGGCCGGGCCGCGTCGTAGACCAACAGCCGCAGGTCGGGCCTACGTACCTGGAGCCACCGGCTGGCCGCAACCAATTTTTGGGCCGCAACGGGTTGCAGATACGCCCGCGTCAGAGAGCCGTACACGTCTTTTCCGACGAAATTATCGGTTGTGGAATATTTCAATTCAACCAAGACAGAAGAGTCAAGCGCCTGTACGTCAACGAGTTGACAACGAGCAACCGAGGGAATGAGTGAATGAGCGAATATGAGTAAGGCGAGGCGTTTCATAATCAGTCAAATTGCGTAGGCGAATTTACGGTCGTAAACTTACAGCAACACCCACCCGAACGCCGGAACGCCAAACATTCGCTCATTCAGATATCCAAACATTCGCTCATTCACTAATCCACTCATTCACTCATTCACTCATTCACTCATTAATCTATGGCTCTAAACTACATCTGGGTTGCTTTTTTCATTGTTGCCTTCCTGGTCGCGCTGGCCAAACTAATTTTCCTGGGCGACACCGAAATCTTCCGCCTGCTGGTGGAAGGGCTGTTCGATTCGTCGAAAACGGCGGTGATGGACATTGCTTTGCCCCTGGCCGGGGTGATGACGTTCTTTCTGGGGCTACTCAATATTGCCGAAAAGATTGGGGCCATCAACGCCATTGCGCGGGTAATAGGGCCGTTTTTCAACAAACTCTTTCCCGAAGTCCCCGCCGACCACCCCGCCAACGGGCAGATGATTATGAACTTTTCGGCCAATATGCTGGGGCTGGACAACGCCGCCACGCCCTTCGGCCTGAAAGCCATGCAAAGTCTGCAAGACCTGAACCCTGATAAAGAAACGGCTTCCAACGCGCAGATCATGTTTCTGGTGTTGCACACCTCCGGCCTCACCATCATTCCGTTGGGCATCATGGCGCAGCGGGCCATTCTGGGTGCCGCCGACCCGTCGGATATTTTCATTCCGTGCCTCATTGGCACCTATGTAGCCACCGTGGCCAGCATCCTGATTGTGGGCATCAAGCAGCGGCTCAACCTGTTTAATACCACGGTGCTGGGCGGCATTGTGGGCGTTACGTCGGTGTTGGGGCTGGCCCTGTGGGGGCTGGCGGGGTTGCCAAAGGAAAAGCTCGAAATCGTATCTAAAATTATCGGTAACGTGCTGTTGATGAGCATCATCGTCACGTTTTTGGTGGGAGCCATTCGGCAGAAAATCGATATTTTCAGCACGTTTATCGAGGGGGCCAAAGCCGGTTTCGAGACATCCGTCCGCATCATTCCTTACCTGGTCGGGATGCTGGTGGCCATTGGCGCGTTCCGCAATTCAGGGGCCATGGACTACGTGGTGGGCGGCATGAAATACGTCATCGGCCTCACGGGCGTAAACACCGATTTTACCGATGCCCTGCCCGTGGCCCTCATGCGCCCCCTGAGCGGCAGTGCCTCCCGCGCCCTGATGATCGATGCCATGAAACAGTTCGGGCCCGACTCGTTTGTGGGGCGGCTAAGCTGCATTTTTCAGGGTGCTGCCGAAACCACGTTCTACATCGTGGCCCTGTATTTTGGGTCGGTAGGCATCAAAAAAACGCGCTACGCCATCGTGGCGGGCCTTTTCGCCGATCTTATCGGCGTGTTGGCGGGCATCGCGCTGGGGTATTTGTTTTTTCATTAGAAAGCCTCCTAGCCCCCGAAGGGGGAACTGAGTTCGCGGCAGTGCTACCGCAAGCGTAGCCTTCACCGCGAACTCAGTTCCCCCTTCGGGGGCTAGGGGGCTTTACACCTTAATAATAATTCGGCGTTTGTACATCGTCCAGAGAATAATGGCCCAGATGGCAATCAGGGTGAGGGCACCGGCCAGCGAGGCACTGCGGGGATCGGCGAAAGGCGGGGTGATGAAGGTGCGGTAGAGGTATTCTTTCAGGCCCTTTTGCTCACCATTTACATTCACTAAGATCAGGTTCATCATGCGCGGAATAAGCCCCGACAGGAAAAAAACTGTGATGGCGTTGACCCCAAAGGCCACCAACACGCCGCTCCACCGGTAGTTTCGGCGCACATCAATTAGGTAGTAAAAAATGGCCAGCCCGCACAGGGCCAACCCACCGGTCAGCAAGACGTAGCTGCTGGTCCAGAGGGCTTTGTTGATGGGAAAAAGCGGGTTGAGCAACGTACCTGCGAGGGCCAATGCCAAACCGGCCAAAAACAGAAACAGGGCTTTCTGGCTCTCCCGCGCTGCCGAGCCGTAGGTGGTATTTTGGAGCGAACAACCCGCCAATAGGCCCAGCAGGCCCGTAGCTACGGCGGGTAGCGTGCTAAGTAGTCCCTCCGGGTCCCAGACTTTGGCGGGGCGGTAGACGTGCGCCGTGGTAAGCACCGTGCGGTCGAGCCAGGCCGAGAGGTTGGTTTCGGGGTCAAGGTTGGCATAGCCCACGCCCGGCACCGGCACCGCCGTCAGGAGTAGGCAATAGCCCACCAGAATCACCGCAGCCAGCCCGGCCTGTTGCCGGGGCGTGGTGCGGCGGTAGAGCAGCGAACAGGCCACATAGACCAGCCCAATTCGTTGCAACACGCCCATGATGCGCACCGTGGCGAAATCGAAGCGGGGGAAGAGATTCAGGAAAAAGCCCAGCGCAAACAGCAACGCCCCCCGCCGGATGATTTTCCCCACCTGCCCCGAATCGTCCGCCAGCCCACTTCGCAAACCGGGGGCGGGTTTGAGGGCGAAGGTGATAGACACACCCACGATGAACAGAAAGAACGGAAAAATAAGGTCGGTGGGTGTCCAGCCGTTCCAGGGGGCGTGTTCCAGCGGGGCGTAGATATGGCCCCAATCGCCGGGGTTGTTGACCATAATCATGGCGGCCACGGTGAAACCACGGAAAGCATCGAGCGAACGAAGGCGCATGGGCAAGGGGGATAAGGGCGGAGAGTTGCGTTTGACCCGCAAGATAGTAGTGCCTGTTTCGAGAATGGCATCTGGCACCCGCGCCGGGCCTTCCGAGCCACAAACAGCCCTGACCTTCGGCTCAGTCTTCCTTCGCTTTTTTAGCCTTCGCCGTGTTGGCCACATGCTGTTCGCCCCTCCGGGAGCCAGCTACTTTTTTGACGTTTGTTGCCTTCTTTTCGCTTTCCGACAGCTTATCCCAGGCGGCTTTGGGCAGGTAGCGCGTGGTGCTCCCGTCTCGTTCGGCGGGCTTCCCGTCCGATGTCTTCCAGTCCTGCCCCGTCCATTCGCTAAGGCTTTCCTGCGATTCAGTCTTTTTATCCGCCTTGTAGCCGCCGCCTTCTTTTTCGTACTCGTGAACCAGTAACTGCGATTTACGGGCACTCCACTGACCGGGTTTGCCGCCCTTATCGCCCGCTTTGATTGTTTCTTTCAGCCGTTCGCGCAGGGCTGGATCGGTGTAGTTATCCGCCTTTTTTGCTGATTTTTTTTCGCCGGAACCTGCCGGTTTTGTCTCACCTGATGAGGGCTTTTTTGTGGTCGTGGCCATGCTGTTCTGTTGAGTAAAATGAGGTTGATAAAGTCCACGTTTGCCGTTGACTTCCGCCAGCGGAATTGGCCAAACAAACCCCCTCATTCACAGCATAACCCGCCTTTTTTACTTTTGTTTGCCTCTGCACCGGTACTCATCGCATCCGAATATCTACCGAAGCCTCATCATCTTCTCCCGGTCGAACCGTCCGGTTGGCGGGGGTCGAATCGGGGTCAGGCACTACCGAACGGGTGATTTCGGCGCGGCAGGTTTGCGCCGCCGTGGGTATCCAGTACACGCTGCGGCTGGCCGAGGCGTTGGCCGCCAACGTACCCACCGATAAGGAAATGACGGTACCCGTGGGGGCTACGGACATCCAGACGCGCCGGTCGAGGCTGTACGATCCGTTGGTGAGCGTGAGGCTTGTTTGAACCGTCGAGGTAGACACAGCCCCCAAGTTGGCCGTGACGAGCGTAACCTGAACCGTATCTTTTCCGGCGGTGGCCACCCGTTTGTCCAGGAACATCGACAAACTCAGATCGGCGCGGTTAGCTACCGGCGGCGGCTGATTGCGAATGACCGTTGGCAGCACCCGCCCGTTGGGGTTGGGCGAGGTGTAGAGCACCTGCGCCGAATCGATCACCGCCGTGCCCGACACGCCCACGGTGTTCACGGTGCGCCAGTCGGCCAGGGCGGTGTCGTCCTCGCCGTCGGCGGTGCCGGTGGCGGGGCGGCTGTCGGGGTCGGGCACGGCACAGGCCCAGATTTCTACCGCGTTGCGGAAAATGCCGGGCCGGTTTACCCGTGTGTTGAGGCGCAGGGTACGTACCTGGTTGGCGGGCACGGCACCCACGGCCATCAGCAGCGTGTCGGCAGCCGTGGCCGACATGCTTTCGGCGTAGCTAAGACCGGGCGGCAAGCGGTTTACCAGCACAATGTCCTCGGCATCGTCGGGACCGGCATTGCTGATTTCGACCCAGTAATTCATTGTTTCACCGGGGCGGCACACCCGTTTGTCGAGCCAGGTACGTACCGAAAGGTCGGCCCCGCCCACAAACACCCGGCCAATGGAGCCGGTCAGGCCCGCGCCGCACCCGTCCGTGAGAGTGTTCACGGAGTAACTCGTCGTTTTGTCGGGCACCACCACCATCGTGAACGTGCTTTGGCTGGTGTTGGTCAGCACCGGCCCGCCCGCCACCGACACCGACCACGGGGCCGCGCCGGTTAGTTGCACCGTGAGGGTCGTGGCCTGACCCGCCGCCACCAGGGACTGGTTCAGAATACTGGCCGTTGCCGGTTGGCCGAACGTCACGGTCAGCGCGTTGGATTCCGTCAGGCAACTATCTTGCTGATAAACAAGCGAATAAATTCCCGCCGTAGCTGCTACCAGCTGTTCGGAAGGTTCGCCCAGCAAGCGGGTTCCGTTCCGTTTCCAGAACGAATACGGGCCGCTTACCCGCGCCAGCCGTACCGCCGAGTTGGCGCAACGTACCAGGCTACTCTGCGCCCCAATGACCGGTCGGGCCGGTTTGCCAAGGGTCAGGCTCACCGGGGCCGACAACCCGCCGCAGGTGCCGTTGGACACCGACACGCTGTATGTACCCGATTCGGTTACGGTGCGGTAGGCTTGCTGGCTTTGCGCCACCACCGCACCGTTGCGCCGCCAGCTAAACGTCACGGTGCCACTGTGGGGGAAATCGGGCGTGGCCAGTTCGGCGGCGGCGCACTGCTCCGTGACGGTCAGGCGGGGGGTCAGCGTTCGGCTTTGCACCACCGAAACCGCCACCGCCGTGCCCGAACACCCGCCCGTGGCATACGCTAACCCGTACAAACCCGTGGTATCGGCCAGGTACGTTGGCCCGGTTGCACCGGGAATGGGTACGTTGTTTTTCGTCCATTGCAGGGCGTGGGCTGTGTTTTTGGCGTACAACGCCAGCGTTTCGCCCGAACAGACCGTACTGCTTCCGAAGAAATAAAAGCCGTTGGCCAGCCGCCCATTGGCCGATACCGACACCGGGCTGCTCACCGCCGAACACGCCCCCCGCCGTACGCGCAGGGTATACGGCCCTTCCTGCGCCACGCTGATGGCCGGGCTGGTTTGGCCAGGTACCGGTTGCCCGTAGCGCAGCCACTGGTAAGCCGTGCTGTCGGGCTGGGGGCTGGCGTACATACCTACCGTCTCAGTGCCGCACAAAGTAGGCAGTACGTCGTTGAGCACGGAAATAGTTGGCGGCAGAATGCTCTGGCCGAACGTCAGGTACACGGGCCGGGCCGTGGCCGCGCAAGAAGCCGCCACCCCCGTGCCCGACTGCCCGAACGAGAGACTGAACGCATAGGCCCCCGTAGCCGTGGCGGCCAACGTGGGGCTGGTGGCACCTGCCACCGGTACGCCCTCCCGTGTCCACTGAAACTGCCCTTTTTGCCCGCTATACGACGTACCCAGCCGTTGCGACGTACCTGAACAGATTGGCCCGTTGTCGGCATTGGGCACGTTTAACACGCTGACTATGGGCGTGTTGATGGCGATCAGCAGGAAACTATCCAGGCTGTTTACCTGGCAACTTCCCGACAACACACTCAGGCTATACGTACCGGTGCGGCCCGTGAGCAAGGTTGCAGCCTGTTGCCCCGTCAGCACGGTTCCGTCAATGGCCCAGCGGTACCGGGCGGCACTATCGACGGGCCAGTTGGGCAAGTAGGCCCGCAACAGGGCCGAATCGCCGGGGCATACGTAGCCAGTGGTGTAGACGGGGGCCGATACCGCCACGGGCAAGGCCGTTCTTCGATCCAGAATTTGGGGCACAAACCGCGCTAACGTGTTGATCGTCAGCGTTTGACTGTACGGCACGGATAAACCCAGTTCAGGCACGTCGAGCCGGATTCGGTAGCCGGTACCCGCCGCCAGGGTGGTGGGTAACACCGCCGTGAGCGTTCCTGACTGCCCGGTGGTCAGCATGGTTCCCTTCGTAAAATCGCCAAAGGCATCCGACAGTCGGGCCAGTACGGGAGTGGGCGGCGCGTTGGTCAGCGTGTAGGCCAGCGGCAGGGAGCTGCCCACGCACAAGGCCGTGGCGGGCAGGGGGCCGGTCAGCAACGCGGGGGGCAACAACGCCCAGGCGTAGGTTTCCCACAGGCCCCGCCCCGCCGTGGCCACGCTCACGCGCCCGTCGGCAGAGCGATAGCTGAGTTGGGTGGCGGGCAGCAGGGGCAGGTTAGCACTGGCCAGCGTCCAGGCGGGGTTGGTGGCCGTAATGTCTGCCGAAAGCCAAACGCCCAGGTCAGTACCCAGCATCACCTGTCGGCGGTCGGTGGGGTTCAGCAGGGCGGCATATACCGGGATGTCGGGCAGGCCGTGGGCGGGCAGGTCCTTGTTGGTCCAGGTGGTACCCGCGTTGGCCGTATACCAAACCGAGGCCACGCCGTAGTTGGCCAGCGTCACCACCAGCACACTGTCGGTACTGCCCACGTCTACGCTGCTGATGGCACTTCCCACCGGAAACGCCCCCCGGTCAATGCGCGTCAGCGTGGCCGTGGCGGAGGCCGTACCCGTGATTCGGTAGAGCTTTGCGCCAACTACAGCGGCCCCTACCACGGCGACATATACTGTTCCGGGCAGTGCACCTGTTTTCAGGTACGTTGGCCGGGGCAGAGTGTCGCTCAGGGGGGTTATGGCAATGGTTTCGGTGCCGAAACCGGTGGCTTTTTTGTAGCCATTAGCCCAGAAAAACAGGGTGTTGGTTCGGCTGTCATAGTCGGCACTGCTCACCATGGCGGGGGTATTCCCCCAGTTGGGAGCATAGTAATCCCAGCCGGTGGTGATTTGCTTGTTTCGGGCAATGAACCCGCCGTCCTGCGTAGTGGCCACCTCCAGCGCGGGTTCGTTTTGGTCAATAAAGGGGCGCAACGGGTAGGCCAGGTACGTGAGTTGGGCCGTTTCGGTCAGCGAAACCGGGCCGTTCAACTCCAGCAAACCCGGTTCGTTTTGGGTACCCACCAGCCTATACGGGTCATTTTTGATGTTTTTCAAGGCAGTTCCCGCCAGAGCCAGCCCGTTCAGGCCCGCACTCCGGTTAGCCCTAGTCAGGTCGAAGCCAGGGCGGGTCAGGGCATCGATTTTGGGAGCGTAGTAGACCTGCTGTTCGGTGCCCCAAACGGCTCCGTTTGGCGTAGGCAGAAAGGCCGTGGTGCGGTCAATAAACTGCCCCGTCAGCCAGGTTTGGCCCCCGTCTGCCGAGCGGTATAACTGGTCGTAGGCCGTGAGGTAAACAACCTGCGCCGAGTCTGGATGGGCGTTCAGGCTCAGGTAGCGGTCGGCAAACCCGAAGGTAATATCGGGGTCGGTTGAGCCGGGGTAGGCGGGGCGGGGCATGGGTTGCCAGGTACGTCCGCTGTTGACCGAGCGTTGGAGCCACCGGATGCCCGGCCCGCCCGCCGTGCTGTCATACGCAATCTGGGCGGCATACAACACCACGCCCGTGCCGCTTAGGGGTTTGGCCAGAGCCATTTCGGTACGAACAGCCCCCGCCACCGTGCCGGTGCCGTTTACGGGCGGCGTGATGTCCGTCCAGGTGGTGGCGGCAGGGGTTTTCGACCGAAACACACGGCCCGTTACCGTCGCGGCATATACCAAACTGTCGGCCCCGACCCGCACGGCGGCAAATCGGTTCGGAAAAATACTTCTCGACGTATCTACGCCGGGCCGGGGCACCAGAGCCACTTGCCAGGAGGTGCCGCCGTTGGTGGAACGCACCACGCCCCGGTTGGTAGCGGCCACTAACAGGCCGGTTTTGCTGACCGCCAACGCCGGTATCCGCCTGAATGCCGCCGCCAGAGCCGTATCGGCCATTGCCGCCGCGCCCACCGATGCCGACGAGGGAATAGTAGCCGTAAGCCGCGCCCAGGTCTGCCCCCGGTTGGTCGATTTCCAGATGCCGCCGCCGGGGGTTGGGGCCAACAAACTGCCCGTTGCGGCCAGCAAGGTACTATCGTTCAGGGCCACCAACGCCGAAATATCCCGGCTGCTCCACATGTCGCTGATGGGGAACCAACGCGAAATGGTGTCGGGCAGGTTGGCGTTGACCCACAAGCCCCCCGTGGCGGTACCGGCCCAGGCCGTGAGGCGGGCAGAATCTCTTTTTTGGATCAACAACGCCTGCACCGTTCCGGTGAAACCCAACGGCCCGCGCTCTGTCCAGGAAACGGGGTTGGCCAGTCGCCCCTGCCGGTTGGCGGGGTTGGGCTGACTGAGCACCTGCCGGGCGGCATCGGTGCGGTGGGTGGGTAGTTGCCCGGTGGCGGGGTCGGTCAGCCGCCGCAGGGTTTCGGCTTCGCGGCTGCGCTGAAGCAAATCGAGCCGGGCACGGGTTTGTTTGCCGAATGGCCCCAGCCCGATACGTACCTGAGCGTTGACTAACTGAGTACTAGTACCCCACAAAAGGCACAAATAGCAAAATAAAAAAGCACTAATTCTCATAGCTGGACGGTGCAACGAGGTATTACCCGTTACGCCGCAAGACTAGTCGAATCTCGTGCCAATCTATAGTTTTTGCCGATTAAATCTACTTCAAGTGTTTATAATAATTTTTGTGGCAACAAATTAGGTTAAAAATCAGTCAAATCGTAACCATACGGAACTTAGTATTTATACTTACCTGATAGTTAATGAATCAACCTGACTCATTTCGACAAATGATTTTATGACCATTTCTTAGGCCAATGTAAATCCCTCATATGATGTAATAAGCGATCTTACTGCATGATTATCATAGCGTTATCCAGCCGCTGGATGGCTTCGGCCTGTCCAATTATCTCCATCGTCAGCATCAGGTCGGGGCCGGTGCCGGTGCCGGTGAGGGCCAGCCGCATCGCCTGCATCACCTTTCCCTGTTTGATACCAACATTAGATAAACAGTCACTTAAAAGAGCCTTAATTTGGGCCGCTTCAAACGGTTTTTTGTAAGCCATCAGCACCTCGCGGAAGGCCACCACCGCCCGGCGGGCCTCGTCGTTCCACTTGGCGGCCCGTATGGTTTCGTCATAGGTTTCGGGGGCGTAGAAGATGGTGCGGGCTTCGGGGAAAAGCTCGTACGCAAACGTGACACGCTCCTGCAACAAGGTCACAATCTTGGAAGCTTTGGGGGCCGGGCAGTCAAACCCCGCTGCTTCGGCCTGTTGCTGCAACGTCGGGGTCAGGGCTTCGGCGGGTTGCTGCCGAATGTACTGGTGATTGAACCACTTGGCTTTCTCAATGTCGAAACGGGCACCGGCTTTGTGGATTTTATCCAAATCGAAGGCCTCTATCAGGTCGTCCATCGTAAACAGTTCCTGCTCGGTGCCGGGGTTCCAGCCCAGCAGGGCAATGAAATTGACCAGGGCCTCCGGCAGGTAGCCATCTTCGCGGAAGCCCCGCGCCACAGCCCCGGTTTCGGGGTCTGTCCAGGCCAGCGGAAACACCGGAAAGTTACCCAGGTCGGCATCACGTTTGCTGAGTTTGCCGTTGCCTTCGGGTTTCAGCAACAGGGGCAAATGGGCAAACTGCGGCATGGTGTCTTCCCAGCCCAAATACCGGTACAGCAGCACGTGCAACGGGGCCGAAGGGAGCCACTCTTCCCCCCGAATCACGTGGGTAATCTGCATCAGGTGGTCGTCTACCACGTTAGCCAAATGGTAGGTTGGCAACCCGTCCGATTTCAGCAGCACCTTATCGTCAATGGCCGACGAATGCACCGTGACCCAGCCCCGCACCAGGTCATGGAGGCGCACTTCCTCCTTGCGGGGCGTTTTCAACCGAATCACGCGGGCCTCGCCAGCTTCCAGCCGCGCCTTCACCTCGGCGGCGGGCAGCGTGAGGCTGTTTTTCATCTGCATCCGCGTGATGGCGTTGTACTGCGCGGCGGGGGCATTGGCCGCTTCGAGCCGTGCCCGCATGGCATCCAGTTCCTCCGCCGTGTCGAAGGCATAATAGGCTTTACCCTCGTCTACGAGCCGCAGGGCCTCTTGTTGGTAAATTTCCCGCCGTTCCGACTGCCGGTAGGGCGCGTCGGGGCCAACGGGTCCATTGGCGGTTTGCCCCTCGTCGATCTGGATTCCCACCCAGTTCAGGGCCTCGATGATGTACTGTTCGGCACCGGGCACAAACCGGTTTTGGTCGGTATCTTCAATGCGCAACAGCATTTTTCCGCCCATTTTTCGGGCGAACAAATAATTATACAGCGCCGTGCGGACACCGCCAATGTGCAGCGGCCCGGTTGGGCTGGGGGCAAAACGAACGCGGGGAGTGGTCATAAATTTTTTGTAAAACGACGCAAGTCTGCTACGTCTATGTGGAGACGCAACACTCGCTGTGTCTGAGGCCATGTAGAGACGCGACACTCGCGTCTCAGGGCGCGTAAGCAATACGCCAATAAAAGACGTACCCAGGAATCACGTACCCAGGGGCTGAGACGCGAGTGTCGCGTCTCTACAGGTCACAGAACGGCTATTACCGAAATTTCAACATTAACATCTTTGGGCAAGCGGGCCACCTCCACGGTTTCGCGGGCGGGGGGGTTGGTGACGAAAAAACTGCCATAGACTTCGTTGATGGCCCCGAAATTGTTGAGGTCTTTCACGAAAATGCTGGCCTTCACCACGCGGGCGTAAGTCAGGCCCGCCGCGCCCAGAATAGCCCCCACGTGCTCCATCACTCGCCGCGTTTCGGCCCGAATATCGCCCAACGGGGCCAGTTCGGCGGCAATCTGCCCCGACACATACAGCGTATTTCCAGCCAGAATGGCCTGGCTATAGGGGCCGATGGGGGCGGGGGCCTGGTCGGTAAAAACAACTTGCGTCATCGTAGTATTGTTAGTGTTGGGGGCGTTTACACGTTTATTTTGTTGCCCCGATTGCCCACAAAAATACGCCCCAATTCCCCCATGACGACCCACCACCTGCTCATTTTTGTGAAGAACCCCGTGCCCGGCACCGTCAAAACACGCATTGGCCGCACCGTGGGGCACGACCGCGCCGCCGAGGTTTACCGGCATTTGCTGCGCTACACCCAAGAAGTTACGCACGTCGGCCCGTGGCAAAAAACGGTCTACTACGGCGATTTCATCAACCCCGCCGATGGGTGGGACGGCTACCAAAAAGCCCTGCAAACGGGCCACGACCTGGGCGAACGCATGGCCAACGCCTTTCAGGACTGTTTTGCGGCGGGGGCCACCCGCGTGGTCATCATCGGCAGCGACTGCCTGACCATCACCCCGGCTCATATCCAGGCGGCGTTCGAGGCTCTGGAACAAACGGACATTGTCATCGGCCCCGCCACCGACGGGGGCTATTACCTGCTGGGAATGAGCCGGTTGCATACGTACCTGTTCCAGAACATGCCCTGGAGCCAACCCGAACTGCTGGCCCAAACCAAACAGGCCATCGGCACCCACAACCACACCCTCACCCTGCTGGACGAGCTAACCGATATTGACGAATGGGCCGACTACCAACGGGCCTTGGGGTAGTGTATTACCGAAGTTGGAGCCGCAGCGGCGGACTGTTTCGGCACTACTTCACCGTAAGCATGAAGCTGTTGGCGAATTGGCTTTTTCGTATGAACAGGAACGGGATGCACGGAATCAGCATCAGCGGGATAGACAGTTTGCCCAAAATTAAGTACTGAATAACTACGGATGTTAAGGCCAAGCCAAGCAAAAAACCGATTCCCAATTCATACGTAACCGACGGGTTGACTACAATGGTTTTGTGCTGTCCTGTGGCCAGAATCAGTTCTTTTGTCGAAAACGATTCATCATTCCCGATCTGAACCGTGTACTTTCCTACGGGCAAATCATACTCTGTTTTGTTATTCTCTGCACTTATCCGCCGGTCGCTTTGCCCATTGATTTTAATTTGGTAATGCTTCCCCCTAAAAAACCTATTCTTCGTGGTTCTTATGGTTAATCTGCCGGTTATCATAGGTTTGGGAAATGGTTGCGGCGTTACTGCCGTTTCGAGTTAAAGAACTGGAACGTACCCAGCAGGTAATCTTCAATGGCGGGGCCGTGATCTTTGCCCTGCGCCGTAAACAGCGTCACGTCGGTGGCGGCGCGTGCTTTCATGGCCGCGAGGGCATCGGTCGAGTTGCGGTAGAAAACCTGATTGTCGGCGTTGCCGTGGTAAAGCTGGAGGGGCGTTTTGGGTTTCCAGTCGAAGACGTTATTGTCGCGAACGGCTTTCAGGAAATCAGCATCCGAGCCGCTGTTGAGGCCCGTTCTGAAGGCATCGGTGAAGGCCGTATTGATACTCACTCTGATGTTAGAGCGCGTACCGTTGGCCTGCACGTCGGCGGCGTAGGGGTTTTTGAAGTAAAAACTCATGGGCCGGTTCAGACCATAGACGCGGTTGTAGGTTTGCAACACCCACACATACAAGTTGTTATACTGCGAAATGCCGTGGGTGGTAGTGTTGACCAAATCCTGCATAAACCCCTCCACGTTATAGGGACCCGCCCCGCACGAAGCCGCCACGAGCGTAAATTCGGTCGGGAATTGGTCTTCCATCAGCTTCAACAACGACATCGTGGCGTGGCCCCCCTGCGAGTAGCCCGTGAGCATGGTGCGGTTGTTCCAACCAATTTTGTTGGTCGAAATAAATTCACGGGCGGCCCGCAACATATCCAGGCTTGCCGAAGCTTCGGTTTGGCGGTGCAAATACGGGTGCGGCACCCCCTTCGATTCGCCGTAGCCAATGTAGTCGGGGAAAGAAACGATGTAACCACTGGAGGCAAACAAGGCCCCAATGGTACCCGCCTCGCTGGTGCTGGCAAAGTAAGACGGCGACTGGCTCTCGTCGAAAATCGTGCCGTGCTGCTGGCTCACCAACGGGAAGGTTTCACCGCTGAGGGGCTTGGGTACCAGCAGAATACCCGACGCATTGATGTCGGTATTGTCGGTGTTTTTGGTCTTATAAACGATCCGGTACGCTTGAATTTCGCGCTGTACAAGCAACGTCACGAAGGGGTCAATTTGCTGCCCCAAGCCGCTGATGCGCTCCCGAAGCTGGGTCTGGGTGAACGTACCCAAGAGCCTGTTGCTGACCAGCGTAGACGGGTTGGCGGGCTGAATAACTGGATCATTACCTGAGTTTTTGCAATTGGTCAGGGTTAGGCCCACCAACAGCAGGATAACCCAACGGGCGGAGGTACGCATAGTGTGCATAACGACGAAGAAAGGGGTAAAATGATTTTCTTGTAAGGAACGAAATTTACGCCCTGATTAACCACGTTAGCCAACTATTTTTTAACCGGCTTACTCCACCCACACTCGCACCCCGTTCGACCGGGCCGCAAACTCCGGCGCGTAGAAGCTCTGCACCGTGGCCGGGCCAACGCCAAACGTGCCGCCATGCACCACCCGCAGCCCATACTCGAACACATACGTACCTGGAGCCAGCGACTCGATAAAAAAGTCGGTGCTGGCATCACGCGGGGCTTCGTAATAGGCCATCCCGTTCTGGTACTTGACCCCCGACAAGGCCGTAACCGGCTCAAAACCAGCGGCCCGGCCATCTTTCAGGTGCAGGTATTGCATCGCCCGGTCGGTGGTCATCACCAGCCGGATGGTCAGCAAATCGCCGGATTTCAGGCGTGTTTGGGCCGTGATGGGTTCCAGTACCGGGCCACTGTTGGTGTTGCGTTGCCGCGTAATTGTCTTTTGAAGGCCGAGGCCGCTGCTTCCCCCCGCCACGGCATCCATCGGCTCAAAATGTTGCCAGTACATGGCTCCCCAAGCCGGGCCGGTTTTAGCGGGTTTGCTTACCACCAACGTACCCAGCGCGGGCGTGACTTCGGCGGGGGCATAAGTGATTTTTTGGTAGCCGGTCAGGGCCTCGGTTTCAGTGGCGCGGGCAGTAACGTCCTTCCCCCCCACGCGCACGGTGGCGGTGGCCCCGGTCACGAGCCAGTCGGTGCCGCGCAGGAGCAGGGCGTAGATGGCCTCCGTGGTGGCTTTGGTAGAGGGCCACGCCTGGGTACGTTTTTGCTGTACCAGCCACTGCCTCATTTTATCGATAAACGCCTGACTACCAGCAGTTTTGTAAGTAGCCTGTTTGGTGTACCAGGCAAAAACGTCGGCCCCGGCACCGGCTTCTTCATACGCTTCGATCAGATACGCCTGCGTTTCAACCGGGGCCTGATACCAATACGTACCCGACTGATTATCGGGCCAGTACATGCCCATTTCGTCCGAAATCCGGCTCCGCTCCGTCAACGATTGCAGCACGGCGCGGGCTTCGTTGACCAGCTTGTAGCGGAACAACATCGTGGCCGTAAGAGCCTGTCCCTGAAGCGACTGCTGCTGCCAACTCCGGCTCAGGGCGGGCAACAGGTACGTCTGAGCAGATTGCTCCAGGGGGTTTGTGGCCACAAAAAAGCTGCGGGCATACAGGTACTGCGCGGCCCAGTAAGGCAACACCGGAGCAAGTTTTTGGGCGGCAGCGCGGCGTTTCTCGTCAGCCATTTCACGCTTCGCTTCAGCATCGGCAAACCGAATCAGGCCGGTTTCCAGGGCGTGTACGTCGGCGGCTAGGCCGGGGGCAAACGCCACGCCTAGTTTACGGAGGTGGCCCAGCCCCGCCAGCACGTGCAGGGTCATAGTCAGGTTGGGGCGCATGCCCGAAAACCACGCCAGGCCCCCGCTTCCATCCTGCAACTGCCGCAGTTTCTCCACGGCCCGGCGTTGCTGCTCGGCCAGCGTATTTTGGTCGAAAAACTGCCCTAGCTTGGCCGTGCGTTCTGTTTCGGAAATAGCTTCGGCCAGCCAAGGCGTGTTTTCCAGCACCACGGCCTTCAGTTCGTCATTTTTGGCCAACGGACTTTTGGGCGGCGTTTGTTTCCACCGCTCCACCACCTGCCGGAACGCGGGGCGGCTGTTGAGAATGTGCGCCCCCAGCGCGTTGGCATACAATTTCCCGAACAACGCTTCGGCATAATCATAGGTGTATTCCTGGAGGTAGGGCAGGCTTTGGAGCGCGTACCAAGCGGGGTTGCCCGTAATTTCGACCGTGAGGCGTTCGGTGTTGAAGGGTTGGTTGGGGGCGCGGTCGGCCAGGGGTGCCAGGCGGAAGGTGCGGGCCGCGTCGCCGCCGTTGATCCAGAACGGTTGCGTATCCGTGACCAGCATCCGGTTCGGCAGCACCGGCACCACACGCTCTTCGCCATCGGTAAAGGTGCCCAGCGTGGATTCGCCAGCCTGCGCCGTAACCCGGATGGCCACGGGCGGCGTGTTCTGCGGAATAACAATTGTCCAGGTGCCCAGCCCGCTTTGCCCGGCAGGGGCCGAAAACGTTTGTGTGGCCCTCAGCAGGCCCATTCGGGTATCGAGCACGTCGCCCGTGAGGGCATCAGTCAGGAGTAGTGTGGTGGTGCCCGTGAGGGGTTTGGCGGTCAAATTATCGATCCGGGCGGTGAGGCGCAGGGTATCGCCTTCGCGCAAAAACCTGGGTACGTTGGTGGTGACCATCAGGTCTTTCTGGGTCACAATTTCGCGCTCCAGGGTGCCGGTCTGCATGGTTTTGGTATGGGCAAAGGCCAGCAGCCGCCAGCGCGTCAGGGCTTCGGGCATGGTGAAGGTCAGCACCACCCGGCCCTGTTTGTCGGTCAGGAGTTGGGGGAAGAAAAAGGCCGTTTCGTTAAAATTCTTCCGAATCAACGGCGGCGTAACGGCCTTGCCCACCGCCTGCGGGGCCACCGCTACTCCGGGTGCCGTCTCGCTGCTGAAAGCGGCACTAACGACCTGTTCGCTAAGCACCATACCGTCTGCCGAGGCTTTGGCCATCGACCGGGCCGTGGGCGCGGCGGCGTAATCGCCCCGGCGGCGCAACCCGCCCTCCCCATCCATATAGCCCGTGTTTTCGGGCCTTAGTTCGCCGGTGGCGGGGGTGGTGCCCACGAATAGGTCAATCAGGAAATAGCCCGGCGCACTGAACCGAAGCACGGCGTTCGCAACGTTGCGGGGCACCGTTAGCCGGAACGAGCCATCGGCGGTGGTTTTGGTGGCTCGTTTGGTGCCGTTCAGGGCCACGCTTACACCCATAAACCCGTCGTTGGTGCTGTGGAAAACAACCCGCCCCGTCAGCACATCGCCCGTTCTGCGGGCGGTTACGCGCAAAAAATCGGGGTTAACGTAAAACCGGCCCGACCCGCCGTTGTAAACGTATGGCCCCCACGTGAGGGCGGGCCACAAACGTACCTGGAAATCGTAGGCAGGGGGTGGCTTGCTCCAGAACACCTGCGTGGTCAGCACCCCAAACGCCCCACTCTGCCAATACACCGACTGACTACTGGTTGGGCCATAGAAGGCCGTGCGCCAACTGAGGGGCAAGAACGCATCCAGCGACGCATCGTAAAGCGTGGCCATCAGTTCGGCCAAAACAAGTTCCTGGTTCGGGCCACCAATGCGCAATGTCCACTGTTCGGCTTGGCCGGGTGCCAGTCGGTCGCGGAAGGTTTCGGTCTCTACCGTGAGTTGTTTGTTGGTAAACGGCACCGCCACGGTGTAGTCGGTGGTGAGAAGCCGCCCGTTTTGCACCAGCGCGAAATGCACCTGGAAATTTCCCCGGTGTTTTTCCTGCACTGGCAGGGCCACGCGCAGGGGTTGGCCGCTCACGGTAAGCCACTCTTCGCGCACCACGACCCCTTTTTCTTCCACGGCCATCAGAATTTTTTCTGGCCTAGTGGCCGAAGCCAGGGCAGAGCCGACCCAAAAAACGGCCTCTTCGCCCGGCTGGGCCACCAGTTTTTGGGGCTGCACAAACGTACCTGAGCGCACGGGCGGGGTGGGTCGTTGGGGGTCTGTCACCTCGAAAAACACCGTTTCCTGCGCCGTCCGGCCAGTTGAGTCGGTAGCGGTGATGTCGGCGGCGTAGAGGTCAGGAGCCAGTCCGGCCAGATTTACAGCGTTAGCGGGCTGGGTGCGTACCGTCGTTTTGGCCCAGGTGGCAGGGTTGTCTTCGTCGGCAAACAGATCGAGCGGAAACTGCGCTACATACGCCTCGCGACTGAGCACCGCACGGTCGGGTTTGGCCCACAGGCGGCTGCGGAGGCCCGTGCGCGGCGGTACCAGCCGGGCAATGCTGACAGTGCCTTCCCGCAGACCCACGGCCTCGCCCCCCGCGTTGAGGAGCCGCACGGCGTAGGGTTTGGAGTCGGTGGTGAGCACGGGGCTAGGCAGGGCTAGTTCTGCCGCGAGGGCGGTGTAGCCAATTTGCAGCGTTTGGGTGGTGCTCCGGGTTTCGCCCGCCGCGTCGGTCACATCCAGCGTAATCACAAACGTGAACTGCGGTTTCTCGGCGGCGGCGATAGCGGCATCGGGCACGGCTACAAACGTGACACTGACCACCCCGTCGGCGTTGGTGGTGGCCGTGCCGTTGGCTATTTCGTCGGGTTGATGCGGGCGGTAAGGCCGCCACCAATCGCCGCCGCCCCAGTAGGTTTGGTAGTGGGTTCGGGTCACGCGGTAGGCCACGGTAGCCCGGTCAATGACGGCACCAGCCAGCGTTTTGGCCGTGGCCAGCACCGTCACGGTCTGCCCCAGCACCACGCCCTGCTTCAGGGGTTGCGCCACTACGCTGAACGTGGGCCGTTTGTATTCTTCCACCCGAATGGTGGCGTTGCCCTCGTCAGTACCAATGCTCATTTGGCCCGTCAGCCTCCCCACGGGGGCGGTGAACGTACCAGTAGCCGTGCCAAAATCGTTGGTGATGACCTCAGTTTTGGCCACTTCCTCGCCGTTTACGTCGGTGAGGCGAATGGTTTTCTTGGCCCCCGGCACCACCCGAAACTGATTCTCGATGCCTTCATAGACCAGCACTTTCCAGTAGACCAACTGGCCGGGGCGGTAAATGGCCCGGTCGGTGAACACGGCCACCCGGCGCGTGGGGCCAGCATCGGCGGAGGGTTGACCCTGTTGGTAATTGTAGAATTGTTCGGTGTCGAAACTGTCGTTGCCTTGACTAATGCGCAGGAAATAGCTGCCGTTGCGGGGCATCTGCTCCGGCAAGATCGTGATTTTGCCCTGCGCGTTGGCCTGGTACGTTGCCCCCGCGTTGCCCCCGGCGTTTCCGTCATTCCGGCCATTGTTCAGCACCACTAGCTTCGCCGTGGCCCCCGGCAGCGGTTGCCCTGTCAGGCGGTGGGTGATGTACAGATTTTTGGCCCCACGGGCGTAGGGGTTGCCCGCCTGCACGTCTGCCAAATTCGTTACAGTGAACGTACCTACGCCCACAACTTCGTCGGTTTCAGCACTCGGTTTGGCCCATTTGCCTTCCGAAGAAGCCAGCAGCAGGTAGTGCCCCAACGGCAAGCCCTTCACCGGAATCTCGACGCTGTGGCGGTGCAAATCGCCATCGTCGGGCAACGAAACCTGCTCCTGCGCCACCAGAGGCCGGTTTTGCAGGGCGGCAAACCACTTGTCGCGGCGGGGGTCGTTCTGGTAATCATCGAATTGAACGAATTTACGGACTTCGTCGGGCGTGATTTTCAGGATTTTGTAATACACCGTTTTCACGTTCTGAAACGTCACCCGCGCCCGGAACGGCGTGGCCGGTGCGGTGGCTTCTTCCACGTCTACGGTTACCGAAGTGCGCAGCAGGTCGTCGAGCAATGGCCGGGCGGCTTGCCCCGGAACGGTGTTGGGGAACCGGGCAATGAGGTCGCGGGCCAGGGCGGCGGCGCGGTGCCGGTCCAGGCGGCGGGTCGTGTCGGCGGGGGCGTTTTCGTCCGAATCCGTGTAGCGGCCCCGGCGCGGGGGGCGGGTATCGAAGTAGGCCAATAGCTGCACTAACCGGAGCCGGTATTCGGCCTCTGCCGCTGTAAGTACTTCTTTTTTAGTCGAATACGTGGCGATTTGCTTCGTCAGCGTTTGTTCCAACAGATCAGTTTTATTGGCCAACGTGCTCCGTTGGTACACCAGCGACAGCCGCGCCACGTCGTTGACGGCAAACGCCAGCGGGTCAGCATCTTTTTCGTGAAAAACCAGCAATTGCTGATACAGCCGCAACGCCTGGTACGTGCCGGAGAGGGGGTCGGAGGCAGGCAGGGACGTAGCAACAAAGTCGGCAGACCCGGCCAGGTACACGGGTTTGTTGACTTCGAACGCTTCGGTGGGTTTAGTTACGTCGTTTTTGGTGTTCGTGAAATAGTCGATGGCCCGGTGCGCCAGCACGTCGAACAGCGTGGGGCGCAGGGCACGGCCCGCGTCGTTGCCCAGGCTCACCACCGCGTCGTAGGCCTCCACGGGGGTTTTCTGGAGGGCGGCGGCTTCGCTCACCGAGGCCAGGTAGCGTGTGGCAATAGTGGTTTGCAGCCGCCGCGCATCCCAGGTACGTGGGTCAGTGGTCGTGTCGGCGGGGGCGTTGGCGGGGGCAGCCACGGCGGTTCGGTCGTAGAATTTATACCTGTTTTGTCGAAAATATTGCCCGTAGACTTCGGCCAGCACCGTTTGCAGCACCGCCCGCGTGGGGCCGGTGGTGGCGGTCACGTCTGCCGCCAACCCCCGAATCAGTGTCAGGTACGTGTCCTCGTCGGTGGCGGCGTTGGTGCGGTAGACCACCCGGCGCAGGGCTGCTTTGAGCAACTGCGGATCGTTTTTGGTTCGTTTGGCTTCGGCATAAATCCGTTCGGCCACCACCAACGCCGATTGGGGCAGGCCACGGGCCATGAGCGAATCGGCCCGTTTCCAGTCGGCGGCGTAGGGGTTCATGGGCAGTTTGGTGGGCTTGGTGCCGGGCTGCGCCACCGCCAGCCACGGCGACACCAACAGGCAGGCAAACGAAAACGGACGGGTGAGGATATGCATGGCGGAGACCGGTTTAGCTACTCAGACAACGAACCGGGCCGGGCGTTTAGTAGGGCGAGGCGGGGCCACGGCGGGGGCCACGAGTCACCCCAATCAAAAAAGCCCACCGGCAGGTTTGACCGGGGGGCTTTTTTTTCGAGCAGAGCGTCAGGTACGTTGGTCAGGCAAATTGCTGCACCACGGTTTTGATTTGTTCGGCGTTGACGGCCTGTGCTTTCCAAGTGTCGAGGCGGGCATCCATGAGGCTGAACCATAGCGGCGGCACCATCGCAATCAGGATCATACGGGCGTAGCCGTGGGGCAGTTGCGGGCTTTCGTCGAAATGGCGCAGCACCTGATAGGGGCGGGCGGCGTAGGCGTGGTGGTCGGAATGCCGCTGAAGCTGAAACAACACAAAATTGCTAACAATCTGACTGGCGTTCCACGAATGCAGGGGATTAACGCGCTCATAACGAACAGTTTGACCGGCGGCCGGCAGTTCGGCCCGCATGATGCCATAGTGCTCAATATAGTTTACGCTTTCCAACAACAGGATTGCGACGATGCTTTGGCCCACGAAAAACAGCGGAATGGCCACCCACGCCACCGTGCCTAGCCACAGCGCAAACGTACCTACCAACCCGGCGCAGAGCAGCACCGGCCACCCGGCAAACCAAAGCAAATCGTTGGCGCGGCTCCAAAACGGCTTGCCCTCTTTGGCCAGCAACCGCGCCTGAATCTGCCACGCCGACCGGTAGCCCCCCACCACTGACTGCCACCAAAAGGCGTAGAGCGATTGCCCGCGCCGGGCCGTGGCCGGGTCGTGGGGCGTGGCTACGTGGCGGTGGTGGCCCTGCACGTGTTCCAGTCCCCAGTGCATATAGCAGACCGAAGCCAGGGCCATGTTGGCGTGAAACCGGGCTACGCGGCTGCTCCGATGAATAAGCTCGTGGGAGACGTTGATGATGGTGCCGCCGAAAAGCCCGATGCTGTAGGTGAGGGCTATTTTTTGCCACAAAGCCAACCCGTCGTTCACCAGCACATACCCGCCCCACAGCAACAACGCATACTGCAGGTAAACAAACGAGTAAACAATGACATCGAAATAGCGGTCGTTCATCAGCGCGTCGAACTGGTCGTGGGGTACATTGTCGTGGTCTTCGCCCAGCAATGAATCGAGCAGGGGCACAATGGCGTAGACGTACACAATGCCGGCTAGGGTCCAGGCGGGGCCACCCAGGTAGTAGCCGCCCACAATGACGGCGAGCACGCTGTATGACCAGAGAAAACCGAGTTTTTTGAGCAGTGTCATGGTTTATGGGGGGTAATGTTAACACGTTTGGTCAGGCCGCCAACAACCCGTTGGTATCGGCGTAGGCGGTGGCCATGGATAGGGCAAAGGTAATGGTTGTCAGAGAGATAGAGGCGGTAAGGCTGCTAGTTTCGTCGGCCAGAAACCAGTAGCCCTCGGTGTGTTTACGGTACACTTCGGCCCGCACTTTCCCCGATTCAATCAATACATATTCCCGCAACGAATCAGATTGGCGGTAGAGCGCAAACTTATCGCCCCGGTCGAAAGCGGCGGTGCCGGGCGAGAGGACTTCCACAATCAGAATGGGGTTGGTCAGGGTGTCGGGCTGCTCGTCGCGGAATTGGTTGGGGCCGCACACCACCACAATATCAGGGTAAGCGTAGAGCGAATCGGTAGGCACCGTCACCCGTTGGTCAGACGAGTAGCTTCGGCATCCTGTACCGTTTGTCCGAACGTGGCTACCAATCTGGATGGCTACGTTCTCTTTAATCATGTTGTGGTTTATTGATGCGCCCGCCATTTCGATGATTTCTCCGTTCACGTACTCGCTCCTGAACAGGGCTTCCCGTTCCAGCCGCAGGTATTCCTGGGGTGAGATTTTTACTTGTTCGGCCACCATAACGAGTCTTTTTTTACTTGAGTAAAAATACAAAACATCTGTTCATAAAAAAGTGTTCCGGGCAACGTACCTACGGCTTCATCAGGATTTTGCCCCAGCGGCCGGGCGCGTCAGCATGGGTAACGGCTTTGGCAATTTCGTCCAGCCCGTAGGTGGCTTCCACGGGCAGTTTTATCTGGCCCGAAGCCAGCATCCCGATTACCTCCGTAGCTACGCGCTGCCGGGTTTGGGGGTCAACGCGGCGCATCCAGTCGGTGAGCCAAAACCCCCGGATGGTGAGTTCTTTGAAGATCATCAGCCCCACGTTGATGGCCGGGTTTTGCAGGCTCAACAGGCCATAGATCAGCATGGTACCGCCTTTGCCGAGGCAGGTCAGCGCGTCGGCGGCGGTTTGCCCGCCCACGGCATCGAGCACACAGGCCACGCCCGCGCCGCCGGTAATCTGTTTCACCCGTGCGGCCATGCTCTCGGTTTCGGTATTAATCAATTCGGTCAGGCCCAACGCTTTCAGTTCGTCGGCCAGGTCGTTGCGGCGTACCGTGCCAATGGTGTTTATGCCGCGCTGCTTACAAAGCTGAATGGCCATTTTGCCAAACGCTGACCCGCAAGCCGTGAGCATCAGCCACTCGCCCGGCTTCACACCTGATTCTTCCACCATGGCAAAGACCGTGAACGGGTTCACGAACAATTGCGCCGCCACCTCGTCGGGCATTTCGTCGGGCACGGGAATCAGGGCTTTGTGGTGGGCAATGGCATATTCGGCCCAGGCCCCGATGCCGGTGAAGCTCACCCGTTGGCCCACGGACATGGTCACGCCTTCGCCCACGGCATCGATTACGCCCATCCCCTCGAAACCCGCCGCCGAGGGCAACTGTGGCCGAATGCCGTAGAGGTTCTGGACGAACATAATGTCTGACGGATTGATGGGGCTGAGGCCCACCCGGATGCGTACTTCGCCCGCGCTGGGTTCGGGTTTTTCCAGGTCAATGGCGTGCAGAATGTCGGCGGGTTTGCCGGGGGTCGTAAATTGAATTGTCTTCATGCTAACGGTTGTTCCTTAAAATTGCCCTAATTTACCCCGAAAATAGTACATTCTCCCCTCCGTAACCCGCTTCCGTATGCATACGTCTCCTTTTTTGGGTGAACTGATTGGTACCCTCATTCTGCTACTGTTGGGCAATGGCGTGGTGGCCAACGTGGTCTTGCAACAAACCAAAGGCAACGGCGGCGGCTGGATTGTGATTACCACCGGCTGGGCCTTCGCCGTAACCATGGGCGTTTTCGTAGCCAAAGCCTTCGGTAGCCTCGATGCCCACCTGAACCCCGCCGTGACCCTGGCTTTCGCCGTGGCTACCGACGATTACAGCCGGGTTGTCCCCTTTATCAGTGCGCAGTTGATTGGCGGTTTTCTGGGGGCCATTCTGGTCTGGCTGGTGTACCTGCCCCACTGGCGCGTTACGCCCGATGCCGCCGATAAACTGGCCGTTTTCAGCAATGCGCCCGCCATTCGGCAAACGGTGCCCAACCTCATCAGCGAGGCCATCGGTACGCTGGTGCTCATTCTGGGGCTGGCGGGCATTTCGTCCAAAGCCCTGGGCGTGTTGGCCACCGGCGTTGGCCCCTACCTGGTGGGGGTGCTGGTCTGGAGCATTGGCCTCTCGCTGGGTGGCCCCACGGGCTACGCCATCAACCCCGCCCGCGACCTGGCCCCGCGCCTGGCCCACGCCCTGCTGCCCATTCCCGGCAAGGGCACATCTAACTGGCCCTATGCCTGGATTCCGGTGGTGGGGCCGCTGCTGGGCGCGGCAGTGGGGGGGCTGCTTATCCGGGTCTTCACGCTTTAAGACGTACCTGTACTTCGCAGCAGCCCGTTGCCGGTTATCTTTACAGCATGGCATTTATTCAAACCGATTCATACACCGTTCATAGCTACGAATGTGACGCAACGGGGCGGCTGAGCATCCCCGCGCTGATGAACCTGATGCAGGAATCGGCCAACCGCAACGCTGATGCCTACGGCATTGGCAGTGCCACACTCCAGGCCAAAGGGCTGGGCTGGATGCTGATGCGGTTTGGCCTCACCGTGCATCAATACCCCCAAACGGGCCATACCATCAGCATCATTACATATCCCACGTTCGTGGAAAAATTCTTCGTCTACCGCGACTTCCAGGTACGTGCCCACGACGGTACGCTGCTGGCCGAAGCCAGTAGCACGTGGCTCGTTTTCGACACCAACAAGCGCGGGCTGGTGCCCGTGCCGCCATTCATCCGCGACCTTTCGCCCCCCACGGGTGTGCCGCAGTCAGTTAAACTACCCCTGAAACCGGCTTACCTGACCACCGATTTTTCGGGAAGCAAAACCGATTCCGTAGCCGTGGGCTGGTTCGATATCGACAGCAATCAGCACGTCAACAACGTGGTGTATATTCGGTGGTTGCTGGAACAACTGCCCAACGCCGTGCTGAGCGGGCGGGAGTTGGTAAGCCTGGATGTGGTCTATAAAAACGAAAGCCATTGGCGCGATTCGATCCAGGTGGCGCACTGCCTGG
This sequence comes from Fibrella sp., assembly GCA_043763995.1. Taxonomy (GTDB): domain Bacteria; phylum Bacteroidota; class Bacteroidia; order Cytophagales; family Spirosomataceae; genus Fibrella. Next base: position 46,642 of record JAYUKZ010000385.1, read on the forward strand.
CCGAGCCAGATACGTACCTACACCGCGTAACAGACGGGGCAACGGGTAAAGACGTGGTGCTGGCCAAGACCGGCTGGCGGTAAAGCTAAAAACGCCAACGTACCTGGGTCTTGATTTCGGTCTTGTGGGGGGCGGCAATCAGGTCCAAATCCGAGCCGATGTCGGGCTGATTGGTCAGGTCGGTGCGGGCGTAGCGGAACCACACGTCCATATGTTTACTGACCTGATATCGGGCCAACAGGTAGTGGCGCAGGCCCTGGTCGTAATAGGCCGGAAACGAAAAAGCATAGAGCACGTCCTGCTCGTAGGCATACTGCCGGGTGTCGTAATCGGTGGTGCCGAACAGGGCCACCCGCCCCTGAAGGCTGAACCGCCCCCGGTCGTAGGAAGCATCCTGAATAATAGCAAACCCTACCGAAGTGGTTGTGGCCATGGCGTAGCTGAAGGTACCCCCCTGAAGGCGCGTTCGGAGCCGCAACCCCACCGCCACGGGCACGTCTGCCGTGAGGGCAATGCTACGCCGGGTGGTGCCCACCACCTCGCGGGGCGTGGTTTTGCTGCCGGGGCGGTTTTTTTCTTTGTGTTCTTCGTGGTAAATGAGCGAAAACGTGGTTTGCCGGTTGGGCAGGTACGTTGCCGAAGCCAGAAAATCGAACCCGCCGGACGGCGCATCGATCAGGTATTTCAAAGCCGGAAACCGGTACACGTCTACGAACCCGCTCAGGGTTAGTTTCCGGTACAGGCTATATTTCACACCACCATACAGCCCCGTTTCATTGATCGTCCGGCTGGCTTCGCCGAAGGCATTGGCGTAAAAACTGTGGAAATTGGGCGTATAATGCCGGGCCAGCAGGGCCACGTCGAGGCGGCGGCTCAGACCCGCCAACACCCCCGCCACAGCCCCAAAACCCCCACTGTTGGTCTGAGAGCCGCTACTCCGGGCCACTTCGCCAAAAAAATTCAGGTTGCGCCACACATACCCGCCGTGTAGCCCCACCACCAGGTTGCGGGTGCCCGTAAACTCAAACTGGTTGTAGGGCAGGTTGCGCTTTAGCAGGGGCAAATCGAATTCAGTGTGCAGCACCGTGAGGCCCAGTTGCGCATTTTGGGAACGGTAGTGCAAGTGCCCGCCCAGGTTGGTTTCGCCCAGCACCCGTAGGTCGAGCAGGTCGTTACTGGTTTGGTGCAAACCCGACGTACCCAGCGAGGTAATGATTCGTTGGCGGAGGGGTGCCGCACCCACGGCAATGTTGGCATCCCGGTTGTTGCGGGCGGCCAACAGGGTCAAGGCCAGGCCGGGGCGTAGGCGGTAGGTAGCCGTGAGGCCGCGCAGGTAGCCAAACTCGGTGAGCGAGGTGTAGGGCCGGGCCCCCAGCGTGGGGCGGCGCACGGTGAGGATGGTTTCGGCATTTTTCCCCAACGAAAACCCCGCCGACAGCACCAACCCCTGCCCAATTTGCTGCTGAAAATCGCCCACGATAACTGACTCCCACCGCCCCCGGTTCTGAATCTGAGCATGAAATGAGATGTAATCCACGCCATATTGCCGGGTGGCGGGGTTCCACCGAAACGGTTCGCCGGGGTCTTGTTCCAGCGTAAAGCCAATGCTGTACTGCCCCGTCCGGCTGTTGCGGTAGCGCAAAAACCACTGCCCCGGCTGACCCAGATACCGCGTTGGCAACGTACCTGACTTGCTGAGTTCGGCCATCGAGAAACCCTTTTGCGGTTCCAGCACCCGTTCGTAACGCGCCAGAAGGTAATGGCTGGACGGACTGGCCAACTTGCCCGCAAACACCCCCGCCCGAATAGTGACGAAGGGTTGCAGCCGCCGAATGCTGGTCAGGTCGAAGTCAGGAACGGCCTGTAACTCGGCCACAGCCAGCAATTCGCCGTTGGTTTGGCGGTAGGTCAGCAGGCTGGCAATCTGTTGTTCGGTTAGGAGCAGGGTAGCGGCCAGGTCGTCGCGGGTAGCGCGGTTCAGGTCCAGCGGGCTGCTGTAAAGTTGGGCCAGGTTGTCGAACAGGGCGGGGTAATCAACGCCGTCGGTTTGGCTGGGGAAGAGTTCCTCAAAGAGCCGGGCCAGCGCTTCTTCTTTAGTCACAACTCGCCCATCGTTACTAGATTGCGCGTTTGCCGTGACGCATAAACAGCCACTAAGTAAACAGAACAAGTAGAGATATTTTAGTGGGGAAACAACACCGCCGGGAGCAGTTTTGGCCGAGACGGCGTGGCCCGGCAGGGGCGTTGTGAGGCGCGGGGCAACTATGGCTTGTCGGTCAATAGTTTTATTACCAGAGAAAGCTTTTCCTTCATGTCGCCTATGTCGGCTTTTATTTGGTGCACGTCGGTTTTCAGCTCCTGCACGTCAGCTTTCAGCTCCTGCACGTCAGCTTTCAACCCCCGTATGTCAGCCTCAATAATGTCAATGCGTTTGTTGGTCTGAATAAATTCGTTTTTGACCCAAACAAAATTGCGCTGCGTTTCCTCGTGGTTCCGTTGCGCTTGTTCATGGTTGCTCTGAACCCGTAGCGTTAACGTAACCAGTCCTTTCGCCACCGTATCCAAAGATTTACTGTCTTTCGCTACTTGCGTCTCTACTTTGTCCAGCCGTTGTTCAATAAATAGTGCCATACGCCAAATATACAGAAAAACCTGTTCCGGCTCATCTGTCAGGACACCACCCGCACAGGAACGCCACAGGTACGTTACCATTTTTCAGCGTATCGCCCAATGTAAACCCCTCTGCACTACATTTGCCTAACCGTATGCATGCATACTATCTCTAAATCAACCTCCTTCCCAATGGCTAACGCCTTCATTTACGATGCCGTCAGAACCCCACGGGGGCGCGGCAAAAGCGACGGATCGCTGCACGACGTTCAACCTATCTCGTTACTAACCAGTGTTTTGCGCGAACTTCGTGACCGTAACAATCTCGACACCCGCCTCATCGACGATGTGATTATGGGTTGCGTCACGCCCATTGGCGAACAGGGAGCCGACATTGCCCGCACCGCCGTTTTGGAGGCGGGCTATGCCGAAACCGTGGCTGGGGTGCAGCTCAACCGGTTCTGCTCGTCGGGTCTGGAAGCCATCAATCAGGCGGCGGCCTATGTGATGTCGGGGCAGGTAGACGCGGTTGTAGCTGGTGGCGTGGAGTCAATGTCGAGGGTACCGATGGGGGCCGACGGGGGGGCTATCTTTATGAACCCGCAAATTGTGTCCCAACACCGGATTGTGCCGCAGGGTATCTCGGCTGACCTTATCGCCACGCGGCAGGGCTACTCCCGCGCCGATGTGGATGCGTTTGCGGCAGAATCGTACCGCCGGGCTGAAGTGGCGCAGCGCGAAAACCGGTTCCACAAAACGCTGGTACCCTACAAAGACGACCTGGGCATTACCATCCTGGACCGCGACGAAGGCGTTCGACCCGGCACTACCGTCCAGAGTTTGGCCAAGCTAAAACCCGCTTTTGAAATGATGGGGCAAATGGGTTTGGATGCGTTGGCACTCCTGAAATACGCCGATCTGACCCGCATCAATCATGTGCATCACGCGGGCAATTCGTCGCAGATTGTGGACGGGGCGGCGTGTGTACTGATTGGTAGCGAGGCATTTGGCCAAATGTCGGGCCTGAAACCCCGCGCCCGGATTGTGGCCTTCGCCATTGTGGGTTCCGAACCAACCATTATGCTTACCGGCCCCGTGCCCGCTACGCACAAGGTGCTGAAAAAGGCCGGAATGAGTATCAAAGACATCGACCTGTTTGAAGTAAACGAAGCCTTTGCCGCCGTGCCAATGCTGTTTATGGACGAATTCGGGGTTGACCACAGCCAGATCAACATCAGCGGCGGGTCCATTGCGCTGGGCCACCCGCTGGGAGCCACCGGGGCCATTATTTCGGCCACGTTGCTGGACGAACTGGAGCGGACGGGTAAGCAGTTCGGCCTCTCGACGCTCTGCATCGGCGGCGGCATGGGCATTGCCACCATCTTCGAGCGGGTGAACTAAACAATCGGTTCCCCCTCAGGAATTTTATCATCGGCAACTCTGGTGATGGTTATCTTCCTAGCTTCCGAGTCAATGACAATTTCAAACAGAGAGTCCACGTAAGCCTTTGGAACTTTAATAGCTATAATGCCATCCTTTAAGGGGCGGCAATAGATTGAAAATGAATCCATTTGCGTGGCTTTTGTCTTGCAAAGTAAATATCCAAAATACATGATTAACTACACCGTAGATCAAAACGTTGCCCTCATCCGCTGGAACATGAGTAGCAGTCCGATGAACGTACTCAACGATGAATCGATCCCTCAGTTTGAGGAAGCACTCAATAAAGCCTACGCCGACGAGGCGGTGAAAGGCATCATTATTACGTCGGATAAGCCGGAATTTGTGGCCGGTGCCGACTTGAAGATGATTCTTCGGAACAACGATAAGCCAAAAGCCGAGATGCTCAAGGTGTCGATGGAACTGAACCGGATTTTTCGCAAAATGGAAACCACCGGCAAGCCCATCGTGGCGGCAATTAACGGAACGGCCCTGGGTGGTGGCTACGAAATCTGCCTCGCCTGCCACCACCGGATTGCCCTTCAGAACCCAAAAACGCAGATTGGCCTGGTCGAAGTGACGATTGGCCTCTTGCCGGGCGGCGGCGGCACCCAACGTTTGCCCCGCCTGATTGGCATGCAGGTGGCCCTGCCGTTGTTGGTAGAAGGCAAGAAACTGAACGTACCTGACGCGCTCAAAAACGGCCTTATTGACGATGTGGCCGAAACGCCTACGACCCTGCTCGACAAGGCACGTACCTGGATTTTGGCCAACCCCACTCCGCTGAAGCCTTGGGACCAAATCGATAAGAAGACCGGTAAAATCGTGGCGCGGGACAATTTCAAAGTGCCCGGCGGTGCGGTGCAAAGCCCGGTGGGAGCGCAGACGTTTGCGGCGGGAACTGCTATGCTGATGGACAAAACTAAAGGCAATTACCCCGCGCCCATCGCCATTATGTCGTGCGTGTATGAAGGTCTGCAAGTCAACATCGACCGGGCGTTGGTGATCGAGGCGCGGTATTTCGTGAAAGTGGCGACCTCGCCCGTGGCCAAAAGCCTGATTCAGACCATGTTTCTGGGCATGAACGAAGCCAACAAAGGCGCGAGCCGTCCCAAAGACCAACCCAAAACCGACGTGAAGAAGGTGGGTATCCTGGGCGCAGGCATGATGGGCGCGGGAATCGCCTACGCTTCCGTGCTGGTGGGTATCGACGTGGTGCTGAAAGACGTGTCGGTAGAAGCCGCCGAGAAAGGCAAAGACTACACGCGGAACCTGTTGAAGAAAGGTGTGGAGCGCGGAAAAGTAGACCTCACCACGGTAGATACCACGCTGGGCCGCATCAAAGCCACCGCCGACTATGCCGACCTGGACGGTTGCGACCTGATTATCGAAGCCGTTTTTGAGAAGCAGGAATTGAAGGCCGACGTGACCAAAGAAGCCGAGCCAAAACTGGCCCCCAATGGTGTTTTTGGCTCGAACACGTCTACACTGCCCATTTCGGATTTGGCGAAAGCATCGGCTAAACCCGAGAACTTTATCGGCATCCACTTTTTCTCGCCCGTGGATAAAATGATGCTGGTGGAGATCATCATGGGCCAGCAAACCTCCGATTATGCCCTGGCCGTGGCCATTGATTACACCCGAAAAATTCGCAAAACGCCCATCGTGGTCAACGACAGCCGGGGTTTTTACACGTCACGCTGTTTCAGCACCTACACCACCGAAGGCATGGAACTACTCAGCGACGGGGTTGACCCAATTTTGATCGAAAACGCCGGAAAAGCCGCCGGGATGCCCGTTGGGCCGCTGGCCGTGCACGACGAAGTAGCCCTGGACCTGAGCCTCAAGATAATGACCGCTTCGGTAAACGCCGGCATAACACCCGCCAACGAGCCGACGTACCTGATGGTGAAGCAATTCAACGAACTGGGACGCATCGGCAAAAAAGCCAAAGCCGGTTTCTACGACTACACCACCGATGCCACCGGCAAGAGCCAAAAAACACTCTGGCCCGGCCTGGCCGACCTCTACCCCGTGGCCGAAAACCAGCCCACGGTGGAAGAAGTGAAGACGCGCTTGCTCTACCGGCAGGCCATCGAAGCCGTTCGTTGTTTCGAGGAGGGCGTGGTGCGTACCAAACTCGACGGTGATTTGGGGTCTATCCTGGCCTGGGGCTTCCCGGCCTACACCGGCGGGGCACTGTCGTTTGTCGAGTTTGTAGGCGCAGGTACGTTCGTGGCTACCCTCGACCGGCTGGCCGATGCCCACGGCGAACGCTTCCGCCCCACCGAGAAACTCCGCCAACGCGCCGGGGACACGGTAATGGCCTGAGTCCTAGTTGTTTTATAAAGCCGGATTTGTCTCAGCTACGAGGCAAATCCGGCTTTTTTGTGGGGGTTATGGCCTAAGAAAGCTTGGCAAGACCTATTTCAACGCTTCCAGCCTGTTTCCAAGCGGCATGGCCCGAATGGCCGTTACCTGCTGGCGGATTAATAAAAGCGTTTCGCGCAGGGCGGCGTTGCGGTTGGCCATCAGGTCGGCGTGGGTGCGGTGGGCCACAAAGTCGGGTTCGATGGTGAAACCGTTGGCATTGGTTGCTGCTACGGCGTGAAGCAGTTTTTTCAGGGGAATACGTACCTGAATGCGCGAATGGGGCAGGGTAATATGCTTGAACTGCCCGGCAAAATCACCCCAATAGGCCCCGCCGCAGGCTTCGCCCACAAACGTACCCTGTTTGGCATCCAGCGTTTTGGCCAATACGGAAGCCGCCGCCGAAAACGACGAGCCGTTCATGAGCAGATACAGATTTCCCCGAAACGCCAGCCGACGGTAGGGCACAAAGCGGCGGCTCACGGCGGCCCGGCTGGCAAAGCCCCCCTCACCGTCGGGGCGGTAGTGAAACGCAAAATCCAGGGCCGAGAAAGGGTTCCAACGGTTGACCAACTCGGCGCGGGCGGCGGCGTTGATGTGTTCGCTCTCCATGATTCGGAATGGCTTCGGCATCCAGAACTGAAGCAGCCGGGCCGAGTTGAGCACCACCCCGCCGCCATTGTCCTGCAAATCGACCACCAGATTCTCTACGCCCGCCGCCCGGATGGCTTTAAACGCCCGTTTCAGCCGCTTACGGAATGCCCACTGAAAGGGGTCGAACACGCCGGGATTCAGAAACGAGGCCACCCGCAACACCGCCGTGCCCGACAGCGAATCGACCACGCGCAGGCTCAGGTTGGGTTGCCGGAGTTCCGACTGCCGCCCAAAATCGGCGGGGTAGCGTTTGAGTAAGGCTTGCCGAAATGCCCCCGAGGTAACCCCCGCCAGCCGGGTTTGGCACACCACAGAGTCGAGCGTACCGTTGGCGTTAAACCGTTGATACTGGAGCACTACAGAATCGACGGAGCCGTACCAGGCGGCGTAATAATCGGCAAATTGCATCAGGCTCCAGTGCCGCCGCCCGGTTACATTGTCGCCATCCGAGCCAGAACGGTCGCTCTCCATCAAAATTTTGTGCAATTCGCGCATCGTAACGCCATTTACGGCCAACAGGCGGGTTCCCCGGTCGAAGCCAGGTTCGGCGGCGGCGGTGTGACTTACAAAATAATTGTCGCCCACCTGCCGCACGTAAAAGGGAACGTACCTGGTCTGGTCATGAATGAACCCGTGCCGGTGGTTAAGGTTGGTATGACCGTCCTTGAGGCCGTTTACATAGGGAGTCAGGTGCCGAAAAAACGTCAGGTACGTCACCGGTTCGGTTACGCGGTTGAAAAGCGAATCGAACAAAAATTCCATCCGGGCGGGGGGCGTGTAGTGGCCCAGGCCGGGGTGGTAGGTGCGTAGCTGCTGGCGGAGGTACAGCAGGTCGTCGCGGGCTTGGTCGGGCGAGAGGGTTTGGGCCACCAGCGGGCTTGTGCAAAGCCCCAACCCCGCCAGAGCAAGGCCCAGCGTGCGTAGAGAAAAAAACATAGCTTAACGGTTAGTACGGTTGGCCAACCGGTGGGTCAGCCTTATGTTACGAGCCGTTAATCTATCAACTTAAAATAGAAAGTGCAAGTATTTTTAAAACAATCAGGATAGTATTTGGTTAACGGTCATTTTTGCCGAATAATCTTTACCCGAAGGCTTGCCAAGACCCGTTCCGTATCTTTGTTTTCTACCGAAATACGATGGCCGAGACCCTGTTTATTCCCCAAACCACCAACCGGCAACAGCTCTACGACAGCTTGTTGCCGCAGTTGGAAGCCTTGCTTGCTGACGAGGACGACCTTGTTGCCAACCTGGCCAACACTGCCGCCGCCCTGCGCGAAACGTTCGGGTTTTTCTGGGTGGGTTTCTACCTCGAAAAGGCCGCAGAACTGGTATTAGGGCCGTTTCAGGGGCCGGTGGCTTGCACCCGCATTGCGTTCGACCGGGGTGTGTGCGGCGCGGCTTATTCGCAACAAAAAACCATGCTGGTGCCCGACGTAACCGCTTTTCCGGGTCATATCGCCTGTAGTTCGGCCTCAAAATCGGAGGTGGTGGTGCCCATTTTTGACCAAAATGGTCAGGTACGTATGGTATTGGACGTGGACAGTGATCAACCCGACGATTTCACCGACGTAGACGTGCGGGGCCTGGAAGCTGTGGGGCGGTTACTCCAGAGCCGCTTGTAGTTCGGATGAAACGGAACTACAAGCCTGATGGGCTAATGTGGGTAAAGTAGCACGGCTGGAGCCGTGCGTTACTGCCTGATGGCTCGGATGACTTCGCGCTTGCGAGCGGGGCCGACGTGTTTTTCCACTACAAAACCAGCCTCGCGCAGGTTGCGCTGCACCGCCGACTTCGACACATAGGTGGTCAGCACCCCACCGGGACTAAGCAGCCTGGCCACATTCTCGAACGCTTCCTGTGTCCAGAGTTCGGGTTGGCCTTCGGGGGCAAACGCATCGTAGTAAACCAGGTCGAATGTACCTGACGGGGGCAGTTCTTCCAGGCGGGAGTGGTACTTGGTCAGGGTAAGGGCGGGAACAATGGGCACGGCCATACCCCACGGAGCCTGATGCAGGTCGGGCAACCAATAAGTACTCAGTTCAGCGTCGTAGTTTAGTTGGCTGGCTTCGGCCACCGAAATAGGATATGGCTCAACGGCCACATAATCTACCTTGCGTTCCAGGCGGCGGGCCTCCCGAATGGTCATCAGTGCATTGAGGCCGGTACCGAAACGCATCTCGAACACCCGCACCGGCCCCGAAACCTGCTCAAAAACATAAAGCAGACCCAGTTCAATAAACACACGGGCCGACTCTTGCACGGCCCCGTAAATTGAATGGTAATGTAGCCCTACGGCTGTATTAAAGACCGAATGTGACCCATCGGCGGTGAGCACCACTTGCGTATTCATTACTTTTGGGGCGTTGAGGCTACTTTCGCCATCGGCAAGGCAGCACTCGAAGCTATATCGGTTGTTTCAGGCCACGTTTTTCGCTACCTGACTGTTGCGTGTTAAATAAGACTACAATTTCTAACAAAAAAATGATTCAACGTATTCAAAGTGTTTTTTTATTCCTGATTTCCGGGTCAATGGGAGTGGCACTGACCAACCCCATCTGGCAAAAAACAGGACTAAACCCCGGAGACGAAGCGGAACTTACACCACTTCAATACTCCTACGAACAAGGCGTAACCACCTTTACCACGCCCTTGTGGTACTTGGGCGGTCTGCTGACATTGGTAGCCGTTATGGCTATTTTCGCCATTTTTCAGTATCGTAAACGGCTGCTCCAGATGGGGTTGTGCGCCGCTAACGCCATTCTGCTAACGGCCGCCATGGGTGTGGTGCTCTACCAAGTATTGATCAGAGGAAAAGAATACGGCAATGCCACCGATCAGGGTTCGTTTATGACTGGTTTTTGGGCAATTGTAGTGGCGTTGGTACTGAACGCCCTGGCCAACCGCTTTATTCGGCGCGACGAAAAGATTGTCCGCGAATCGAACCGAATTCGTTGAGGGTCAGAACTTTGGGCACCCGCAATCTTTCTTTTTGAACAGTCCCCACATAAAACCTTTTTTCTGCCGAAAGCGTTTTTTTCGCCGTTTAAAACCGTCAGTTTCTGTTTCCGCAGGTACGTTGTTGAAGGCGTAGGCCGGTAGGTCGCCCAGGGTGAGCGAGGCTGAGAAGAGGAGCAAAAAAGCAGTGGTTTTCATGTCTGTATCTGTTCGTTGGACTGTACCACTCATAACGCCCGAACGGCCTAGTTCGTTGTGCCTACAACAGAAACGAGAAGAACAAACAGTGCGCCAATTGTTGGAGCACCGAACTGTTTTTTGCGGGCCGCACGGTGTGTTTCTGGCTTAGCTGATACCAAAACGGGGGCAAACTGGCGGCGCGGGCGTTCATGCCGTCGTCTGGCCCGGCAGATACGTACCTGGTCTCGACCCCCACAATGGCCACCCGAATGAAACACATCGGGCAGGGTTCGGTGGAGGTGTAGAGCATGAGCGGCTCGGTGTAGATGGTGCTGCCCCCGCCCGTGAAGTTTGCTTTCGACTGGTATTTTTTGAACCGGGGCCACGTCTCGAACTCCGTCAGCAGGTTCATTTCGGCGTGCAAATCAGAGCGGCCCTGCTGCAATTGGGCGTTGTGTGCCCCGTGTATGAGCTTTCCCTGGCTATCGACCAGCACCGCGCCAATGCCGTAGCCGCCCGTGAGCACCCCGCGCAGGGCCTGCACCACCGCCGCTTTGGCAAACACCTCGTCGGGCTGGGCGGGGTCGGGTTTGTAGGCGGTCAGGTACGTGCTGATTTTCTGCACCACCACGCGCTTGTCGTCGGTGGGCCGGATGCCGCAGGGCAGTGCCGTTAGTTGCCGCATCAGGTCGGCGCGGTTGGCGGGCGAGCGGGTCAGCGAATCAGGCGCGGGGTTTTGGGCCAGCAACGGGGTAGTCAGTAGCCAAAAAAGATAGGGGAGGAGGGGGTTTTTCATGGAAGTTAACGGTTCAGGGTGATGTTGCCGGCGGCGTTGTAGCGCAATTCTTCTTCTTCCAGCATCAGGCGCAGGGTTTGGGCCAGCGTTTGTTCATCCGTCTGACCAAAATAGCCCGACAGTTGCCGGGGCGATACGCCGGTTTCACGGGCCAGGGTCACGTACTGACGTACCTGCTCGCGCACGGGGTTGCTGGGGCCGGGCGGGCGTTTGGCCCGGAGGCAATTGTCGCAAACGCCACAGGGATCGGTGGTGGTTTCGCCAAAATAGGCTTGAATCAGGCGGGTGCGGCACTGGGTTTCGTGGCGGGCATAGGCCACCATGGCCTCGGCTTTTTGCATGGCCTGGTCGCGACGTTTGGCCAGCCCCTGGGCATCCAGCGGCAGCGTGCGGGCATCTTGCCGGAGGGTCAGGAAGGTGAGTTGGGGTTTATCGGTCTGTTTTTCGTAGGTAATCACCCCGCGCTCGGCCAGTTGGGTCAGGAGTTGGGTAATCTCGTTCTCCGACACCAGGTACGCCCGCGAGAGGTTGCCCTCGGAAATGGCCGTGAAGTCGGTGAAGAGTTCGCCGCCGTAGAGCCGGAGGAGGAGTTTGATGAACGGGTCGAGGCGGGAGTTCATGACCTGAAATTCGTACAGGGCGCGGTTGTCCAGGTTCATCATCAGCCGCGAGGGCCGGAAATAGGCTTCGCTCAGGTCAATGTAGCCTGCCATCTGAAGCTGTTTCAGGGCGTAGTGCGTCTCCTGCGGGGGCAGAGCATAGGTTTTGGTAAACTGCGTGAGGTCAAAATCGAACGTGTCCAGTTCGCCGCTGCCCACGGGCATTTTGGTGTAATTGCCCAGGGCCTGGTACGTTCGCCGGATGGTTTCCAGGGAGGGGTATTGCTGTTCGGTCTGCACCATGACTCGTTGGCAGGCGGCTTCGGTGTAGAGCAGCACGGCGTAGGCTTTTTGACCGTCGCGCCCGGCACGGCCTGCCTCCTGGTAATAGGCCTCCAGCGTGTCGGGCAGGTCGAGGTGAATCACCACGCGCACGTCGGGTTTGTCGATGCCCATACCAAAAGCGTTGGTGGCCACCATGACGCGGGTCGTGGCCGAACCGTTGGGGTAGGTAATCCAGGCATCCTGTTTCTGCGACCGCTCCGGGGTGGTGAGGCCCGCGTGGTAAAAATCGGCTTGAATGCCCTGGCTCACCAGCCAGTTGGCCACGGCCTGGGTTTGGCGGCGGCTACGCACATACACAATGGCCGAGCCTGGTACGTTGGTCAGAATCTTCAACAACCGGGCTTCTTTTCCCCCCTCCAAAATGGCTGAATACGACAGGTTAGCCCGCGCAAAAGACTGCCTAAACACGCGGTGGTCGGCCCGGAACACCAGTTTCTCCATAATCTCCTGCTGCACGTCGGGCGTGGCCGAGGCCGTGAGGGCCACCGTGGGCGGGCGGCTGGGCAAGTGGGCGCGGAACTCAGCAATCTGCAGGTAAGGAGGCCGGAAATCGTGGCCCCAGGCCGAGATGCAGTGCGCCTCGTCTACGGCCAACAAACAGATGGTCATTTGCCTGGCCCGTTCAATCATTATTTCGGTCCGAAGGCGTTCGGGCGAGACGTATAGAAATTTGGTCTGGCCAAATTTGCAGTTGTCCAGAATGGTGTCGATCTCGCGGTAGTGCATCCCGGCGTGGATGGCCGCCGCCGCAATGCCGCGTTTTCGTAGTTGGTACACCTGGTCTTTCATCAGGGCAATCAGGGGCGTGACCACGAGGCAAACGCCTTCCAGACCCAACGCGGGCACCTGAAAACAGACCGATTTCCCCCCGCCCGTGGGCAGCAACACCAACGAATCTTGCCCGTCGAGGAGGGCCGTGACGATGTCTTCCTGCAACGGCCGGAAAGCGGTGTAGCCCCAATAGGTCTGAAGAATCTGGCGAGCCGTCATATCGACCACAAAAATAACGGGGTCTGGCGGGCTTTTAACATGACAAACGGGGCCACTTCTTCGTTTGTAGACTAACCGGCATTTTGGTCGCCGAAACAACCCAAAACGTATGGAAAAAGTTAGCAAAACAGAGGCCGAATGGCGGCAGCAACTCACGCCCGAACAGTTCAGGGTGACGCGCCAAAAAGGCACCGAACGGCCCCACACGGGCGAATATTGCGAGTCGAAAGCCCCTGGTACGTATGCCTGCGTGTGCTGCCACACGCCCCTGTTCGAGTCAACAACCAAGTTTGAATCGGGCACGGGCTGGCCCAGTTTTACCGAGCCGCTGGTGGCCGAGGCCGTGCGGCTCGAAACCGACCACAGCTACGGGATGCGGCGGGTGGAAGTGCTCTGCGCCGTTTGTGAGGCTCATTTAGGTCATGTGTTCGACGATGGCCCCGCCCCTACGGGCTTGCGCTATTGCCTGAATTCGGTATCTTTGGTTTTGGTCAACCCGTCCTGATTTTGTTCTAAGCCTACCCGTATGAAGCATCAATACCTGCGTTTGCTGATTTTATGGCTGATTTCGGCCTCGCCGCTGCTGGCCCAACAACGGGTTGTGCCGAGCCGGTCGACCCGTACGCCCTACGAAACCTTCGCGTTGCGAAACCGCATCGCCACCGCCGAACCCATCATCTGCTATTATTCCAACCAGAATGCGTTCACGCGCATTGGCCCGCCGCCGGGGTTCAACGACCCCCGCGCCCGCCGCGCCAAAACCGCCACGTTTCTTGTTGACTACATCAACTACCCCGACAGTGCGCGGGCGGCCTTCCAGCGAGCAGTCGATATCTGGTCTACGCTGCTGATTAGTCCCGTGCCCATTCGAATTCGGGCTACCTGGGGGCCGCTTGCCGCCGGGGTGCTGGGTAGTGCCAGGCCTGTAAACTACGTGGGCGCGCCCGACGGCTCGCAGCGGGCTACAGCGTTTTACCCGATGGCTCTGGCCGAAAAAATTTCCCGCCGCGAAATCAATGCCACTACTTCGCCCGACATCATTGCCAGTTTCAGCAGTACCAACAACTGGTACTTGGGCCTGGACGGTGCCTCGGCATCGGGCCGGTTCGATCTGGTGACGGTGGTGCTGCACGAACTGGGCCACGGCCTGGGCTTTGTAGGCGGCATCACCGGCAACCTCGACACCCGGCAAGCGGTAGTGCAATTGCCCACCGTGTTCGACACTTACATAGAAAACAACCTGGGCACGGCCATCCTGAACCAAAGCCTGGCCGACCCCGCCGCGCTGTTTGGTCAGCTTACGGGCCGTAACCTGTTTTTGAATGCCCCCATTCTGAGAACCGTCCTCGGTGAGCGGGCCAAACTTCATGCGCCCGTTACCTACAGCCCCGGCTCTACGCTCTATCACCTGGACGAGACCACTTACCGCGCCGGTACGCCCAACGCCCTGATGACCCCCATTCTGGCCCCCGCCGAGGTGGCCCAAAACCCCGGCCCGGCAGTGCTGGCGTTTTTTGAAGATATGGAGTGGAAAACAACCTCCCTCCTCCACGAGTCGCCGTTCGATACGGAATCTGACATTCTGGTGCCGTTTGTGGCAAGGGTCGTGAGCGACACTGTTCTGGGTGCGGCTCCGCCGAAGTTTTTTTACCGAACGGGTCTGCCAACCGCCACCAACAACACGTACAAATCGGCCGATATGGTTCGGCAGGGAACCACCCAGACCTACACTTACACCCTGCCCCCGGCAGAGGCGCAGGGCACCATTGCCTACTACATTCAGACCCAGGACGGAACGGGACGTACCTACACCAACCCCGGCAAGAACAACACCGGCACCGTGCAGCTTTTCCATGCCTTCACCACAGGCATTGACCGGGTGCCCCCCCGCATTGTGCATACGCCCAAAGTGGTAGCCTTGCTGGAAAGTGCCGTAGATACCGCTGCGCTGGAAGTATTGGCCCAGGTAACAGACGACCGCCAGATCATTAATACGGCCAAGACCAAAGTAGGCATCGACACGGTTTTGCTCGAATATCAGGTGAACGGACAGGCCCGCCCCGCCGTGCCCATGGTGCTTCAGCGCACCAGTAACTTCCCCGACAGCACGTGGCGGGCCGTTTTGCCGCTGGCACCAGCCAGCGTTCGGGCCGGTACCGTGCTTACATACCGCATTGTGGCGCGCGATCTGTCTGCCGCCCGCAACCAGGCTATCAGCCCGGCCACGGGTTTTTACACCATCACGGTGGTGGGGGCGCAAACAACCGTCAGGAGCCAGTATAGCAATGATTTCAACGCTGTCAATGCCGCCGCCGACTTTCTGGCCAATGGCTTCAAAATAGAGCAACCGGCCAGTTTCTCGTCGGCCAGTATCAACTCCGAACACCCCTACAAAGACGGTTCCGGCCAAAATAATCAGAGCAACTACACCTACACGCTGCTGGCCCCCATCAAGCTCAAAACCAACCCCGACAGTGCCCGGATCACGTTCGACGAGGTGGTGCTGGTGGAACCCGGTGAACCCGGTTCGACGTACCTGGAGCCAGAACGGTTTTTCGATTTCGTGATTGTGGAAGGCAGCAAAGACAACGGACGTACCTGGCAACCCCTTATTAACGGCTATGACAGCAACAGCCGCCCCGAATGGCTGGCGGCCTGGAACGCCAGCCCCTCGGCACCGGGGCCTTTTGGCGAAACCAACGCCCTCACGCCCGGTACGCCCTCGCTGGTGTTTAACCGCACGATCGGGATGCAAACAAGCGGCAGTTTCCGGCCCGACGATGTTATCCTGATCCGGTTCCGGCTCTTTGCTGACCAGCTTTCGCACGGGTGGGGCTGGCAAGTAGATAACCTGAAAATCCAGATTGCCCCACCGGCACCGCTTGTTTTGGGCCTCGAACCCTTGCCCATGAGCCAGTTTCAGGTCTACCCCAACCCGGCTTCGGGCGTAGTGCGGGTGGTGGCCGAACTGACCAAACCCGCCCAGTCTGGGGTACTGACCCTCACCGGCCCCAGCGGCCAGACCCTGCGGCAGGTTCCCGTTACGGTACGCGGCGGCACCCAGATTACCGAACAACTGGACCTGAGCCAACTGCCCACTGGGCTGTATTTCCTGCAACTAAGCGCGGGAGAGGCCCGGCAGGTGAAGAAAATCATGGTCACACGCTAGGTACGTGCCCAACTGGTTAATGACTGCTTACGGGCTGATTTTTTTGGGTGGTGGCCTGGGGAGCGTGCTGCGCTATGCCCTTGGCCGGTGGCTACCCGTTTGGTTGCCGGCCACGGCCTTCCCGGCGGGTGTGCTGGTAGCCAATGTGCTGGCCTCGCTGGTGTTGGGCGGGCTAACGGGCTGGGCCACGGGCCGGGCCAGTGCCGAACCAGCCCGGTGGCTGCTGGGCGTGGGCCTGTGCGGCGGGCTGAGCACCTTCTCCGGCTTTAGCCAGGATACGTTGCTACTGCTACAACAGGGTAGGGGAGGGGCGGCTCTGCTGAACATTGTGCTGAATACGCTGGGATGTCTGCTGGCCTCGGCCCTGGGCTGGTGGTTGCTTACCCGCCCTCCCTTCTCTGTATGAACCCCTTTTTTCCTACGTACCTATGACTACTTATTTCGGCCAACGGCCCACCGCCACCACAAACCCGGTGCCGGGCCGTTGGCTCTTTCTCTTACTGCCCCTGTTGTTTTCCATGACCGAAGTTACCGCCCAGGAACTGGCCACGCGCCTGTTTGCGGCACACCCTACCCACACCGATACCACTTTTACCCATCGTCGCTTTAAACATCGCGATGTGGTAGCCCGGCTTCAAAAATTGGGCAGTCCACTCACTGTGAGCCAAATAGGTGCCTCTACTGAAAGCCGGAGTATCCATCAGGTGCGAGCAGGCAACGGCCCCACGCCCGTGCTGCTCTGGTCACAGATGCACGGCGACGAAGCCACCGCCACGATGGCTTTGTTCGATATTTTTCAGTTCCTGCAAGCCTCCGGCGACGAATTCGATGCTTTCCGGCAAACCATTCTGCGCCAGACCACGCTCTACTTTGTGCCTATGCTCAACCCCGACGGGGCCGAGCGGTTTCAGCGACGTACCTGCACCGATATTGATATGAACCGGGATGCGTTGCGGTTACAGTCGCCGGAGTCGGTGTTGCTGAAGGGATTGCAGCAGTCGTTGAAGCCGCTGGTGGGGTTCAACCTGCACGACCAAAACCCACGCTACGGCGTGGGTAACACCGGCAAACAGGCGATGGTGTCGTTTTTGGCCACGGCCTACGACCAGGCCCGGAACGTGAATGACGTTCGCCGCCGCTCCATGCAACTGATTCTAGGCATGAACCGGGTATTGCAAACGTTTATTCCGGGTCAGGTGGCCCGCTACGACGACGAATTTGAACCCCGCGCCTTCGGCGACAACATCCAGAAATGGGGTACTACGCTGATTCTGATTGAGTCGGGCGGGCAGGTGGGAGATGTGGAGAAAATGACCATTCGGCGGCTGAATTTTGTGGCCATCCTCACGGCCCTACACGCCATCGCTACCGAGTCGTACAAACAGGAAACCAATGCCGAAGACAACTACCAGGCCATTCCCGAAAATGGCCGCGCCCTGTTCGACCTGCTCATCCGCAACGCCACCGTGGTGCGCAACGGCAAACCCTACACCGTTGACGTTGGCATCAACAGATACGAAATCAATACGGATTCGGCGCGGACGTTTGCTTACCGAAGCACGATTGACGACCTGGGGGACCTTTCCACCTTCCACGGCCTGACCGAACTGGATGCTACCGGCCTTACGCTGACCCCCGCCCGCTTGTACCCCATCCCCATGCAGAACCTGGCAGGACTGAAAAAGCTCGATCTGGCAACCCTTCGGCAGACGGGTACCGTAGCGTTTTCCCTGGCGGTGCCCGCGAAGAAGAATACTTTCCCTGCCGCGCCCGTGCATCTACTTTCGGACGGAAAACTACCTGCCCGCCCGCCTGGACTGGGCCAGATTGCCACCTTTTTACTCAAACAAGGTTCCCAAATTAAACACGTTTTCGTGAATGGATTCAGGGAGGGTGAATTGGGCAACGGAGTAGTGGAATGAGTGGAGACCTCACCCCCGGCCCGGACGCGGGACCGCCCTCTCCTGCTGAGAGGGGTGACTCGGCATAGCTTCGCGAACTAGCGAAGCAGTTGGGTAGAGTCACCCCCTCTCTGAAGGAGAGGGAGCCGGGGGGTGAGGTAGCTACCGAACGGCGAACCCGCCGGTGCCAATTTTAAAGCCTTCGCTATACAGTTCCACCGTGTATTTGCCGGGCCGGTAAGCAGTACCTCGCGAATAGAGCAGTTCTACGTTTTTGCCGTTGCGGTCGTAGGCAACAGTTTGTTTCACGGTATACACCATCTCGTCGCCGTTCATCGGGAACGTACCTGAGCCGTTGGCCATGTCGGAGATGATGGCTCCGTCGGGGTCAAGCACCCGGATAAACACATCTTTGGGTTCCTCCTGCGTGATGGGGTTGTCGGCCAGGGCGTAGGTGAGCTTTATTTTCTCCAGCCGCTTGGCTTTGTACGAGTCGTCTTCTTTTTCCTTACCTCGATTATTGACCGACAGCACCCGGATGTTCTGCGCCTTCAATGCCGCCGCCCGCGTTACCTTGCTGGTCAGTTCCTGGTTTTGGGTGTTCACCTGCACCACCGAATCGCGGAGTTCCTCGCGCTTGGTTTTCAGGCCCACGTTTTCGGTATTAAGCGTCTGATTATCAACCACCAGTACTTCTTTCTCGCGTTGAAGCTGCACGATGGTCGTGTCTTTTTCGGCCAAAAACGCCAGATACTGCCTGATCTTTACCTCGTAGCCGGCAATGTTGGCGCGGGTCAGTTTGGCTCCTTTACCCAGGGCAATTTTATCGGCTTCCAGGTCAGCCCGCACTTTTTTCAGTTCCGTCACGTCGCCCCCCAATTTTTGCACTTGGGCAATCTGTACGTCCAAAGCCGTAGATATCGAGTCGAGTTTTACCCGCGTGTCTGAGAGTTCTTCCACCCGTTCGGCAATGGTCACTTCCTGGGTTTCGCTAATGGTTTTTTTGTCGAAATATAAATAGCTGGTCACGCCGGCCAGACCGGTCATGAGCACCAAAGCGGCCAACAGCGCACCGTTTGTCCGTGATTTTTGCGGATTACTTTCCATAGTTGAATTTGTTTGGGTTATCACGAACGGGCGTAAACCCCGTCGTCTGTTAACAAGAGGTACTAGGTTGGTAACGCCCAAGTGGGGGGTGGTAGTGTGTTTTGTGGCAACGTACCGGAAGGAGTGCGGGCTGCCCGTGCCAAAAATGCCCGAATGGTTGTAGTTTTGAGCAAAGCCCCCGCCCCATACGGCAAACTGGCCGCTCACCGTATTTTTTATGCTTGCAAAAACCTTTGGCGCAGCCGTTTACGGTGTTAATGCCACCATCATCACCATTGAAGTAACCGCCGGACAGGGCATGAAATTCTTCATGGTGGGCCTGGCCGACAGTGCCGTTAAAGAAAGCGAACAGCGCGTAGAAGCGTCGCTGAAATATTCGGGCTACCGGATGCCGCGCCAGAAAGTGGTGGTCAACCTGGCCCCCGCCGATATCCGCAAGGAAGGGTCAGCCTACGATTTGCCCATCGCACTCTGTGTGCTGAAAGCCTCTGAGCAGGTCAACCTGGCCCGCAACCTGGAAGACTACGTGATTATGGGCGAACTGGCCCTGGACGGTGCCCTGCGGCCCATCAAAGGCGTATTACCCATTGCTATTGAAGCCCGCAAACAGGGCTACAAAGGGTTTATTCTGCCCGCCGAAAACGCCGCCGAAGCCGCCATTGTCAACAACCTGGACGTGATTCCGGTGAAGACGATGATGGAAGCTCTGGAATTTTTCGAGGAGAAGCGCACCATCGACCCGCTCGTGGTAGACACCCGCGACCTGTTTTTCAACACCCAAAATACTTACGACGCGGATTTTGCACACGTGCAGGGACAGGAAAACATTAAACGGGCGTTGGAAATTGCCGCCGCCGGGGGCCACAACGTCATCATGATTGGCCCGCCCGGCGCAGGCAAAACTATGCTGGCCAAGCGGTTGCCCACCATTTTGCCGCCCATGACGTTGCAGGAGGCCCTGGAAACGACCAAAATCCATTCGGTGGCGGGCAAACTGGGCACTAAAGCCACGTTGGTGGCCCAACGCCCCTACCGCGCCCCGCACCATACCATCTCCGACGCAGCCCTGGTGGGCGGGGGCAGCTTTCCGCAGCCCGGCGAAATATCGTTGGCCCATAATGGCGTGTTGTTTCTGGACGAACTGCCGGAATTTAAACGGTCGGCCCTGGAGGTGATGCGCCAACCCCTGGAAGAACGCCGCGTCAGCATTTCGCGGGCCAAATGGGCGGTGGAGTTTCCGGCCAATTTCATGCTCATTTCCAGCATGAACCCCTGCCCCTGCGGCTACTACAATCACCCCGAAAAAGAGTGCGTCTGCGGCCCCGGCGTGGTGCAGAAATACCTCAACAAAGTCAGCGGCCCCCTCCTCGACCGGATTGACCTGCACGTAGAAGTCACGCCCGTTTCGTTCGACCAAATGACCGGCAACCGCCCCTCCGAAACCTCGGCCACCATCCGCGAGCGCGTGATTCTGGCTCGCGACCGGCAAATTCAGCGATTTGTGGACTTCGAAGGCATTTATTCCAACGCCATGATGCCCTCGCAGATGGTGAAAGAAGTGTGCGAGATTAACGCGGCAGGGCGCATTTTGCTCAAAACGGCTATGGAACGCCTCGGCCTCTCGGCCCGCGCCTACGACCGGATTCTGAAAGTATCGCGCACCATTGCCGATCTGGCCGACAGCGAAGAGATCAAGATCGAACACCTGGCCGAAGCCATCCAATACCGCAGTCTGGACCGGGAGAATTGGGCGGGGTAAATAAGCTCATTGATTTTAGTTACCAATTCGGTAACTTTCTGTTTTTTGTTTTCGTTAGCTAATCGTAAATGCGTGTTATCGCTCTTAAGACGCTCAAACAATTTTGGGAAACGCACTCTGGCGCGGCAGCAGGTTTGTCGCACTGGTATGATCGAAACTGCAAAGCCAATTATCAGAATCCAGCAGAAGTCGTGGCCGACTTTAAAGGAGCCGATTACGTTGGAAACACACGCATCGTGTTTAACATATCTCAAAATAAGTATCGCCTCATTGCTGCTTTTCGATATGACAAGCAGTTGTGCTGGATCATTTTTATTGGAAAGCATACTGATTACGATGCTATCGATGCAGCAACAGTTGAACACTCAACCGACTAAAACATATGGAAGCTATTAGGTTAAAACCAATTAAGACGGAGGCCGACTACAAGCAAGCCATGAAGGCCCTTCAACAACTTTGGCACGCCGAAGAAAATAGCTCGGAAGCCGATACGCTTGACGTGTTGGCTCTGCTAATTGAACAGTATGAGAAACAGCAGTATCCGATTCCTGTGATAGATCCTGTTGAGGCTATTCGGCATGAAATGGCTGAGCGTGGCCTTAGCCAAACGGACCTGGCCAACTATTTTGGCAGTAAAGAGCGCGTATCTGAAGTACTAAACCGTAAAAGGCCACTTACGTTGCGAATGATAAAAGCCCTCTATCATGAGTTGGGGATACCTGCCTCTACCTTGCTGGCTTATTAGCCGAGGCCATCCAATACCGTAGCCTCGACCGGGAGAATTGGGCGGGGTGAGAAAGTGGAGCGCAAGGCTATTTTCTACCGTACCCTGTTGGAAAACATTTCCACCAAGCTAAACGAAAGCAAGTTATGATTCAGGTAACAGCACTAATAGACAACTATATAGAGCGCATTGAAGCCTCTGCTACCCTAAAGGAAGCGCAACGTATCACCGACGATATGATGCTGTACTCTTATCGGCTTCCAGAAAACACCAAAGCTGACGTTGAGCTACAGATACGGCCCTTCATCACCGCTGTTGGTCTGGAATTGGCCAAAACAGATCCGTTGGTGCAACGGGCACATCAGCTTTTGGGCTTGTAGTAAGAGTACGTACCTGGCGGGGAACATTTTGGTGTTAATTAATGTATAGACATTAAATACATTAGATATTAACTGAACAAACGTATGGAAACCCTCATCAACGGCCTGCACCACGTAACGGCCCTGGCCTCAGACACGCTTCGTAATGTTGACTTCTACCGCACCTTTCTGGGCCTGCGGCTGCTGAAGAAAACCGTCAACTTCGATGCGCCTGACGTGTATCATCTTTACTACGGCGACGAAACAGGTTCGCCCGGCAGTATCCTGACGTTTTTTCCCTACGGAGCCATTCCACGGGGTAGGCGGGGGGCGGGGCAACTGACCTACACGGCGTTTTCGGTGCCCGTGGCCAGTATGCCGTTTTGGCTCGACCGGTTGCAACACGCGCAAATTGCCCACAGTGTGCCCGCCCAGCGGTTTGGCGAAACCTTCGTTCAGTTCGATGACCCCGACGGCATGGGGCTGGAACTGGTCTTTACCGATGCCGACACCCGCCCCGCCTACGCCCAGGGGCCAGTACCTGCCGCGTTCGCCATCCATGGGTTCCACACCGTTGCCCTGCTTTCGGCCCAACCCGACCGCACCGCCGACCTGCTCACGGGCGTGATGCAGCACCGTCTGCTGGCGCAAGAGGGGAACCGCGCCAGGTACGTGGCGGGGGCGGGTGGCCCCGGCAATTTCGTTGATATCCAGACCCCAACCGAAACTGTGCGGGCGTTACAAGGGGCTGGCTCGGTGCATCACCTGGCTTTTTCGACCGACACCGACCAAACCGAATTGCTGATTCAGGAACAACTGCGGGAGGCGGGCTACCAGGTTACGCCGGTGCAGGACCGCAACTATTTCCACAGCATTTATTTCCGCGAGCCGGGCGGCGTATTGTTTGAAGTAGCCACCAACCCACCCGGCTTTGCCATCGACGAACCCCTGGAAACGCTGGGTACGTCGCTGATGCTACCACCACAGTACGAAGCGCGGCGGGCGCAACTGGAACAGGTATTACCCGTTATTTCGGCCTGACCATGATTCACGACCCAACCAACTTTGTTTCGGCGGGCGTGCCGCTCACAGAGGCTTCCCGTGTGCTGTTGCTGGTGCACGGGCGGGGCGGTCAAGCGCAGGGAATGCTTTCGCTGGCCCCCCACCTGACCCTGAAAAACACCGCGCTGGTGGCCCCGCAAGCCACGGGCAACACCTGGTACCCGTATTCGTTTTTGCAACCAACCGAGCGCAACGAACCGGATTTGTCTTCGGCACTAAACACGCTGGAAAGCCTCCGGGCACAGCTAATGACTGATTTCAGCTTTCAAACCTCGCAACTGTATTGGCTGGGTTTTTCGCAGGGGGCTTGTTTGTTGCTCGAATTTTTGGCCCGAAACCCCGCGCCCTACGGCGGCATTTTTGGCCTTAGCGGTGGGCTTATTGGCCCTGAAGGCACTGCCCGTGCCTATCCAGGTACGTTCGGCGGTACGCCCGTGCTGCTCAGTTGCAGCAACACTGACCCGCACATACCCGAACCCAGAGTGTGGGAGACAGCCACCGTTTTTTCGCGCATGGGCGCGGCGGTGCAAACCAAAATCTACCCTAATGGGGCGCACACCATCAACGAAGAAGACTTACATTTGGTTAATGCTGTACTTAACCCCGGTTAACGGGGCAAGGCGCACCTAACCTCCCGTGATGATGAGTCAGTTTATGGTCGAATTTTCTTTGGCGGGCATGGACCCGGCCTTTATGGCCAAAATTCCGGCCCAACGCGACACCGTTAATGACCTGATGGAGCAAGGCCAGATTTTGGCCTACTCGCTCTCAGCCAACCGGTCGCGGCTTTGGTGCATTGTCAATGCCGAAACCGAACTAGACGTGCGGGCCATCATTGCCAATTTTCCGCTGATCGACTACATGACCCCCGACATTTCGGAACTGCTCTTCAGCAACATTGTCTCGGTGCGTATTCCTATGTTTTCGCTGAACTGACCCCTGCTGTGCTTCACTTTCGTTCTGGTTTCCTGCTGTTTTGTTGTCTGCTGGGCTTCTTTGCCGGGGAAATTGGTTGCCGGTCGGAGAGTAGCAGACGCGCTGCCAATTCGTATGCGCAACAGCCTCAGGTACGTGGGCAGGGCGCAAAAAGGTCAGACCAGTCCCGTTTTTCGTTCCGAAACCAGGCTTCGATTCCTCCCTACGTCTATGCCGTGTTGGCCTACGTGCGGGCCAATGGCAGGGCTATGGATGGGTATGTGGGCGGGCGGCGGTTCGGGAATTTCGAGGGTCATTTGCCCCGCTCCGGCCCCAACGGTGCCCGGCCCCGCTACCAGGAGTGGGACGTGAAACCCAAAACGCGGGGCAAAAACCGGGGTACCGAACGGCTCATCACCAGTGCCGACCAACGGGCCTGGTACACCAACGACCACTATAATTCGTTCACCGAACTTACTCCCTGAGACGTACCTGAGCGGCTTTTCGGCAAAAAGCCGTGGGCCGGGGCGGGCATGAACACCTTGCTTATGACTACCAACTTTATTCTTTCCAGTTCCGAACCGGCGTTGGCCCTGCGCTTTCCCGACCACTTTATTGCCCACATCGACGGGGCACAGGCCCGCACCCTCCGGCAGTTCTACGACCAAATGACCGAGGTGCTGGAATTTCCCGATTTTGGCAATAACCTCGACGCGCTCAACGATGCGCTGAACGATTTGCAGTGGCTGGAAGAAGACAAAATTGTGCTCTACTTCACCAACACCGACCAACTTGTTTCGCAGGAGCGCGACCCCAAAAAACTCGCATCTATCCTGGCCATTCTGGAAGCCACCGCCGAAGACTGGAAATGGATGGCCGACGACGAGACCGACCTGGCCGACCGCAAAGAACTTTCGGTGGTGTTCCAGCCCAGCCCCCGGTTGGTTGCTTTGCTCGAAGCCGAAGGCATTGCCTACGAGACAGTAGGGTAGGGGGCGCGTTGCAACAAATCAGCCTGTTTGCCTGTTGTTTTTTTGCCGCCGGGTGTTCGTACCCGGTGGCTTTTCGTGTTTTTTTCAGACCCGTTTTCTTCTGCTGTGACTACTGCCGCCCTGCTTTCGCTTTACGCCAACGACCCTTTTATTCGCCTCCTGGCAAAACCCCTTCAAGACCGAACCTCGGCAGAACCAGCCCGGATTCAGGTTAAGGGCATCACCGGTAGCCTCGACGCGGTGGTGGCGGCGGCCCTGACCGGTGTGGCGGGGGGCAACCACCTCTTTGTGCTCACCGACCGGGAGGAGGCGGCCTATTTTTTCAACGACCTGCAAAACCTGCTTGGCCTGGCCGACGCGCCAAACCCCACTCGCGCCGACATGCCCACGCCCACAGTGTTGCTCTTCCCGATGTCGTACAAAAAGCCGTATCAGTTTGAAGAAACCGAGAACGCAAACGTTCTGATGCGGGCCGAAGTGTTGAACCGGGTCAGCAGCGGCGGCAAGCAAAATACCTTGCTGGTAACGTACCCAGAGGCCATTTTCGAGAAGGTCATCAACAAACGGTCGCTCAAAGCCAACACCCTCGCCGTGCGCGTGGGCGACCGGCTCGATGCGGGTTTTGTGGCCGAACTACTTCAGACATATGCGTTTGAGAAGACCGATTTTGTGTATGAAGCCGGGCAATTTTCGGTGCGCGGGGGCATCATCGACATCTTTTCGTTTGCCTCCGAATTTCCGTATCGCATCGAACTCTTTGGCGACGAGGTAGAGAGCCTGCGACAGTTCAGCCCCGAAACCCAGCTTTCGACCGAAACACGTCTGGAGCAAATCAGCATCATTCCCAACGTGCAAACCCGCCTCACGCAGGAGACGCGGGAATCATTTCTGGATTTTTTGCCCAACGATACGTACCTGTGGTTTAAGGACGTGGAATTTGCGTTGGAGGTAGTGGAAAAGTGCTTCGAGCGGGCCGAAGAGAGCCTCTCGCAAGTAGTAGGGGCGGGGGGCAATATCCAGGTGGTAGACGACCCCGAAGCCCTGTTCGAGACGCGGCGGGGGTTTTTGAACCAAGTAAAAACATTTTCGACAGTGGAGTTTGGCCGCAAGTTTTATTTCAAAACCGACAACAAACTGGCCTACCCCTCTAAGCCGCAACCCTCGTTCAACAAAGATTTTAAACGCGTGGCCGATGCCTTCGGCGACCTGCAAAACAAGGGCTTCACCAACGTCATTGTGGCCGAATCGTTCAAGCAGTTGGAGCGGCTCAAAACCGTTTTCGACGAACTAGACCCGTTTCTAAAATTTCAAACCTTACAAATGGGGCTGAAAGAGGGCTTTATTGACGATACACTCAAGATTGCCTGTTTTACCGATCACCAGATTTTCGACCGCTATTTCAAATACCGGGTTCGCGACAAGTTCACCAAATCGAAAGCCCTCACGCTGCGCGAACTGAAAACCCTGCAACCCGGCGACTACGTGACCCACGTAGACCACGGCATCGGGCGGTTTGCGGGCATGGAACGGGTCGATATTGGCGGCAATCAGCAGGAGGCCATCCGGCTCATTTACCGCGATAACGACATTCTGCTGGTCAGCATTCATTCGCTCCACAAGATTACAAAGTACAGCGGCAAAGAAGGCGGGCCACCAACCATGAGCAAGCTGGGGTCGCAGGAGTGGGACTTGAAAAAGTCGAAAGTCAGGAAGCAGGTGAAGGACATTGCCCGCGAACTGATTGCACTCTACGCTAAACGCCGCACCGCCCCCGGCTACCGGTTCTCGCAGGATTCGTTTCTTCAGGTCGAATTGGAATCGTCGTTTATCTACGAAGACACGCCCGACCAGGCCAAAGCCACCGCCGACGTGAAAGCCGACATGGAAAAACCCCACCCTATGGACCGGCTTGTATGCGGCGATGTGGGTTTCGGCAAAACGGAGGTGGCCATCCGGGCGGCGTTCAAAGCCGTGACCGACAATAAGCAGGTGGCTATTCTGGTGCCGACCACCATTTTGGCCATGCAACATTACCACACGTTTAAAGACCGGCTGGCCAATTTCCCGGTCAAGGTGGGGTATATCAACCGGTTCAAATCGACGGCGCAGATTAAAGAAACGCTCCGCCAAGCGCAATCTGGTGAGTTGGGGATTCTGATTGGCACCCATCGGATTGTGAACAAAGACGTGAAGTTCAAAGACCTCGGCCTCTTGATTATTGACGAAGAGCAGAAGTTTGGCGTGAAAACCAAAGACCGCCTGAAGGAAATGCGCGTGGAGGTAGACGTACTCACGCTCACGGCCACGCCCATTCCGCGCACGTTGCACTTCTCGCTCATGGGTGCCCGCGACCTTTCGGTCATTGCCACGCCGCCGCCCAACCGCCAACCCGTTACGACCGAGATTCACCCCTTCAGCGACACTCTGGTACGTGACGCGGTCAGCTCGGAACTGCGGCGCGGTGGGCAGGTATTTTTCGTGCATAACCGGGTGAGCGATATTGAAGCGATGGGGAACCTGATTAAACGACTGGTGCCCGATGCGCGTATTGGCGTGGCCCACGGCCAAATGGAGGGCGACCGGCTGGAGAAAGTGATGACCCGGTTCATTGAAGGCGAAACCGACGTGCTGGTTTCGACCAATATTATTGAGTCGGGGCTGGACATTTCCAACGCCAACACCATCCTCATTAATCAGGCCCAGAATTTTGGTTTGTCCGACGTGCATCAGATGCGGGGCCGGGTGGGCCGGTCGAACAAAAAGGCGTTTTGTTATCTGCTCACGCCCCCCGCCTCCGTGCTTTCGTCCGATGCCCGGAAGCGGTTACAGACCCTGGAGGATTTTTCGGATTTGGGCGAAGGCTTTAAAATTGCCATGCGCGACCTCGACATTCGCGGAGCCGGGAACTTGCTGGGGGCCGAACAGAGTGGTTTCGTCAATGATCTTGGCTACGAAATGTACCATCAGATTCTGGACGAAGCCGTGCAGGAACTCCGCGAAACCGAATTTAAAGACCTCTTCCTGGCTTCCACCGACGACGTGTTCAAAGCCTCATTGCCCGACACGATTATCGAGACAGACCTGGAAGTGTTGATTCCCGAAACCTACGTGACCAATATTTCGGAGCGGCTGGCCCTGTATACCCGGCTCGACAGCGTTCGGAACCCCGGCGAGTTACAGGCGTTCCAGAAAGAGGTGTCTGACCGGTTTGGGCCAATACCGCGCTCGGTACAAAACCTGTTCAAATTGGTAGCGGTGCGCTGGAAAGCCGAAGCCCTGCACCTGGAAAAACTCACGCTCAAGAATACGATTTTGAAGGGAACCTTCGTTTCTACGGAGACAGAGAACCAACCCGATAGCTTCTTTTCGAGCGACCAATTTGGCAAGGTAATTGACTACATCAAGGCGCACCCTAGCGTGTGTTCGCTTAAAGACCTCAAAAACAGATTGTTTTTCACCCATCAGCAGGTTACGTCCATTGACCAGGTCAGCGGAATTTTGGACAAGATGCTGAGTTGAACTTAGTTAAGACTGCACATACTACCCAACATGATTCAGAAGTATCAGCTATCTCGCGCGGTTTACGTGCTCCTGGCCACAGTCGCTTTGGCTGCCTGCAAGACCAAACACCCCACTAGTATTAAACCGGGCAAGAACAGCACGGCTACCGGCATTGCCTACAACCAGAAAGAAGGGTTCCAGGTTAAGAAGTTTGCCGGGCCGAAAGTTGGTCCTAACCTGGCCTTTGTGGAAGGTGGTCGGTTTACGCTCGGTGCCCTGGAAGAAGACATTGTCAACTCGCGCGACAACCGCGAGCGGACGGTGTCGATCCAATCGTTTTTTATGGACGAGACCGAAATTGCCAACATTCACTATTTGGAATACCTGGATGCCATTCGGCGTGATTCGTCGGAGGAGGTCTACACGCGGGCACTACCCGATACGACCGTTTGGGCTAATCAGCTTTCGTTCAATGATTCTTACGTAACGCAGTACTTGCGCTACCCGTCGTTCCGGTACTACCCGGTGGTGGGCGTGTCGTGGGTACAGGCTAACGATTATGCCGCCTGGCGCACGGGTGCTGTGAACGCTGAGTTGTACAAGAAGGGTAATACGACGGCCAAAAAGGGCGGCAAAGGTTTTTCGTTAAAACGTAAATCGAAAGCTGATCCTGCCGCTGAAACAGTGCAAGGTGCCGAGACCGCCACGGCTGCTGTTAAACCGAGTCTGGAAAGCGGCTTGATTTTGCCCGATTACCGCCTGCCTACCGAAGCTGAGTGGGAATATGCCGCCAAAGCCCTCATTGGTACGCAGTACGTAGACGAAAACCAGTCGAACCAACGCATCTACCCCTGGGATGGCTCGTCGGTGCGAAACCCTAAGAAAGGCCGCAAGCAGGGCCAAATGTTGGCCAACTTCAAACGTGCCCGTGGCGACTACGCCGGTATTGCGGGCAAATCGAACGATGGGGCCATCATCACGCAACAGATTTACGCTTACCCTGCTAATGATTTCGGCCTCTACAACATGGCCGGTAACGTGAACGAGTGGGTAATGGACGTGTATCGCCCGCTTTCGTTTCAGGCCGAGAACGACCTAAACC
The DNA here is from genome assembly GCA_043763995.1 of Fibrella sp. Taxonomy (GTDB): domain Bacteria; phylum Bacteroidota; class Bacteroidia; order Cytophagales; family Spirosomataceae; genus Fibrella. The sequence continues at coordinate 76,172 of JAYUKZ010000385.1, forward strand.
CGGTACGTCGGAATGGTTATTTAGACGATGCTAAGAACTACGACCGAAAGGGTAATAACTCCATCATAGACGATAAACTTCGTGTATACAAGGGCGGTTCCTGGAGCGATGTGGCCTACTGGTTAGCCCCCGGCACACGCCGTTTCATGGATCAGGATTCGGCCACGGCTACTATTGGTTTCCGTTGCGCCATGATTGGTGTGGGGCGAAACAAGTAACGTTTCTTCTTCTTGTTATTCTGGCGGCCACTCTTTATCGGGTGGCCGCTATAGTTATAATCCCAATCGTTTTTGCTCCTGCTTCTCTCAACGCAATGGCACAGGCTTCTAGGGTGGCACCCGTCGTAATTATATCATCCACGATTACTACATGCTTATCTTTGACTGTGTCCGGGTTTGTCACGTCAAACACCGAGGCTACGTTTTGCCACCGATCCAGTCTGTTTTTCTTAGTTTGGGAGGCTACAAACTTTGTTCGCTTCATTATATCCGTCCGGCTAGGTACGTTCATGGCTGCGGCCAAACCGTTGGCAATCCATTCGCTTTGATTGTAGCCCCGCTGTTGTTCTCTCAGTGGGTGTATAGGTACTGGAATGAACATATCTGCCTCGTTAACTTTTGTTTGCTTGCCGTTCAATTCTTCGCCAAACCAACGGCCTAGCTCCTGGCCCAACTCTTTTCTGCCTTTGTATTTTAACCGATGAATAAGTTTCTGCACGACACTTCTTTTTTCGAAATGCAGGTACGCGTACACATATGCAATTGGCTCCCGGCCAGCAAATTTCAGCATCAATGCTTCTTGCTCTTTATCGGTTTGCAGATAGGGCAGGGTTAGGCGACACGCTGAGCACACTGTTTCTTTGTGGTGTATCACACGAGAGCAACCGGCACATAACGTCGGAAAAAATAAGTTCACGAAATTCCTTAGCACATACTTACCATATTTTTTCACTTGCGTATTCAACATTTTGGTCAACGTTTACTGTTACCTGTTTTTCTTACCCTTCCATGCCCACCGCCATCGCATCATCTCTTTCCGCTGCCTGGGAGCAGCTACTCCAGCAACTGGAACATACCGTTGGTAAACGCCCGGCAGACCTCAACGCTGTGCTTTTTCTGATCGGTTTGCAGGAAGTTGGCAAGGGGCCAAGGCGTTTTTCGAAAGAACAGAAGCAGGACCTTCTTCATGTAGCTGTCTGTACGGTTCTTGCGCCTTCCGGCTATTATACTCCTACCGGCCCCGATAAAGACAACTGGCCTCAATTCGAATTAGCCAACCCGCTTCCTCCGGGCGATATTCTGGCTCAGGAGGATTTTCTCAAAAAGCACATCATTCAATATTTCGATTCTATTTCTTTTTCCTGACATGGATGCCTCAGCCGCCTACTCCGAACTTAAAAACCAGTTAGACGCGTATAAACGTCGGTATTTTCAGAACCAACTCATAAAAGGAGGCCTCCTTTTTTTGGCTTTGGTGCTTACTACGTACCTGTTGCTGAATGCCGCCGAATACTTCGGTCGCTTCAGTACGCCTATCCGGGCGGCTATGTTGTTTAGCTTCATTGGCCTCTTTTTGGTTGGCGCATATACGTACCTGCTCATGCCATTGTTGGGCCTGTTTGGTATACGGCGGCCCCTTTCAGATGAGTTGGCAGCCCAGCAAATTGGCGAATTTTTCCCCGACATTGCTGACAGGCTACTCAATACGCTACAACTCCGTCGCCTTTCGTTGGTTAATACAGATTTGCTAGCGGCCAGCATTGCCCAGCGGTCCGATCAGTTACTGATAACCCGTTTTTCTTCGGCCATCAACTTCAACCAAAACCGCCGCTTCATCTCCTACGCCCTCATACCTGCTTTGTGCGTGGTGTTTGCCTTGGCGTTTTATCCAGCCTTTCTCCGAACCAGCTCTACTCGTCTGGTTAAATTCAATCAGGAGTTTGCCGAAGAAGCTCCCTTCACATTTGTTCTGGATACAAAGAAACTAGCCGCTTTTCGCAATGAAGATTTTACGCTCAAACTGCACCTTGCCGGTAACACGCTCCCTCAATCGGTTTTTGTAATTTTAAACGAAACTCGCTTTAAACTGGACAAGGTTGCCGAAAACACGTTCAGCTACACGTTCGACAACGTGCAACGGTCTATCGATTTTCAGCTTGAGGCTTCAGGTTTTACCTCCGTCCCTTACCAACTTACTCTCTTGGATCGGCCCAGTGTGCTTTCGTTCGATGTGCGGCTTTCCTATCCTGCCTACCTCGGCAAGCCAACCGAACAATTGGCCAATGTGGGTAATCTTACGGTTCCTGAAGGAACAATGGTTAACTGGTCTTTTTTGGCTGACCATGCCGATTCTGTCCTTGTTCGGTTCATGCCCGGAGGTTCGGTCTTAGCTACTCCCACGGAAACAAATGCTTTTTCACTCTTCCACCGTGCCTCAACTTCAGGTACGTATGCACTGGCTCTGTCCAACAAGTATGCCCGCAACAGTGGTGATCTAACCTACTCTTTATTGGTTATCCCTGACCGCTACCCCCAGGTAAGTCTTCAGGCTACAGAAGATACCATTGCCTACCGTTCGCTCAGCCTGTCGGGGCTTATTACCGACGATTACGGGTTTACCGCCCTTAAGTTGGTTGCCTCAATTACCCGTGCCGGTCAGGTTGGTAAACGTTCGCTTATGTACCCAATTCCCATCTCTCGTTCGTCTACTTCGCAGAACTACGCGTTTGATTGGCAACTCGACTCACTTCGGCTCAAACCCAGTGATAAGATTGATTACTACTTGTCCGTATCTGACAATGATGGTGTAAACGGAGCTAAGTCTACCCGGTCGGCAACGCGTTCCTTATTTATTCCGTCTACAGATCAGTTACAAAAGCAGGTTGAGCAATCAGCTGAGGAAACCGAGTCTAGCCTCGATCAGGCCATCAAAACTGCTCAAGCCATCAAAAAAGAGTTAGCTCAATTGGAAGATAAACTTCGTACTAAGAAGGTATCTGACTTTAAAGACAAAAAGCAACTTGAAGATATTCTCCAAAAGCGGGAACAACTCCTGGAGGAGATCAACAAACTACAGGAACAATTTCAGAAGACAAACGATACGCAACAGCGTATGAACCCCACGCAACAGGAAGCGATGAAGCAGAAACTGGAGCAACTCAAAAAGCTCTTTGATCAAATGCAGGACCCGGAAGCTAAAAAGCTTTACGATGAGTTGAAACAACTGATGGATAAAAAACAGGATGACCGGGCCTCAGAACTGCTGAACAAACTCAATCGCAAAGAGCGGAACTTAGAGAAAGAGTTGGATCGTGCCCTCAAGCTTTTTAAGCAAATGCAACAGGATCAGAAAGTGGATAACGCCATCAAAGACCTTGAAAAGCAAGCTGATAACCAGGAAAAACTTGGCGAACAGAATGACAAAGCTGCCGAAAAGAAAGATCAATCTTCTCTAGATAAGCAACAGGAAGCGCAAAAGAAGGCGGAAGATGCTTTCAAGAAATTGCAGGAAGAACTAGCCAAACTTCAACAAGAGGCTAAAGACGATAAACTAGACACGCCAGACACGCAGGAAAAAACCCAGGATGATATTGAGAAAGGAATGGAGCAGTCTGACAAACAATTGGGCAAGAAGGATCAAAAGTCAGCGGCTCAATCACAGAAAAAGACAGCTAAATCGATGCGCAACATGGCCAAATCAATGGCCGAGTCGATGGAAGGAATGGACATGAAGAGCATGACCGAGAATCTTGATGACCTTCGTAATCTGCTTGATAATCTTATCACACTTTCTTTCACCCAAGAGCAGCTCATGCGCGATTTCAAGGCTATTAGTCTTCAAGATCCCAGGATTGTAAAGCTCTCACAGGATCAACTACGGCTACAGGACAATGCTAAAGTGCTGGATGATAGCCTCACCTCATTAGCGGCCCGCGAGCCTCAGATTCAGGCATTTGTGACAAGGGAATTGACCAACATGCGTTTTTACATGGATGAGAGTTCGCGGTATTTGAAAGAACGCCGGTTGAGCATGGCTGCCGCTCGACAGCAATCGTCTATGACTTCGATTAACAATTTGTCCCTAATGCTGAACGACGCTTTTAAGCAAATGCAGGATCAAATGAATGCAATGGCTATGCCCGGTAAGGGAAAAAGTAAGGGTAAAGGCAAAGGGGATATGCCTTCTCCGGGCGTTGGCAGCAAACAGCAGGATTTGAATCAACGCATCCAACAATTATCGCAAGGTGGCAAACAAGGTCGTGCGCTCTCCGAAGAATTGTCGCAGTTAGCTGCTGAACAGGGGGTATTGCGAGATATCCTCAAGCAAATGCAAGACAAAGCCAAAGGTACCGAGGCGGGCAAAGCGCAAGCCGATCAAGTGAATGAGTTGTTGAAGAAGATGGATGAGACTGAGACAGATTTAGTTAATAAGCGGGTCAATTCAACCACGCTTAACAGACAGAAAGACATACTTACTCGTTTACTTGAGTCCGAGAAAGCTTTTCGTCAACAGGAGGAAGATCCAAAAAGACAGGGAGAGGCTGTGAAGCGTTTGACACTTTCTCAACCCGGCGGTTTGCTTACCTTGCCTATTACAAAAAATCGCCAAACAGAGGCTTTGCGAACTGTTTCCCCTGCGTATAATGTATTCTACAAGCGAGAGTCCAATTTTTATTTACAGAAAATTGTTCGTCAGCCTGGTTTCTAAACTGTTTCGCAAAAGTTTCCACGTGAAACATTTTTCAATTCTTATAAATGTTCAAGCAGTACGATGTAATTGTGGTAGGAGCAGGACATGCTGGTTGTGAAGCCGCTGTAAGCGCCGCCACTATGGGTTCGAGTGTGTTGTTGATTACCATGAACATGCAAACGATAGCTCAAATGTCATGTAACCCGGCAATGGGCGGTGTGGCAAAAGGACAAATTGTTCGCGAGATAGATGCTCTAGGAGGCTACTCAGGCATCATCAGCGACAAAACAATGATTCAGTTCAGGATGCTAAACCGCTCTAAAGGGCCAGCCATGTGGAGTCCCAGGTGCCAAAGCGACCGGGTACTCTTTGCCCATGAGTGGCGAGATACGCTGGAACAGAACAGAAACGTAGACTTTTGGCAGGACACAGTCGTGGGTCTTACTATTTCGGGCAGGTACGTTACGGGGGTGAAAACGAGTATGGGCGTTGAAATTGCCGCAAAAACGGTGATCCTGACCAACGGTACATTTTTGAATGGCACCATGTTCATTGGCGAAAAAACATTTGGTGGCGGAAGAGCAGGGGAACGCCACGCCACTGGATTAACGGAGCAACTGACAACACTAGGCTTTGAAACGGGCAGAATGAAAACCGGAACGCCACCACGGGTGGATGGCCGAAGCCTGAACTATAACCGAATGGAAGAGCAAAAGGGCGACGAAAACCCCGGCAAATTTTCATTCACCCATACAGAAGCACTGACCACGCAACGGTCCTGTTGGATTACCTACACCAGCGATTCTGTGCATGAAGAATTAAAAAAAGGTTTTGAACAGTCGCCCATGTTTACGGGAAGAATAAAAGGATTGGGGCCGCGCTACTGCCCATCAATAGAGGATAAGATCAATCGTTTTGCGGACAAAGACCGTCACCAGATATTTGTAGAACCCGAAGGATGGAATACGGTAGAGGTATATGTAAACGGCTTTTCTACGTCATTGCCAGAAGACGTACAACACAAGGCCTTGAGGAAAATAGAAGGATTTGAACAGGCAAAAATGTTCAGACCAGGCTATGCCGTGGAATATGATTACTTCCCGCCAACCCAACTGAAACAAACACTAGAAACACAATTGGTTGACAATCTGTACTTTGCCGGCCAGATAAATGGAACAACGGGCTATGAAGAAGCCGCTTGTCAAGGCTTAATGGCGGGCATAAATGCCCATCGTCGAGTGAATGAACTCAGTCCATTCACCATAGGCCGCTCAGAAGGGTACATTGGTGTGCTAATCGATGACCTGACTACTAAAGGGACGGAAGAGCCGTACCGAATGTTTACATCAAGAGCTGAGTTCAGAACGTTGCTTAGGCAGGACAATGCCGATTTACGCCTGACCAAAAAAGGATATGATATTGGTTTAGCCGATGCGGCAAGAATGGAAGCTGTTACAAAAAAAGAAGCGCAGATAAACAACTTAGGCCATTACCTGGAAGAGACAAAAATTAGCCCGGAACTAGTAAATGCCTGGTTGACCGACAATAAATCGGCACCTATCCGTGAGAAAGTAACGCTGCATAGTTTGTTGAAACGCCCCGAACTGGCAACAGAACATGTGATCGAATTAATGGGGAAAGCATCACCAAGTGGACTACTAAACGGAGAAGGAGATAGCAAAGAGGTAATGGAACAAGCCGTAATCAACATTAAATATGCCGACTACTTGAACCGGGAACGCCAAAACGCCAGCAAGCTCACGCAGTGGGAGTCACTGAGTATCGTCCCTAATTTCGATTTTGACAGCGTGAAAGCGCTTTCCTTTGAGGGGCGGGAGAAACTGAAGAAACTCAGACCTGAAACCATAGGACAAGCCAGCAGAATAAGTGGGATTAGCCCATCGGATGTATCAATTTTACTGGTCTACATGGGCCGTTGACAGTGGAAACATTATTGGAGTGCCCTGGCTGTTCAGGGATATCATTGAAACCATATCTTACCGGTAAAGACTATTTAGTGAGCCAACAGGCATTTACCATAACGGAGTGCGTAGCCTGCGGGCTGGTAATAACAAATCCCAGACCTACAATAACGGAACTTGGCAAGTATTACAAAGCCGAAGCCTACACGTCGCACAACGACAACAGTGGCGGGCTGATCAATTATGTCTATCGGTTGGTACGAAATTATACCCTAACCCAAAAGGAAAAACTGGTTAGAACTATAAACGGACAGCCGGGAAAACTACTGGATTATGGTTGTGGTACAGGCTCATTTCTGGAAAAGTGCAGCAACAAAGGCTGGGCAGTTTACGGGGTAGAGCCGGATGCCGCTGCCGCCGAAGTTGCACAAAGTAAAAGCAACAGCGTGGTTTATGAATCGGTAGAAAGTATACACGCGTTGGCCGAATTAGACGTTATAACGTTGTGGCACGTGTTGGAACACGTCACGGAATTGAAACCGACGTTGACCCAATTGGTTGAGAAACTTAGAAAAGGTGGCCACCTTATCATTGCCGTTCCAAATGTAGCGGCTGAAGATGCTACCCATTTTGGGCAGTTTTGGGCGGCTTTAGACGTACCCAGGCATCTGTACCATTTCAAGCCAACTGTGCTGACGGAATTAATCAGAACGTTCGGTCTAAAACTGATTCAGACTGTTCCAATGAGGTTCGATGCCTATTATATTGCTCTGATGAGCACAAAACAACGAGACGGAGAGACGAAATACCTGGAAAGTGTGGTGCAGGGGTTCAAATCTAACTGGCAAGCAAGCAAAACCGGCAATTATTCAAGTGTAACCTATGTATTCAGAAAAGAATAAAAAGCAGTTTAACAGTTATACGCAAACGCCTTCGCTAGGAGGCGTTTTGCTATTAGTCTGGTTAATAATATTGCTGAATAACTGCGCCCAAATTGCCCAACCGCCGGGTGGTAAAAAAGATACATTGGCACCCGTATTGATTGATAGTTACCCCAAAATGAAGGCGAGAAATACTAAGCCCAAACAGGTAGAACTGTTTTTCAACGAATACATAACAGTCGATAACCTAGCGCAGAAAACAATCATTACACCCGGCAGTGGCATCACATTCGATATAAAAGCCAAGCCTACCAGCGTAGCATTGATCTTTAACGAGCCGCTGAAAGATAGCACCACATATACAATAAGCTTCACAGACGGTGTGAAGGATGCCAGCGAACGAAACCCGGCTACCAATCTGAAACTAGTATTCAGCACCGGAAATCAACTCGACTCACTTTCTGTATCGGGTGTGGTGTCAAACATGATTTCAGGCACGATAATAGAAGGAGCATTAGTGGGGCTATATGCTCCCCGCGATACGCTGGATGCCCAGAAAGTGAAGCCTATTTACTATACAAAAACAGATACGTTAGGAAGGTTTCTAATCGAAAATATCAAATCCGGTAGTTATGACGTGATGTCATTTACAGATAGAAACAATAATTTTCTGTTCAACCCAAGCACTGAATCAATTGGCTTTTCTGGTGAACGCCTTGCCCTGAATAAAAACTACGACCAGCTCAAAATTTCCCTATTCGAACAAAATACTACACCGGTTAGAATTCTGAAAACTGATTCACGGTCAGATAGTTATGTATTAAACCTGAACAAAGGGCTAGAGAAATACAGTATAAATTTCAGAAACAATGAAGACAGCATAGCCAACACGCAACCCAATCCGAATCAGATCAAATTTTTTAGATCAAAAACTACACCCGACACCATCAACATAAATGTAAAAGCTACTGACTCACTAGGTACGTCGTATACTCTGAAACATACCATAAACTTCAGGCAAAAAAGTAAACGCGAACGACCTGAAGAATTTCTGTTAAAAGTAGAGCCGACAAATAATGAACCTGTAGAACCTGACTTTACATTGAAATTATCGTTCAACAAACCGGTAGGTGCGTTGAGGAAAGAAAAAATTAAATTTTCGATTGATAGCCTGACCACAACTGACTTAGCCAATTACGAAACCAAACAAGATCTATCAAAGTCTAACTTAGAAACTAAGATTAAGACCAAGGCGAAAAAATTCATCCGAATACGACTCGATAAGGAATCAGCCAATAGTTTGTTTGGTGACACATTAAGTAAAACAATACTGACCTATCCAATTCTAGACCAAGAAGAATTTGGTGTCTTGAGAGGGAATGTGGTAACAAAGTCAGCCAGCTACCTAATTGAATTGTTAAATGACCGAAGAGAGGTAGTGCGACAGCAACGCAACGTACCTGCGTATGAATTCAAAAACGTTAAGCCTGGTAAGTATAGGCTCCGGTTAATTATGGACACCAACAACAATGGGCAGTGGGATACCGGACGTTATGAAACACGAATACCCGCCGAGGTTATTCGTTATTTTCCTGATGTGTTAACCATCAAACAAAATTTTGAACTCGATGACGTGAACCTGTAATGTCTTTAAAAAGGTCAATAGAATCTGTTATAAATGTAAAATATTCACCTCAACATCGGTGGATAACTACAGAATTGGTGTGCATAAGTCTGTAATTTATTCAGTGTAGGTGTGGATTAGACGATACTTACGCACATTGAGAGTGTACGCACAAGAGACAATGTGTGTAAGTGCCGGAAAGCTGCGTACGAATCCACACGTTATGCTCAGGCAAAAATGTGGAAAAAACTTATCCACTTATCCACAAGCAAGTATGGAGTATTATGTGGATAAACTCATAAGAGTACAGTAGAGCGCGTTCAGGCTGTGGATAACTAGCCGTTTTGAGCGTAGTCCAGGACAAGACTTATTCACATCTACGTAGCAGAATGGTGGAAAGTTGAGTTATCAACATATCAACACCTATAACATGACCTTGTAAAAGGATATAAAATCCATTTCTAAAAAATGAAAAACTGTATTTGTGGACAGGTCTTGCTGGGAGTATGCCTGTTTTTGACCCGGATGGCATACGGACAATCGGAAGGACAACTGGCCGATGAATACTTTAAAAATGGGGAGTACGAGAAGGCAGCTGTGGAATATGGTAAGCAGGTGAGCAAAAGCGGCACTGATGCGGAGGTCTCGTGGGAGTTGGCCAACAGGTACGTTACCAGCCTACGGAAATCGAAGAAGCCGGACGAGGCTGAGAAACAATTGAAGCGTTGGGTAAAGGCTCCCGGTAACATCGGCACATACGCTAATCTGTTGTTGGGAAGTGGATATCAGCAGACAGGCGACACGCTGCGGGCAAAGAAAGCCTTCGAAGAAAGCTACACTAGAGCAGGCAAAGATGCTGCCCAAGTTGGGAGGCTGGGAGAGTTATTTGCGGAGATAGGCTCAACAGAGTGGGCTATAGTGGCGTTTAAACGCAGTCAGGAATTGAGCAAAGATCGGGCATACTACGCCTTAGAATTAGCTGCTTCATACAGAGCCAAAGGAAACACCAAAAGCTGGATTGAGTCGCTACTGCCGCTAGCCGACAGACCCGATCAGCGAACAGTGATGCAGGGCTTGTTGCAGACAACACTGGGTACCAACGACGAAAAGTTGCTGGAGGCTGTATTGTATGAACAGTTACAGCAGTACCCTGAGTCGGTGGCCAACAACGAATTACTGAGTTGGTACTTTGTGCAGAAGCAAAAGTTTGCCCGTGCACTCATTCAGGAGAAAGCGATGGACAAGCGGTTGAAACTTTCAGGGGCAAAAATCCTGGAGCTGGCTTCGTTGGCAATGGCCAACCGGGAGTATAAAACAGCTATCGATGCATACGAGTACATTATTCAGAACTACCAGCAGGGCACCTTTTACCCCTACGTCCGGCGTATGGTGATAAATGCACGGGAGGAACAGTTGAAGAACACGTTCCCAATAGATCCGGAAAGTATCCGAACGCTGATACGAGAGTATAACCGGGTACTGGCCGAGGTGGGAAATACGCCCAAAACACTGGATGCGCTGAGAAGTTCGGCCAACTTATACGCCTATTACTTGGACGAAAAAGATTCGGCCCTGCTGGCGTTAGACCGGGCAATCAACCTGGGCAAAAACGACTCTTTTTTTGTGGATAAGTGCAAACTCGAAAAAGGAGACGTGTACTTGTTGAAAGACGAACCCTGGGAAGCCACATTGCTGTACTCGCAGGTCGAAAAATCGCAGAAAGATGACCTGTTGGGGTATGAAGCAAAATTGAAAAATGCCAGGCTGTACTATTACAGAGGCGACTTTACGGTGGCAAAATCCCTGCTGGATGTGCTGAAATTGGCTACCACTCGCGAAATTGCCAATGATGCCGAACAGCTAAGTATGTTAATCCTGGACAACACCGGGCTTGACAGCACAGAACTGGCCATGCGCAGCTATTCGGCACTCGATCTGTTGATTTTTCAAAATAAATTTGACGCTGCGTTGACCGGTATTGACGTTTTTCTGAAAAAGTATGAAAAGCACACGTTGATGGACGAAGTGATCTGGTTGCGGTCAAAAATTTACCTGAAACAAAACAAGTTGGATGCTGCGTTGAATGATCTGAACCAGATTGTAACCAAATACCCGCTGGATATTTTGGGCGACGATGCCCTGTATACGTTAGCCAAACTGACAGACGAAAAAGTTGCCAACAAAGAACAGGCATTGGCTTTGTACCAACGGTTTCTGACCGAATATCCCGGTAGTCTGTTTGCGGCGGAAGCCAGAAAACGCCTGAGAAAACTAAGGGGCGACGTAGTAAACTGAGCCGTTAAATCAGTGATTTTTTGAGCAGGGTAGCCTTGAAACAAGCAAAATCGGCGGGTATAGCGGTTGCTACCTTTGTTCGGTTCAGGAGCGTATAAAGTTCTTCAGGTACGTTGACGGTAACGCCCAAAATGGCATCAACAGCGGGGCTGAACTTGGCGGGGTGAGCAGTGGCGAGCGAAATGCCGCAGTGAGGCCCGTATGAAGCCAAATATTGATTAAGACCCAACGAGCCAATGGCAGTATGTGGGCAAGCAGTATACTTGTAGGAATCGTATAGCGCAATCATCTCGGTAATGGTCTCATCGTCAGTGAAATAGCAACCTTTAACAAGATCGGTAAGGGTGGCATAGTCATGGTTGGTCAGTTCCCGAAGCCGAATCAGATTGCTGGGGTTGCCAACGTCCATAGCGTTGGAGAGGGTAGCCAACGAGGTAGTCGGTGAAAATTCGCCGGAGTTCAGATAGTTGGGAACAACATTATTAAGGTTTGTGGCGGCAACAAACGCCCGCACCTGCATACCCATACGCCAGCCCAATACGCCTGCCGACAGGTTTCCAAAATTTCCGCTGGGGGTAGAAAAAACAACGGGAAGATGCCCCGGTTTCAGTTGTGATAAGGCTCGGAAATAATAGAAACTTTGGGGAATAAGCCGGAATATGTTGATTGAATTAGCCGACGATAGAGAAAAGGTTTTGCGAAGGTCAGCGTCCAGAAAAGCCTGTTTAACGATAGCCTGACAATCATCGAACGAACCGTCTACTTCAAAGGCGTGAATGTTGCCGCCTAGGGTAGTGAGTTGTTTTTCCTGAAGAATACTAACGCGCCCTTTCGGGTAAAGGATAGACACCCGGATGCCAGGTACGTTGTGAAAACCCATTGCCACGGCTCCGCCCGTATCGCCGGAGGTAGCCACCAGGATATGCACCTCACGGGAATGTGTGTTGGCATAAATGGACATCAATCCAGCCATAAATCGCGCCCCAACATCTTTAAAAGCTAAAGACGGGCCGTGAAAAAGTTCGAGTACGTACCTGCGGCCAGCCTCTAGTTCCAGCAGCGGGGTGTCGAACGGAAACGCCACCGTGACAAGCTGTTCAATTTGTTCGGCAGTAAGGTCATCGCGCAGCCAAAGGTCCGACAGTTTGTAGGCAATTTCGACTAACGACTGATTGGCGATGCCATCCATAAACCCCACCGGCAATT
>JAYUKZ010000386.1:0-27269 GCA_043763995.1 Fibrella sp.
TTCATCACAATGTGGCGGCTGTCAATTTCGTACACATATTTTTGAAACATGGGCTTGAACTGCTCCGACTGCGACACGCCCGTGAACTGCACCGCCCAAAACACCACGTAAAGGATGGTCAACAAAATCACGACCACGTAAATCCAGTAGTTGGGATACGTACCAGTGAGGTTCAGGATGGCATTAAGCAGAATGAACGCCAGCGGCACCCCGCTCCAGAGCCAGTTGTCGCGTACCCACTGCCGAAAGGCCAGGCTGATGTAGGTTTTTTGATCTAAAGCGTATTTTTTGGTTTTAATCGTCATGGGAAACTGTCAATTGTAAAGAACAAAGATAGGCGCATAAACTCAGTTTCGGGGGTTTTTGTGGGCGTAATGGGCCGTGAAGAGCAAAAAATGGCCGGGGTAACTGCTTTTTGTTATCCGGCCCTTTACCGACTTTTACGCCCGTTATGTCGCCCACCGTTCTGCCTGTGTCTACACCCGCCGCTCCCGCTGCCCTGCTCCATGCCATTGCCCTGTCGTTGGTGCCGGGGGTGGGTGGGGTGCTCATCCGCCAACTTATCAGCTACGGCGGGTCGGCGGAGGCCGTGCTGGAAATGCCCGTGGCGCGGCTGCTGAAAATTCCCGGCGTGGGCGAGGTTACGGCCCGCGCCATCCGCCAGCCCGACGTGCTGCCCACCGCCGAACGGGTGGTGCGCCACCTGGAAAAGCTAGGAGCTACGGCCCTTTTTTATACCGACGCTACGTACCCGGCCCGCCTCCGGTTGCTCTACGACGCGCCCGCGCTGCTCTATTTTCTGGGCAACGCCAACCTGAACGCCCCCCGCACGCTGGGCCTGGTGGGCACCCGGCAAGCCACCGACTATGGCCGCCGCGTGACGGAAGAACTGGTGCAGGCCATGCAGCCCTACGGCGTGTCGATCATGAGCGGGCTGGCCTACGGCATTGACATTGCCGCCCACCGGGCCAGCCTCCAGGCCGGTTTGCCCACGGTGGGCGTGATGGCCAGCGGCCTGGACGTAATTTACCCGCAGGTACACAGCCGCACGGCGCAGGACATGCAAACCCTGGGCGGACTGCTCACCGAACACGTACCTGGCACCAAACCCGACCCCCGCTTTTTTCCGGCCCGCAACCGCATCATTGCCGGCCTCTCAGACGCGGTGGTGGTGGTGGAAGCCGCCGCCAAAGGGGGTGCACTCATCACCGCCGACTACGCCAACAACTACAACCGCGACGTGTTTGCCGTGCCGGGCCAACTGGCGCAGCAATTTTCGGCGGGATGCAACAAACTCATCCGCGAAAACAAAGCCCAGATCTACACCAGCCCGCAAGACCTGATTGAGGCCCTGAACTGGGACAAAGACCCCGCCGCGCAGGCACAGGGCAAATCATCGTCCAGCCAGCCCCTCCCGCTGGATTTTACCACCGACGAAACACAAATCGTCTCGTTGTTGCGCACCAAACCCGGCCTGCACATCGACGAGTTAAGCTGGCAATCGCAGATCAGCATGGGGCAACTGGCTTCGCTGTTGCTCAGCCTAGAATTTCGTGGGTACGTCCGGTCGTTGCCCGGCAAGCGGTATGAGGTGGTCTGGAGCCAGTAGGGTGAGGCAAGTCTGCTTGAAAAATACTTCGCTCTGTCGGCAAGAAACCATGTAACTAATTTGACCGTTTACCAAAAACCTAATCCATGCCTGTTCTCTACGAGTATTTCGGTCTTGTCATTCATTTCTATTCTAATGAACACGATCCTATTCACGTCCACATCGAATATGGTGATTGCGTCAGTATTGCTGAACTGGTGTTCGATGAGGATGCCAACCTGGTTATCCGGTGGCGGGATGACAAAGGCAAACCGTTACCCCCCGCTCAACTCCGCAAAGCAGTAAAACTACTTGAAGCTAAAAAGAAGGACATTGTACGGAAGTGGGTTAATTTCTTTGTCTACCACAAGGGCGTAAAAAAACAGACCATCACTCGAAAAGTTTGACCGTTATGAGAAAAATTGCAACGGCTACCTACAAAGGAGATTTACTAATCGACTTCGTGTTCACGGATGGCCATAAAAATAGGGTTGACTTTGCCCCCTTTTTCATGGCTTCACCGAATGAACTGATTGAACCGTTTCGGGAAACGGCCCTTTTTCAAACATTTCAGATTGGGCCAACGGGTCAGTCTATTTTCTGGGGTGAAGACCAGGCAGTCAGTTTTGGTATCGATTCCATTTATGATCGTGCTCCCGTTTACGTTCCCGTTTCTGCTACCAGCATGGCAACGTACCTGGCCTACCTCGCCGTTGATTAATTGCCCTAAGCCAACGCCAACCCAACCTCCCCCCTACCGTACTTTCGCTTCGTTCCAGTACACCTCCATCTGGGCCAGGGTCAGTTGGTGCAGGGCTTGGCCGTTGGCGCGGGCGCGGGCTTCGATGTGCTGAAACCGACTGATGAATTTCTTGTTGGTACGTTCCAGGGCCGTTTCGGGGTTGATGTCCATGAACCGGGCGTAGTTGACCAGCGAAAACAGCAGGTCGCCAAACTCAGCTTCAGCGTGGGGGGCATCCACCGCCTGGCCGGGCGGGGGCGTTAGTTCGGCTTTGAATTCGGCCATCTCTTCTTCCACTTTGGCCCACACCTGGGTTTTGTCGTCCCAGTCGAACCCGGCACCACGGGCTTTTTCCTGGATACGCATGGCTTTCACCAGCGCGGGCAGCGAAACGGGCACCCCGCCCAGCACCGACGTGTTTCCTTCTTTCAGTTTGAGCTGCTCCCAGTTGGCTTTCACCTGCGCTTCGGTGTCGGCCACCACTTTCTGGCCGTTGGCATCGCCGTAAATATGCGGGTGGCGGCGGATGAGTTTCTCGCAAACCGCCGTCAGCACGTCGGCCACGTCGAACCGGTCGTCGGTGGGGCTTTCAGAGGCAATTCGGCTGTAAAAAACCAGGTGCAGCATCAGATCGCCGAGTTCTTTTTTTATCTCGGCCCGGTCTCCTTCCAAAATAGCGTCCGAGAGTTCGTAGGTTTCTTCGATGGTGAGGTGGCGCAGGGTTTCCAGGGTCTGTTTCCGGTCCCAGGGGCATTGCTCGCGCAGTTCATCCATGATGGTGAGCAACCGGTCAAACGCCTGAAGTTGCTCCTGGCGGCGGGCGGCGGCGGGGGTATATGTCATGCCGCAAGGTACGGCGTTTAAACGTTTCGGGGGTAGCACGGGTTGATTCCTGTACCAACGCCCGGCCCGTATGCCCAACCGACTACCCCTCTTTACCATTTTCCTGACGGTCTTCCTGGATATCATCGGCGTGGGTATTGCCACGCCTACCATCACGCCATTGTTGCTCCGTAGTTCGTCGGGTCTGCTGCCCGTTGGCTACAGCCTCGACGAGCGCACTATTTTGCTGGGCTATTTGCTGGCTTCGTTTTCCATTGCCGGTTTTTTTGGCGGGCCGCTGCTGGGTGCCCTCTCCGACCGGTATGGCCGCAAACCCGTGCTGATTTTCTCGCTCGTGCTGACCCTGGCGGGCTACCTGATTTTCGCCCTCGGCATCGAGCAACGTAACCTGCCGATGCTGTTTCTGAGCCGGGTGGTCTATGGCATCGGCGGGGGCAACCTCGCCATTATCCAATCGGCCATTGCCGACGTGAGCGACACGGCCTCGCGCACCAAAAACTTCGGCCTCATCGGCGTGGCCTTCGGGCTGGGGTTCATTGTGGGGCCAACGCTGGGCGGCGAACTCTCGAACCCCGACACGGTGTCGTGGTTCACGTTTTCAACGCCCTTTGTGGCGGCGGCCATGCTGGCAGCCCTCAACATCCTGATGGTGGTGGTGGCGTTCCGCGAAACGTTGGTTACGCCCATCCTGAAGCCCATCACGCCCCTGACTGGCTTTCAGAACATTGCCGAAGCGTTTACCAGCCGCCGTCTGCGCATTTTGTTTGCGGGCGTATTTTTCTACACCCTGGGTTTCAGTTTCTACGCCCAGTTTTTCTCGGTATACCTGGTGAAACGGTTCGATTTTGACCAGGTACGTATCGGGCGGTATTTTGGGTTTGTGGGGTTGTGCGTGGCCATCATGCAGGGGCTGGTGGTGCGGCGGCTATCGGGGCGGTTTTCGCCGCAACAGATTTTACCCGTCAGTGTGCTGGGGCTTTCCCTGGCCCTGTGGTGCTTTTTGCTGCCCCAACAGGCGTGGCAAATTTTTCTGGTGGCCCCGCTGATGGCCTTCTTCCAGGGCCTCACCGCCCCCAACACCACGACCCTGGTGTCGGCCAGCGCGGGCGGTGCCGAGCAGGGTAAAACGCTGGGAATCAACCAGTCTGTGACCTCAGCGGCATTTGCCACCCCGCCCATTCTGGCGGGCTACCTCGAAACCATCGACGTACGTTTGCCGCTGGTTATGGCCGGGCTGATGGCCCTGATTGGCTGGTTTTTCCTGGTCCGGTTCATCCGCCGCGAAACGCCCGTGCCGTAGAGACGCGATACATCGCGTCTCTGCCGAGCTCAGACCAGCGCGAAGCCATACGCCGAAATTGATTCTACCCCACTGCTTCGCGCTGGTCTGAGACGCGATGTACCGCGTCTCTACGGCACCACCCAGACGCTGCGATCAACTTTTTGAAAACCAAACATCC
Organism: Fibrella sp.; assembly: GCA_043763995.1. Lineage (GTDB taxonomy): Bacteria > Bacteroidota > Bacteroidia > Cytophagales > Spirosomataceae > Fibrella. Next base: position 4,634 of record JAYUKZ010000386.1, read on the forward strand.
GAAATTCCGTTCATATACTACTCGACAGGCCAACAAACGGGCTGTTCTAACTCAACCACCACCTTTCGCGCGATGACTGCCTATCCGACCACGGATTCATCCATTACCCTGGGTACGTTACCCAAAACCCCCACCGGCATCAGTGGGCTAGACCAAATCACGGGCGGGGGCCTCCCTGCCGGGCGGCCCACGCTGGTTTGCGGCGGGGCCGGTTGCGGCAAAACCCTTTTTTCCATCGAGTTCCTGGTACACGGTGCCCAACAATTCAACGAGCCGGGCGTGTTTGTGGCTTTTGAAGAAAAAGCCCACGAACTGGCCGCAAACGTAGCCTCGCTGGGGTTCGATCTGGACGCGCTGCAAGCCCAAAAACGCCTCAAAATAGATCACGTCCGGATTGAACCCAGAGAAATTGCCGAAACCGGCGATTATGACCTCGACGGGCTGTTTATCCGGCTGGGCTACGCTATTGACAGCATCGGGGCCAAACGCGTGGTGCTCGACACCATCGAGAACCTGTTTGCGGGCCTGACCAACCAGGCCATTTTGCGGGCCGAACTGCGGCGGCTGTTCGATTTCTTGAAAGAAAAACAAGTTACCACCGTCATCACCGGCGAACGGGGGTCAGGTACGTTGACGCGCTACGGCCTGGAAGAATATGTGTCGGACTGCGTGATTCTGCTTGACCATCGGGTAGAAAACCAAATCTCGACCCGGCTGCTGCGCATCGTGAAGTACCGGGGGTCGGTACACGGCACCAACGAATACCCGTTTTTGATCGATGAAGAAGGTATCTCGGTGTTGCCCGTTACATCGTTGAGCCTCGACCACGCCGTGGCCAACGAGCGGCTGGGCACGGGCATTCCGGCCCTGGATGCGATGCTGGACGGTAAAGGATTTTTTCGGGGCAGCAGCATTCTGATTTCGGGCACGGCGGGCACGGGCAAAACCAGCATTGCCGCCAGCTTTGTGGATGCTGCCTGCCGCCGGGGCGAAGCTTGTCTGTATATGGCTTTCGAGGAATCGGCCCAGCAGATTACGCGGAGCATGAAATCGATTGGCGTGAACCTGCAACCGCACCTGGATACCGGTTTGTTGACCATCCAATCGTCGCGGCCCACGTTGCAGGGGCTGGAGATGCATTTGCTGACCATTCATAAACTGATTAAAAAGCACAAACCAACGGTGGTAGTGCTCGACCCCATCACCAACCTGATTACGGTGGGCAGCATGAGCGAGGTGAAATCGATGCTGATCCGGCTGATCGATTTTTTGCAAAGCCAGCAAATTACCGTGCTCCTGACGGCCCTCACGCGCAACTCCGTTTTGCAGGAACAGCCCGACGAAGGGGTGGCCTCGATGGTAGATGCCTGGCTGCTGGTGCGCGACATTGAAGCCAACGGTGAACGCAACCGGGGCCTCTACGTCATGAAATCACGCGGAATGAAACACTCTAACCAGGTACGTGAATTTGTGATTACCGACCGGGGCCTCGACCTGATTGACGTATATCTGGGGCCGGAGGGCGTGCTGACTGGCTCGGCGCGGGAAGATCAGCAACTCCGGTTGGCCACGGGCCTGGCCCTGAACCAGCACGCCATCAGCCGGAAAGACCGCGAAATTGAGCGCAAACGCCTGGTGCTTGAAACCCACATTATTCGGCTGAAAGAAGAGTTTGACTCGGTGCAGGAAGAACTAAACAAAACATACGTGGAAGAACAACTGCGGCAGGAAATTCTGGTGCAGAACCGCGAAAAAATGACCCAAAGCCGACAGGCCAACGACCCCCAAACATCAGCGCAATAGCCTGGTTTGTTTATTTATGACACCAACCGAAACAGAAGAACCCTGGGAGCTGCGGCTTTACATTGCGGGCAATACGCCCCGCGCCAACCTGGCCCTGGCCAACCTGAAAAAATACTGCGAAGAACACCTTCATCAGCAGTATGTGATTAAAATAATTGACCTGCTGGTGGAACCTCAACTGGCCGAAGGCGACCAGATTCTGGCCGTGCCCACGCTGGTAAAAAAAGTACCCGAACCCATTCGGAAAATCATCGGCGATTTATCCGACAAAGAAAAGGTACTGGTGGGGCTGAATCTCCGCCCAACCATGCCCTGATATGCCACCTTACACACCACCCCACGACGGTGAAAATGCCTCGCCAGGTACGTTGGCGGAGCAACCCATTTTTACGTTGCAACTGTATGTGGCGGGCGCGTCGCAGAACTCGGTGCGGGCCATTGCCAACCTGAAAGCCCTCTGCGAGACGTACCTGGCGGGCCGCTACCAACTGGACGTAATTGACGTTCGGCAGGAGCGGCAAGTGGCTGAAACAGAACAACTTATTGCCCTGCCGATGCTGATTAGGCGCGGCCCCCTGCCCGAAAAACGCCTGATTGGCGACATGGGCGACACCCAAAAAGTACTCAACGCACTAGGAATTTTTTGACACCTTGCCATGAACGCGGTACCCACTCACCAGGCTTTGCAAGCCGAAAATGAGCAGCTTCGCCAACAACTGAATGAAGCCAACGACACGATCTACGCCATCCGAACGGGGCAGATAGACGCGCTGGTGGTGGAAAGCAACCAGGGCCACGAACTCTACACCCTGGCCACCGCCGACCAGACGTACCGGGTGTTTATCGAGACCATGAACGAGGGGGCACTCACCCTCACCGGCAGTGGCCTTATTGTGTATGCCAACTCCATGTTTGCCAGCATGGTGGGCAGGCCCCTTTCGCACGTTATCGGCACCGATTTTGGGCAGTTTGTTAGCCCCGCCTGTCAGGAAAAATGGCACCGCCTCCTGACCGACAACTGGACCGACCAACACCGGATTGAGCTTTACCTGCTCACGCCCGGCGGCGCACCCATCCCGTGTTTGCTCTCGGTCACGCGGCAGCACCAACAGGAGGAAACCAGTTTCAGCCTGATCCTGACCGACCTCACCGACCAGAAGAAGATCGAAACGCTCCTGCTGCTGAACAACGAGCAACTCCAATTGGCCAACAACGCCCTGGAGGAGAGTAACAACGCCCTCAACGTGTCGAACGACAGCCTCCAGCAGTTTGCCTACGTAGCCAGCCACGACTTGCAGGAGCCACTCCGCAAAATTCAGCAGTTTGGGGGGTTGCTGAAGTCTAATTTCGGCCCGGAACTGGGGCCGGAAGGGGCCGATATGGTGGAACGAATGGGCGTGGCAGCCGGTCGGATGTCATTGTTAATCAAAGACTTGCTGCACTACTCGCGGCTCACCACCCAGCAAAAACCGTTTGACCCCGTTGACCTTAATCTGCTGGTGGCCGAAGCCCTGGATACGCTCTCGATGGTGGTGGCCGAAACCCGCGCCGAGGTAGTAGTAGAGCCGCTGCCCACCGTGCTGGGCGATGTGGCGCAGCTTCGGCAACTGATGCAAAACCTGCTCAGTAATGCCTTGAAATTCCATCAGCCAAACGGGGTGCCGCAGGTGCAGGTACGTTGCCAACGGCTGCTGGCGGGTGAGTTGGCCCCCGACCGGCTGGCCGTCATCAACGGGGTAAGCGGGCCGGAACAGCCTTTTTACCAGATCAGCGTAACGGACAATGGCATTGGTTTTGACGAGATCTATTTAGAGCGAATTTTTCAGGTTTTCCAGCGGCTTCACGCCAAACAACACTACCCCGGCAGCGGCGTGGGGCTGGCCATTTGCCGCAAAGTGGCCTACAACCACCGGGGCGGCATCACGGCCCACAGCCAACCCGGCCACGGAACCACGTTTTTACTCTACCTTCCCGCCTGATGAGCCGTAACTTTGCCGTTGGCTGTTGTCGGTTGTCTATTCTCCTTTCAGGCGTTAAGTTGCTCGATAGTAGTAGTTTACATTATTCTCGGCCTTACCCCCAACCGAAAACAGAAAACAATTCCCCCCTCCCCCATTCCGCCTGTGATCCGAATTTTAGTGCTTCTGCTGTTGGGTCTGCCCGTATGTTCGGCGTTGGCCCAGAAAAAAAACGAGGCTTCCCAGTATGCCATGCGCCGCGCCACCGGCCCCATCCGGGTAGATGGTGTGCCAGACGAACTCGCCTGGCAACAGGTACCTCTTGCCAATGACTTCCGAATGGTGCTGCCCATGGATACCAGCCGCGCCAACGTACCCACCGAGGTGCGCCTCACCTACGACGAGCAGCACCTCTACATCGTGGCCGTTTGCCACTACCCCGCCAATCAGCCCTACGTGGTCGAATCGCTGCGGCGGGACTGGAATTTCGGCAAAAACGACAATTTTGTTTTTTTCCTCGACACCTTCGACGATCAGACCAACGGGTTTAGCTTTGGCACCAACGCCGCCGGGGCACAATGGGACGGGCTGCTTTTCGACGGCAACAAAGTAAACCTGAGCTGGGATAATAAATGGATCTCGGCGGTGCGGCACTACGGCGACCGGTACGTGTTTGAGGCGGCTATTCCGTTTAAAACGCTGCGCTACAAAAAAGGCGTGACCCGCTGGGGCGTAAACTTCAGCCGGCAAGACCTGGCCAGCACCGAAAAATCGACCTGGGCACCAGTGCCGCGTCAGTTTACGTCGTCTAATTTGGCCTACTCTGGTACGTTGGTTTGGGAAGAAGCACCGCCCGCCGCCGGGGCCAACGTCTCGCTCATTCCCTACGCCCTGCTGAACACCAACCGGGTGGTGGGCGGCCCGGAAACACTGCCCATGACAACGGCTTTTGGGGGCGATGCCAAAGTGGCCATCACCTCGTCTGTCAACCTGGACCTGACCCTCAACCCCGACTTCTCGCAGGTGGAAGTAGACCGGCAAGTGGCCAACCTGGACCGGTTTGAGTTGTTTTTCCCGGAACGGCGGCAATTTTTTCTGGAGAACGGCGACCTCTTTGCCAACTTCGGCTACCAGACCATCCGGCCTTTTTTCAGCCGCCGCATTGGCCTGGGCGTACCCATCCGGTATGGGGCGCGGGTGAGCGGCAAACTCAACAAAGACTGGCGCATTGGGGCCATGCACCTCCAAACCGGCGACGTACCAGAGCGGGGATTACCCCGGCAAAATTTCTCGGTCATGGCCCTGCAACGGCGCGTGGGGGCGCGGTCGAACGTGGGGGCTTTGTTTGTCAACAAAGAATCTATTGACTACCAGCCCGCCGAAACGGGGCCGGTCTACTCGCAGTATAACCGAAGCCTGGGGCTGGAGTATAACCTGCTCTCGTCCAACAATTTATGGACGGGAAAAGCCCTGTATTTCCAGTCGTTTTCGCCGGGAGGCGCGAAAAACAACAGCGTCATGGCGGGAAATATTCAGTATAACGACCGGCGGTGGCTGCTGGGCGGGCAGTATGAATATGTGGGCGAAAACTACAACCCGGAGGTGGGTTTTGTGCCGCGCCGGGGGTACCAGAAAGGAAACCTCCAGGCCAGTTACCTCTTTTTCCCGACCGGCTCGCGGGTGCTGAGCCACGGGCCAGGGCTGGGCAGCACCGTGTTTATGAACACCCGCCTGACGCAGCAACTCGACAGCGAACATTTTTTGTTCTACACCGCCATCTTTCGCAATAAAAGCACGTTCACCGGCTGGGTAGCCACCAACACCGTGCGGCTGTTGGCCCCCCTCGACCCTACCAACAGCGGCAAAGCCACTTTGGCCGCAGGTACGTTCCACGAGTGGCGGGCGTGGGGTACCGAGTTCATTTCGCGCCCGCAAACGCTGCTCACCTACGGCTTCACCTCGCGCTGGGGCGGTTTCTACAACAACGGCACCCGCCTCAACCTCACCGCCGATCTGGGCTACCGCCTGCAACCCTACGCCAGCCTGGCCCTGAGTGCCAACTACAACCGCATTGACCTGCCCGGCCTGTCGGGCCTGACCACCTTTTGGCTGGTTGGCCCCCGCCTGGACCTGACCATGAGCAACACGCTGTTCCTGACGGCCTTTATGCAGTATAACGAACAGGCCCGCAACGTGAACCTCAACACCCGGCTACAATGGCGATACAAACCCGCCTCCGATTTGTTTGTGGTGTATACCGACAATTATTTGCCCGAAAACTTCGCCCTGAAAAGCCGCGCCCTGGTGCTCAAACTCACCTATTGGTGGAACGTGTAGGCCAGGTACGTAGGCACCCGCTATGTTACCCCATCGTTAAAATCGAATCTACAACTTGATAAAGCCATAATGCCGGATTAAAACCGGCTTAACGGGTGAAGGCTACTTTTGTTCAGGTTTTACCAAACACCCATAAGTACGCCATGATCTCAACTTTCGCTCCCTTTCGGACGGGTGCTTCCTTTGCCGCCCTGCTGCTGCTGGCCGCCGGTTGCAACACCACCGAAAACCAAACCACGCCCCAGACAGACGTGGTGCTGGCCAACAAATCGGTCACACCGGCCCTGGCCAAAATGATGCCCGGCTTCGAGTCGGCCAGCATTTTCACGCTCGTTGGTAGTGATGACGTGCTGCCGCAATCGAACAAGTTCATATTTGCCGGATCGGCAGACGGAGCGGGTTTTCTGAAAAATACCGACGGCACGTATAGCCTGTTGGTGAATCACGAAGACAACTTCGCCGTCTCGCGCATTACGTTCGACAAAACGCTTACGCCCGTCAAAGGTGATTACATCCTGAATTCGGACGGGGGCAAATGGCGGCTTTGTTCGGCCACGATGGCCACGCCCGCCGAACACGGTTTTGGCCCCTTGTACCTCACCTGCGGCGAAAGCGGGCAGGAGTCACGTACCCACGCGGTGAACCCTTACGGCGATGCTGCCCAGAACGCCATCAGCCGCGAGTTGGAGGGCCTGGGCCGGTGGAGTGCCGAAAACGCCGTGCCAATGAACAACAACGCCTACCCCGGCAAAACGGCCATCATCATCGGCGACGACGACAGTGGCACCAACGGCGGCCAATTGGCCCTGTACCTGACCAACACCGTGGGCGACCTCAACAATGGTTCGCTGTATATGCTGCGCCGCACCGACGGCAACGCCCGCGAAATGGACCTAAAAACCGGCACGAAGTATGACGTGGAATTCACACAAATTAAAGACCACAAAACCCTGACCGGGGCGCAGATTAACGGGCAAGTGACCGACCTAAAAGGCATCAAGTTTGGCCGGGTAGAAGACATTGACTACCGCAAAGGCAGCGCGGCCAACAACCGAGAAGTGTACTTTAACGTGACGGGCCAAAACAACACCGGTGTCAACGCCGATTATTCGCGCTCGAAATATGGCCGCGTGTACCGCCTGGTGATGAACGCCACCGACCCCCTGAAAGGAACCCTGGAAGTAGTACTGGACGGCGACGACCGTACCGGCATTGCCAAAACGTTCCAGAACGTGGATAACATCATGGTGGGCACCAACTTCATGTATGTGCAGGAAGACCCCAACAGCTACGGCGACGAGACGCATGATTCATACATTTATCAGTACAGCTTTGCCACCGGGGCCATGAAACCAGCTATGGTGCTGGATCACCGCCGCGAAGCCGCCGACAAAGACAAGTATAACCGTGATGCCAACTTTGCCTACCGCAACAGCACCTTCGGCTCGTGGGAGTACGGAGCCATGATTGACGTGTCGGAGACCATTGGCGTACCCGATTCGTTTATCATCTCGCTTCAGCCCCACACCTGGACCGACAAAAAATACATTGGCGTAGACGGCGGTGTGTTGCGCGGCACCGACAGTGTGAACGACCGCTCGAACTCGCAAGCCAGCCAGATGATTCTGGTGCGCGGCCTGGCCCGGTAGGATTACGGCGTAGCCCCCCGCCCTGAAGGGTGCCCGCTGGCGCAAGAGCAGTCTCGCCATAGGCGTGTTGATGCGCCAGCGGGCAGCCTTCAGGGCGGGGGGCTACGCCGCGACAAACAACACAAGAGGGGTAGGGCAGCACTGCTTTGCCCCTTCCTTCTTTCCCCCACAAAACCCATGGAATCAACCCTGGAGCAGATCGCTACGCAACGTACCCAACGTACCTGGACTTGGTGGGCGCGGCTGGGCGTTTTGTTTGCCCTGGCGGGGGGAATGTGGTGGGCACTGCGCCCCCAACCCACCCCCCTTGAGCGGGTGAAAACCCAATACCTGACCGACATTGCCGCCCTGGATTCGGCGGTGGCGGGGTTGCGGCGCGGGCTGGAAACGGGCCAACCCCAGGCCCCGCTACAACGCGCCTGGAGCAAGGCGCGGCTGGCCTGGAAACGGGTTGAGTTTATGGCCGAACTGTATAACCCCGAAACGTCAAAAGCCATCAACGGCCCGGCCATCCCGGAGGTGGAGGAAGACGACGGGCTGCAAAACGAAATTCAGCCGATGGGCCTCCAGGTGCTCGAAGCGGGCCTGTTCCCCTTCGACCCCGCCAACCGGGCCAATCTTCTTCAACAAACCGCCGTGCTGGCCTCTACCGTGGGGCGGCTGGGTAAGGTGGCCGAGGGCAATACCATCACCGATAGCCACGTCTTCGATGCCCTGCGGCTGGAAGTGTTCCGGCTCACGGCACTGGGCATTACCGGGTTCGACACGCCCATTGCCAACACCGCCCTGCCCGAAACCGCCGAAGCCCTGGCCAGTTTGCAACGCCACCTGGCTTTTTATGACCTCGCCAACCGCGACGAGGCCCTGGCCAAGAAGCTGGAACAGACGTTTACCGCCGCCGCAACGTACCTGGCCAAACCCGTTTCGTTCAACGATTTTGACCGGCTGACGTTCATTCGGCAACACGCCAACGCCCTCAGCGGCCAACTGCTGGATGCGCAACGAGCACTGGCCATTCCGGTGTTCACCGAAAACCGACTGCTCTCGGCCTCGGCCCGCACACTGAACGACACCAACGCCTACGATGCCAGCTATTTTACCGATGCCGCCAGCCACCGCGCCACCCCCGCCCGCGTGGCCCTGGGCAAGCAACTCTTTTACGACCCCATCCTTTCCGGCGACCCCACCCGCACCTGCGCCACCTGCCACTTGCCCAACAAAGCCTTTGCCGACGGCGAAACCAAAAGCCGGGCCGTGGGCTTCGGCGGCAAACGCATTGCCCGCAACACGCCCACGCTCTACAACGCCGCCCTGCAAGCCGTGCAATTTGCCGACTCAAGAGTGGCGTTTCTGGAAGACCAGGCCAGCGACGTGATTGAAAACACCGCCGAGATGCACGGCTCGCTGCCTCGCGCCGTGCGGGCGTTGGCCAAAAACCCCGCCTACCGCGCCGGGTTTGCCCGCGCCTACCAGGAGGGCGTAACCGAGCCAAACCTGCGCAACGCCATTGCCAGCTACGTGCGGTCATTGACCAGCCTCAACTCGCGCCTGGACCAGACCCTGCGCTCTGCCGGTTCTGGCACGTTGCTTTCGGCAGAAGAAACGTATGGGTTCAACTTGTTTATGGGCAAAGCCAAATGCGCTACCTGCCATTTTTACCCCCTCTTCAACGGCACTGTACCCCCCGCCCACGACAAAACCGAGAGCGAAATTCTGGGTACCCCCGCCACCGCCACCAACCGCCAGCTAGACGCTGATTTAGGTAAGTTTCAGACCACACGCATCCGGCTGCACAAGTATTCGTTCAAGACCCCCACCGTGCGGTTTGCGGGACAAACCGCGCCCTACATGCACAACGGGGCCTATGCCACACTGGAGCAAGTGGTTGACTTTTATGACCGGGGCGGCGGCGTAGGCCTGGGCTTCAACGTACCCAACCAAACCCTCCCCCCCGACCGGCTGAACCTCACTTCTGCTGAGAAAAAAGCCCTTGTGGCGTTCATGGAAGCCCTTTAGCTACAAACCTGCAATGGGAAGCCGGGCCGTTGGCTCACTTTTCAGGGTAGGTTAGGTACCTGGCCGAGTTTATCTGATAGTGCAATTCATCACTTTTCACTTAAACGAAAAAACAAATGGGCTTCCTGTATTCGATTATCATTGGTGGCATCGCCGGTTTCCTGGCCAGCCGGTTCATGGGCAGCAGCAACGGTGTGCTGGTCAACATTCTGCTTGGTATTTTTGGCGGTCTTCTGGGCGGTTTCATCGCCAAACGGTTGGGTAACGACCCTGAAAATGACGGTCTGGTAGTGAACTTACTGATTTCAGTGGCGGGAGCCGTATTGTTGATTTTCCTGGGAAGGCTGTTTTAAAATAGGGTGTGCCGTCAGGTCCCCCGACCTGACGGCACGCTCCAAAAAAAATTGTCCCGTTGGCAGATGATGCACCTTGCACCACTCGCTAACGGGACAATTTTTTTACCTACCGACTCGTCAGTTTCCCGCGCCGTTGCCTGTTTTGGTTTTTTTCACGCCAACGGGCACACACACGGCGGGCGGGCATTCGCAGACCGGCAGAAGCACCGTTACTTCGTGGCGGCAGGTGGCATCGTCGGCGCGGCTGAGGGCAAACACATACGTACCTGGCGCGGTCATGCCCTGCGTGATGCCACCGGCATCGACCGTGGCCGTGACCCCCGCCGGTTGGCTCACCACCGACCAGACGAGGCCCGTGAGGTCGGCACTGCCGGGCGTGAGCGTGGCAGACGTGGGTGGCACTACACCCTTGCAAATCAGGGTTTGGTCTGGCCCGGCATCGGGAGCCTGGGTGGTGCCGCTCAACGACACGCTTTCAGTGCTGGTGCAGCCGTTGGGGGCCGTGGCCGTAACCGAGTACGTACCCGTGGCCGTGAGGCTCACCGACCGGGTTGTGGCCCCGGTGCTCCAGACCACGCTGCCGCCCGCCGCCAGGCCATTCACCGTTGCCGTGACGCTGGTTTGGGCGCAGGTAAGCCGGGGGTGGCTCAACGAAATCGTTAGCGAAGCCGGGGTTGTATCTTCTTCCACCGTCAGTTCGGCAGTGCTCGTACATCCGTTCGGAGCCGTTACATCTACCGAGTAAATCCCTGACGATGAGACAATTATCGTAGGGCTGTTATCCTCTAGATTGTTCCAGCGGTAGGCGTAGCCAGTCTGGCGGGCACCCACTGAAAGCGTGGCACTGACATTGGCGCAGGTGATGGTGCCACTCACCGAGGGGGTAAGCACCGGGGCCGCAATATCCTGGGCTACCCGCGCCTGAGCCACCGCAAAGCAGCCATTGGCCGCCACCCCCGTGACCGAGTACGTACCGGATGCCGTCACGCTGATGCTGGGCGTGGTCTCGCCCGTGCTCCACCGGTACGTTAAGTTGGCCGTGCTACTCACCGTGGCCGTTACTGCCATACGGGCGCAGGTCAGGGTATCGCTCACGCTGGTGGTCAGCACGGGAACCGTGTTGTTTTGTTCCACCAAAACGCTGGCCGTACTGACACAACCGTTAGGAGCCGTGGCCGTAACCGAATACGTGCCGGTTGCCGTGAGGCTGACGCTCGCCGTTACCTCGCCGGTGCTCCACAGGTACGTAGTTTCTGCCAAACTGCTGGTTACCGAAGCCGTTATACTGGTGGTGGCGCAGGTAAGCGGCCCGCTCACGACAGTGGTCAGGGTAGGGGCCGTGGTGTTCTGTTCAACCAAAATTGTGGTCGAACTAAAACAGCCGTTGGGGGCCGTAGCCGTGACCGAATACGTACCGGCCACGCTTACGCTGATGCTGGCCGTGGTTTCGCCGGTGCTCCACAAGTACGTTAGGCTGGTGGCGGTGCTGCTGGCCGTGAGCGTAGCCGTGGGCCGGGTGCAGGTCAGCGTGTTGCTCGCGCTGGCGGTGACGACCGGGACATCAATATTTTTTTCGACCAAAACACTGGCCGCGCTGCTACACCCGTTGGGGGCCGTAGCCGTAACCGAATACGTACCAGATGTGCTCACGGCTATGCTGGCCGTGGCCTCGGTGGTGCTCCACAGGTACGTTAGGCCCGTGGCCGTGCTGCTCACCGTGAGCGTCACACGCGGGTTGGCGCAGGTGAGAGTTGCCCCCGCCGGTACCGTAAGCGCGGGCGGGTTGCTGTCTTGCCGAATGGTAAGGGTGTTCACCGCCGTGCAGCCGTTGGGAGCCGTGGCCGTAACCGAATACGTACCGCCCACCGTGAAGCTGACACTGGCCGTAGTCTCGCCGGTGCTCCAAACGTAGGTGGTATTGCGGGTGTCGGACGAAAGCTGAACGCTGACCGACGGCACCTGACACGAAATAACCGTGCCACTCACCACCGACTGAATTTGCGGCGGCGATACATCGCTCACCAGATCAAGTTGGTCTGCTACGGAGCAACCGTTGGCGGCGCGGTACATGACCATATACGTACCGGCCACGCTGACCGTGGGGTTGGGTAAACTACTACTGAACCCATCCGGCCCGGTCCAGGCATACGACCCGCCGACGGGTTCACCTACGGCGGTGAGGCTTACCGTGGGGGTGTTGCAGGAAATAACGCCCAAGGGCACCGCCAGAATGACGGGCGTGGTTTTCACCACTAGCATAAACGCCGTGCGGCTCCCGCTCAGACAGCCGGTTTGCAACGTGCGCAGTTCAGCGTAGTAGGTACCGGCGGCGGCGGGCTGGTAGGTGTTGCTACCCGCAAGAAGGGGCGTACCGCCCATAGCCGTGGGGTACCAGTCAACGGTTTGGCCGGAGCCGCTGTTGGCCTGGAACGTGGGGTACACGTCGCCAGGACAAATGGCCTGGCTGGGGTTGTTGTTCGCCGTGGGGGCATCCAGCACCGGGCACACCACCCGAATCACGTAGTCTTCTACCTCCCCCGCTGCCGCCGTGCCGCTTGCCCCCAAAGTGGGGTCGGTGCTGAGGCGGAACCGCACGCCCAGCAACGGGCCGAGGGTGGCCGTGTTGGGTACGCCGATGACCGGCGCGGGGAAACTGTTGCCCGCGTTGCTTTGGCTGTACACCTCCTCGCCGCTGTCGGCAAAATCACCGTCGGCGTTCCAGTCTACAAAGCCCTTGAGATAAGCCGTTTGGCCCGTCGTGTTTACCACCGTCAGGGGCAGGGTCAGGGTGGTGCCCAGCGTCCAGCTCATGCCGTTGGTGAGGGCCAGCCCGTCTTCGTCGGCCAGGGTAGTCAGGTCGTCGCCGTTGGCCAGGGTGGCGGGCTGGCCGTTTTGTTCGCCATCAATTAACGTACCCAGGCGCAACCCGTCTATGATAATGTGGCTGGGGCCGTTGGCGGCGTTGAGGGTGGCGTAAGTTGTGGGCAAATCGCCGTGGTCAACGTAAATGATACCGGCATCGAACGTCAGGTTGCTCAATCCGTTGGCCACAAACTGCGGGGCCGTAAACCCGGTCTGGGGGTTGGCATCCGAGTTCAGGGTGGGGTCGGCACCGGGCAAGGCACTGGTGAGGGTCATGGTGGGGCCGGGCACAAACCGCACCACGTAGTTGCCCGCCGGAATCTGGTCGAAGAGGTAGTTCCCGTTGGAATCGGTGATGGTGGCGTTGATGGGGGTGCTCAGATCGGCGGCGTTGAAGAGCAGCACCTGCACCCCGGCCACGCCCGGCTCGGTGGCGGGGTCGTCCTGAAGGCCGTTGTAATTTCGGTCGTACCACACCCGGTCGCCGAGCGACGTTTGGGCGCAGGCCACCACACCCACGGTGGGCGTAAAGGTGGCGGCGCAACCCGTGGCATCGGTGTAGGTGAGGGTAAAGGTAACGGGCGCACTCATGGCTGTGTGCCTGGTGATGGCGGCGTTGGGGTTGCTTATCCCGCTTGCCGGTGTCCACTGGTAATTCGAGCCATCGGTAGGGCCAGCCAGCGTAAACGGCACGTTGGCGCAGACGTTGAAGCTCACCGTGGCGTTGCGCACCGGCAGAAGCGTAACCCGCAGAGTGTCGTAGGCGGCACAAACGCTTCCGCGCACGGTCTGGAGCAGATACTCCTGCACCAGGGCCGCCCCGCTTTGGTTGTCCTGCCGGAACACCGTGGGCGTACTGGCCGACGTGCTCAGCGAGGTCAGGTTGCTGCCGTTCAGGCTCTGCCAGGCATAAGTGTTGCCGGTCATGGGTTGCGGCCCCACCGTGAGGTTGGTATTGGCACAAACCGTTACCGACCGCACAAAGGTATTGTCGAACGAAGCCTCGGCTCGGAACGAGCGCGTCAACGTGCAGGTGCAGGTGGTTTTGGGGTTAATGACCGCCAGCAACCGGCACGAATACCCGCTTTGGGCCAACGCCGTACCCGAAAATGTGGTGCTGGCCGAGGGCGACAGCGGTGCCGACGTGGTGGCCGTAAACAACAGCACGTCTACCCCCGGCGAATACTCCCCGTCGTTGTCTACGTCGCCGTAAATTTCCACGTTGGTGGCAATACCCGCCGCCTGCGCCGCGCCGGTGTTTTGCACCGTCAGCGAATACGACACCCGCTCTGAACTGGCAGGTATGCCCTGGGCGTGGGCCTGGAACGCCGTCACGCGCAGGTCGGGCTTAATGAACGTGATATCAGCCGTTGATTCGCTGGAAACCGACCGCACCGGGCACGACCCGCCCGAACTGACACAGGTGGCACGTTGCGAACTGAAGTTGTAGGCCGTGAGGGGGTAGGCGCGGCACTCCTGCCCGGCATCGAAGGCTTCGACCCGAAACGTGAAGGCCACCGTTTGGCCCGCCTGTACGCCATCTTTCAGGTCGAACATAATGGTCTGCTGGCCGTTGCGCATACCGAGCCAGGGTTGGATAGCCAGCGAATTGGCCCCCGGCACCAGCGAATTGGCCACGTAGCGCATGCCCGGCGGCAAGACCACCATCATGGAATCCCGGCTGCTGATGGGCAAGCTGTTGGCCATCATCCCGAAGCTGACCCGAATCACCTGCTGCTCGCCCAAACAGGGGTTAAGGTTTGCCGCCCGGATAGACAGGCGCGTTTTGTACACCTCCGGTAAACCGTTGATCGTCAGCGTACCGGCGGGCGAAAACTGCCCGTTGGTGATGGTGCCGCAGGCGTTGACCGCCGTGGCGAAGAACTTCACTTTTGACCCCGACAAAAAGTTACAGACCGTGCGGGTTTTGTAGCGTACCAGCACAAAATTCTGGTCGGAGGCCACGCCCGGCAGGCCGGTGGTGTTCAGTTCGGTGTTCAGGGCCGACACGTTTAGCTGGTAGCTGTTGCCCGCCGTGTTGGTGGGGTTGGTGGTGGTGGCCGTCCAGGTAACGGCGTTCAAATCGGCGGTGGCCACGGGGAAGGCGTAGGACACCGAACCGGGAATATATTCCTGCCCAGGCGGGATATCGAACCGGAGAATAATGCTGTTGAGGTTGCCAATTTTGGCACTCGACAGTTGCACCACGTATTCCTGTTCGCCGCAAAGATCGGTGGAGACCGGGGCAATGGGGTCGCGGATAATCATGCCCAGTTGCGATTCTTCGGGCAAGACAAACACCGTGCTTTTGAAGGCACATTTGGCCTCAGCCAACGACCCCGGATACTGAATACAATCATAGCCGGTGGTGATAACCAGACTATCGGTAGCGCAGTTGTTGGTGCGCACACACAGCCGGAAGGTACGTACCTGCGAGCGGCCGGTGTTGCCCACCCGGTAGATACCCAGCGTAGAACTGAGGCTAACGGGGTTGTTGGGGTCGGTGATTTCTTTGAACGAATCGACCAGAACGGCACCGGTGGGGCTGTTGAAATTCAGCCACGTCAGGTTGGCATCGTAGTCGGTGAGGTTGGCAATTTTAACATCGAAACACGCCACTTCGCCCGCCACTTTGCGGCTCACCGGCACCACCTGCACGGCCAGTTCGGCCCCGCCCCGGAAGCCATACCGCAGGTCACTGCCATCGTTAACAATGCCACTGACGGGCGGGTAGGCCACCCGGCCCGCCAGCAGACGGCTGTAGCCAAACACCGCCGGGTCGGTCAGCCAAAGGTTGGTAGGAATAATTCTGCCCTCGCCGGTCTTGCCAAACTCCAGGGGCGGGGTGGTGCAGCTACCGCGCAGGTACAGGTACGTAGCCACGGTGAAGCCTTCGTCGGAGATCAGGCCGGGAAAATTATCACGAATGAACCGGTCTACGGCGAAGGTGATCGAGTCGCCGTTGATGGTGAGGTAGGGCGAGGTCAGCGGCAGTTCGCCGTAGTCGCTCTGGTCGTTGGTGTTGGTGGGGCCTGCGCCCAGATCGCCGTAGTTGCCGGAGTTGAGCGTTATGCCCGACGTACCCACGGGGAAGACAGTATTGTAATTGCTTTTAGACCTGATTTGCCAGCCCACTTTCACAAAATCCAGCGTGGGGTGTTTGTAGTACTTGGTGGTGCCCAGCCGCGCCTTGGGCGAACGGTATTCGTAGGGAAAATAATCGAGGTCGGTACCGCCGATAGTAAACCGCTGGCGTTCGCCCACGGCAATCAGGTCGCAGCCGCCGCCCACATCGTTGGCCGCCCACTCGGTGCGCTGGAGCATTTCGATGTAATAGATTCGGTTCTGGAGGAAATCGCAGGCTTTGCGGTCGGCCTCAGCCACGGGCCAGGTGGTATCGGTGTAGGTGGCAAAGGAGCGGTCTTCCACGTCAATACTTCGGAACACATCATTGGTATTACCGCCATCTCTGCCAATAAACGTATTATCCTGCGCCAGCAACAACACCTCTACCCGTACCGAATCGCCGTTCTGGTACGTCAGGTTGGCCGGTACGACGTTGCCCAGGGTGTTGAGGTTGGCGGGCGAAAGATTTGTGACAATGTCTGTCCCCTCAATGCTTTGCTGAAGCACCGCCGCCGTGTAGGACGTACCAGTGCTGACCTGGCTGATGATGATTTTTCCCCGAACGGGCAAAAACGTCAGGCCGGTGTTGATGGGCATGGCAATGCGCGAGAACGCCCCGGCAAAGGTTGACCCCGTTGACGACGAGAACACGCCGGTATAGACTGCCCGGAGGGTATCGCCCGAAATGAACCGCTGAGTGGCCACCAGACTGGGCGTGATGCTGCCACTGGCATCTGGAAAACCGTCGTTGTTGTTGTCGGGCCGTTCGTAGTTGGCCCGCTCCAACCGAAAATCTTTGGGCGAAAGCCCTTCGCACACCCCACAGGCGGGGCACTTGAGCAACAGCGGCAACGTACTGGTACAGTTAACGAGGTTGCCCAGCCCGCAGTCGGTGCAGGTGGCATCGGGCGAAAAGTAGAACGTGTTGGTAATGGTTGGCCGCGCACCCTGCATACAGGCCGACCCGGTTTCGGCGCAGTCGCCTTTGTAGGTCAGTTCGAGGCTCATACCCGGCCCAAAATCGGCGTTACCGGGGAAATCGGCAAAGCGGAAATCGAGGTCAATGGCTTCCGAGCCGTCGGCCAGCACCGTGGTGACAGACGAAGGGGCCGTGGGCCACACCGCGCCGTTGCTGAATTTCCACTTGAAACCGGTGTAATCCAGCCCCTTGCCCACCTTGAAGCGCATCCGGTAGATGCCGTTGGGGTAACGGTCGCGTTTGTAGAACCAGGTGTTGTTGACGCTGGTGGCGGTGTAGGTGGCGGTTTGCTCCTGGTTGTTTTGCACCAGCGACGGCGTTTCGGCCAGCGAGGTGAGCCACGACCCGTAGTTCTCGGTATCTACTTTGCGCAACTCATACGTTTTGGCGCAGGCATCGGCGTAACTGGCCGGGGCAGCCCAATTGCGGTCGTCCCAGTTCAGAATGGCCTGGTACCAGTTGTCCATGTAACACAAGTCGCCGTCGCGGTCGCAGCCGCAGCTTTTGTAGTCCATTCGGAACTCCACCCAAAGGGTATCATTGGGTTGCAGGGCGAAGGTGTTGACCTCAAAATCGGCCGATACGACTTCGTTTGGCCGCGCGGGGCAACTGAAATGGTCGCTGTCCTGGGTGTATAGTTTGGCGGGCGAAAGGACCGTTTGCGACGCTCCGCCCGTGGGTTTTCCCAAACTCATTTTCACCGAACCGGCATCAAGGTATTTGCCGTTGCGGGCAATGGGGTACGAACTGAGGCTGAACTTCAGGTTGGTGGCAGCGGCATTACCCGTATTGACCATGTAGACATACTGCCGCACCCCGTCGCGCAGGTAACAGGCGGGCGTGGCGGCGTTTTTCTGGGCCGCACTCAGTTCGTCAAAAGCGTACCGCGACGTGATGTTGGGCCGGATGCGGTCGAAGCGTAGGCCCGTGGGCGAAGCCGTGCTCTCGCAGGCGGCCAATTCGTTGGCGGCATCGCAGCCGTATTGCACACCCCGTTCCAGGTCAGGTACGTTGCCGGTGGGGCAACCCGTGATGCGCCAGGTTTCGGTAAAATCCAGTATTTCGTTAAACTGAAGAAGGCCCGTGTTCTGGGTGGGTGTACCGGCGCGGGCCTGGGCGCGGGCAATGGCCTGGGCCGGTACGCGATAGTAAATTTTAGTAGCATCTTCGCCTAGTTTCACCAGACCCAGCGTTCCCACCATCACACCCATATTCTGGGCGAGGGGGTGTTTTTTCGTCCAGTATATAAACTGCCCCAATGCCCCGTTACCGCCGTTCACCACGCGCACGGCCAGGGTGTCGGTGGTGTTGCCGGTGGCATCGAAAAGCTGGGCATCGGTACCGGTTTTGGTGATGCCCGGCACGGTGTTGCCCACCACCCGGATAATGGAAAGCGACGGATTGACCAGTTCGAAACTGGGCGAATCGTCCTGGTAAGTGCCGTTGCCGCCGGTGTAGGTCAGCCTTACCGGAAACTTGTTGACTGTACCGGCTTGGGCCGTAGGCAGGCTTCCGCAAAGGGCCTCTAATTGAAGGGTAAAGTCTACTTTCTGGCCAAATTTCAGGTCGGGTAGCCCAAACTGCGGCGAGGCCCCGCCACCAGTGTAGGTTACGGCCCCGCCGGGGGTAGCCGTGGTGGCCAGGGAGCCAGGTACGTAGGTGAGGCCGGGCAGGCTGCTCAGGTCGAGCGTAGCCGTGAGGGCGGTGAGGTCAATGCCATCGGGGCTGCTGGCCGAGGTGGGCGTGGTGTTTGTTATGCTGACGGTGACGGAGCGAGGGCCGCCGCAAACCGAGAACCGACCGTCGCCGGCGGTGGGAACCGTCACTTGTATGTCCAGATCCTGAGCCTGGACAAAATGTGGAAGGAAACCGAAGGTCAGGAGGCAAACAATCCGTAGAAAATGGCGCATAGAGGGTTACGCAGAAGTTAGCGTATGCCCCAGACCGAAACAATTTTTGTACCAGTAATGACATTATCGACAACAGACAAGAGTCATGGTAAAACTACTAAGTAGAGTTAGTGGCTGATGAAAGCGGTCTTTTGAGCAGAAAAACAACATTTTAGACTGTTTAAAAAATTTGGGCCTATTATTGGTTGTGAAAACAAGGTGAGTAGTTACAGCATATGCTTTGAGTAGGTTTTTTTATGCCGAATCACTAAATCAGTTTGCTTGCCGGGGTTAGTTCACGGTCATCATAACGTTGGTGTGGCCGGGTTGGCCGGTTCGGGAGGCTCCTTCCAGCACCATACGCAGGGTGGTTTTGGCATCGGAGGTGTAGAACGAAACGGTGGCTTTCCCGGCGGCGTTGGTGCGGATGGCCGGTGCCCAAAGCAGCGTGGCCCGGTAGTCGGGCCGCACGCGTTCTTCGGGCGTGGGGGCATCGTAGCGGGGCGCATAAAACTCACGGACGGGCGTGAACCCCACCACTTTCTCGACCAGTACGCCCGGTGCCGGTACGTTGCTGGCGGGCGCGGGGCCACCCTGCCCCCCACGCCGGGTAATGATGTTAATGGCACTGCTACCGCCCATGATGGAAGCCCCCGGCCCCTTAATTACATCGATCATGGCCACGTCGCGGGGGTTGAAACTGTTGATCCCCTGCACATCTATGGTCATGCCATCGACCTGAATAATGGGGGCACTACCCCGGATGGTGATGGTGGCATCGTTCCCGTAGCCGTTTACCTGCACCCCGGCCACCCTGGCCCGGATGAGGTCGAGCACGGTGTTGGCCCCGGCCAGCATGGTTTCGTCTACTTTCAGGCTCACGTCGGGGGTGCCGTACATGGCGCGTTGGCGGGCAAAGGGGTCGGCGCGTTTGGCCGTAACCACCACCGCCTGGAGTTGTATTTCGCGGTTGCGCCGAATCTGGGCTTCAATGGCGGCATATTCGCCCTGCCGTTTCAGGAATTCGGCCAGGTCGGCGTAGGCCATCTCGGACGGCATGAGCGGGGGACGTACCAGGCGCACTTGCGGCGAGTAAAGTTTATCCAGCACCACGTTGAAATTGCGGTTGGTGCCCTGCGAGGCTTGCACAAACACCGTCACGGTGTCGACCAGGTTGGCGTTACTGATGTAGAAACGGCCTTCGGCATCGCTGTTAGCCGTGAAAATGCGCTGCGCCGAATCTTTTCCCATCATCATGACGGTGAGCGGAACGGCGGGCGCGGGCATCCGCGAGGTAGCCCGAAACACAGTACCGGCCAGGGTCAGGTCGGGGTCGAGAAAAAAGCGGGTGGGCGGCAGCACGTCGGCCAGCACTTTCTCCCACCGAATTCGCCGCCAGCCTTGTGTCAGCAGCAACAGGTCGAGTTTGGCCAGGCGGTCGGTGTTGGCGGGGTCGAAATAATAGCCCGGCTGTTCGATGTAGCCCGTCAGGTCGGAGGTGAGCAAGAGGTAGGCGGGCAGGGTGGGGCCGTAGGGTTTGGCGGGGGCGGTTTGCTTAGCATCCGTCACGGCCAGCGAGAGGCCCGCCGCCACGGGTTGCCCGGCGGCATCGGTGGCGGTAATGTCGAGGTCTACGCGTTTGCGGGGGCCGGTGGTGGGCGCACGGGGTTTCACCGTCAGGGTGAGGAGGTCGTTGCGGGAAACGTAGACCAGCCGTTCGCAAACGGGTTTCCCGGCAGGGTCGAGGAGCGTTAGTTGCACGATGCCTTCGGGGCATTTGGCCCGTGGAATGGGCACCATAAACGATTTGCGGCTCACCGGCCCCTGCACGGCGTGGATGGGTTGCCCATTTACCAGGGCCAGCACAGTCAGTTTAGGTGCGGCGGTGGTGGAATCAGCCGAAGCGGGGGAAACAGGTAAGTTGTTGCTGACAAACACCCGGATGTTGTCTTTATTACCCAGGTTTTCAACCTGCATCACATAGCCGGTGCTGGCGGCGGCGGGCAGGGTGTAGGATGTGAACCCGTCGGTAGAACCAGTTGTGCGCAGGTAGGCCAGGTACGTCTGCCCCGCTTCGGGCGTGAACGGAAACGTGCCCATGCCCAGGTGCTGGGTTTTGAACCCGGCCACGGTATCCTGACGGGCGTTGAGCACAAAGCCCTCCACGTCGGCCCCCACGCCGCCGGTGCTCACGGCCTTCAGGGCCACACGGCTGGGCAAACCCGTGACCAGTTGGCCCCCTTCGGGCAGAAATTGCACGTCCAGTTTGGGCGGAACAATGGGGCCGGGAGCCGGGGCCGGGCCGATGCGCACCACCGTGATAATTTTATTGAAATACCATTCTTCCGAAAAATTACGCATCCAGTTGGTGTAGGCCCGCAGGGTGTAGCGGCCCGCCGAAAGCGTGTCGGGCAGGGTCAGAAACCCGTCGCCGTAGCCCCCTTTCGACCGCAGACGGGCATCGAGCAAAATGCGCCGCCCGTTGGGGCTAACCAGGTCTACCAACACCGAGCCGCTGGTGGAGTCAGTGGCTTTGCTTTCGCCATAAAACAGATAGCTTTTGAGCCACACGGTTTCGCCCGCCAGGTACGTGGTGCGGTCGGTATGGAGGTACACTTTTTCGTAGGGATACGCCTGGCTATAGGCTTGTAACTTGGCCAGCAACCGGTCAAGCGGCGACTCGCCGGGGGGGCGCATAGCCAGCAGGGCCACGGTCAGGAAGGCAACAAAAACAGGCAGGGCGGCACGGCAAAGGGGAGAAACGGGCATGGGTATTGTTAAGAATTGTGGAATAAATTGGGCCGCAATGCGCCCAAAGGGGCTAAATTAGCGAAATTCCGGTGAACGAATTAACCTAATTCCGATGACTTCTTCCAAACTGAAAACAGCGTTGGTGGTGGGGGCTACCGGCCTGATTGGCGAAACCCTGACCCGCCGCCTGCTCGATTCAGGCTACTACGAACGGGTTTGTGTGCTCAGCCGCAAGCCCTTAACGTGGCAACACCCGCGCTTGCTTACTCTTCCCTTCGACTTCGACCAGCCCAACAGCCTGCTCGTCCGGGCCGATGCCATTTTTTGTTGCCTGGGCACTACCATCAAAAAAGCCGGGTCTAAAGCCGCCTTCCGCCGCGTCGATCACGACTATCCCCTGACCATTGCCCGGCTGGGGCTGGCCAATGGCGCGGCGCAGTTCGCCATCGTGACCTCGATGGGTGCCGACCCCGATTCGGCTATTTTTTACAACAAAGTAAAAGGCGAGGTAGAACGCGACCTGATGGCCCTGGCCTACCCTACCCTCCTGATTTTCAGGCCGTCGATTCTGCTGGGCGAACGCACCGAACGCCGCCTGGTCGAGCAGATAAGCAGTAAAATCATGCAACTGGCCGCCCCGCTGATGCCCGCCAAATACCGACCCATCGAAGCCGAAAAAGTAGCCAACGCCATGCTCACCACCATGCAGGAACCCCCGACCGGCACCCGCATTCTGGAGTCAGATGCGTTGCAGGGGTATTGAGCATAAACTGACCGCGTATATTTGCCGGTACGTTGGCGGTGGGTGGTGGCTTCGCGCTGGTTGGCTTCGCGCGGGTCTGAGACGCAAGTGTTGCGTCTCTACGTGTGACTGGCCTGCGTAGAGACGCAACACTTGCGTCTCAGACCC